>JASHPH010000095.1 GCA_030038255.1 Candidatus Sulfotelmatobacter sp. | reverse complement strand
TGATCCTTGTTGAGACCCATTGCTATCAGCACATGCGACGGCTCAATCGCCCCGGAGGAACACGCTGCACCCGTCGACACGGCTAATCCCTTGAGGTCCAGTGCAATCACGAGCGCCTCGCCTTCAATCGCGTCGAAGCGAATGTTAGTCGTGTTCGGTACGCGCGTGGCGCCGTCACCGTTCACCGTGGCGTCACCGACCCGCGCGAGAATTCCCTGCTGCAGGCGATCGCGCATGGCGGCCATTTTCTTGTCGTCGCCGCGGTCGAGCCACTGCCTGGCCAACTCAGCAGCCTTCCCCAAACCCACAATCCCGGGAACATTCTCCGTACCCGCGCGCAGCGAGCGCTCATGGCGGCCGCCGTAAAACATCGGCTGGATGCGAGTTCCCTTGCGCACGTACAGAGCGCCGACTCCCTGCGGCGCATGAATTTTGTGGCCCGAGATCGAGAGAGCATGACAGCCGATTCGGTTCACATCGATCGGCACTTTGGCTGCGGCCTGGACTGCGTCGGTGTGAAAGAAAATTCCAGCCTCGGCGGCAATCCTGCCAATCTCTTCGACCGGTTGCAGAACTCCGGTCTCATTGTTCGCCGTCATGATCGAGATCAGCTTCGTGTTCGGGCGCAAGGCACGACGCACCAGATCCGGATCCACAAGGCTCCGCGCATCCACGGGAACGACCGTAACTTCGCAGCTGGTCTCTTCGAGATGCCGGCAGGCCTGCAGTACCGCGCTATGCTCGATGCTCGATGTGATGACATGATCACCGGCAGCGAGCAGGCCCGAGACAGCAAGATTGTCAGCTTCCGTGCCACCGCTAGTGAAAATGACCTCGGATGTGTTGCACCCGAGCAGCGCCGCCACCGATTCGCGGGCGTTCTCGACTGCCCCGCGCGTCTCCTGCCCATGATGGTGGATGGACGAGGCATTGCCGAAATGCTCCTTGAAATAAGGGCACATGGCCTCGAACACCTCAGGCAGAACAGGGGTGGTGGCGTTATTGTCCAGGTAGATACGGCGCATACAGAACCCGCTTCTATTTTACGCTGTTGCAGGGATTTCCTTTTGCAGATCGGGCTCAACGCCTGGCTAGCTGGTTGAGCTTCGCTCGACAGGACGGACCCGTTCGACTCCCCTCGTTTCTCGGGGTCGCCCAGGGCAGGCTAAGGGCGGCTGTCCCTACACAACCCCCTTTACCGCTGGTCGATTGGCACGTAACGATTCGGGTATTCGGGTCCGAGGTAGTCCGCGCGCGGACGGATCAAGCGGTTGTCGTCGAGTTGTTCGATCACATGCGCGGTCCAGCCGCTGATGCGCGAAACGGCAAAGACAGGTGTGAACAGATCAACGTCAATGCCGAGCGTGTGGTAGGTAGAGGCGGAATAAAAATCCACATTGGCGTTCAGTTTCTTTTCAGATTGGACGAACTGCTCGATCTTGTTCGACATCTCGAACCATTTGGCCTGTCCGCTGGAATGTGCCAGATCGCGCGACATAACACGAAGGTGCGTGGCGCGTGGATCTTCGGTGTGGTACACGCGATGGCCGAAGCCGGGCACCTTCTTCTTCTGCGCCAGCATGTCTTTCACGTATCCGACCGGATCGGCGCCTGCGGCGTCGATGGCCTTCAGGATGCGGAACACAGCTTCGTTGGCTCCGCCGTGCAGCGGGCCCTTCAGAGTTCCGATGGCCGAAGTGATGGCCGAGTGCATGTCCGATAACGTGGCCGCGGTAACACGCGCGGCAAACGTGGAAGCATTGAGTTCGTGATCGGCGTGCAGAATGAGCGCGATGTCAAGAGCTCGCTCGGCTGTGGATGAAGGGCGCTTGCCGTTCAACAGGAGCAAGAAGTTCGCGGCATGCGACAGTGAACGGTTGGGTTCGACTACCGGTAGTCCTTTGCGGATGCGGTCGTAGGCGGCCACAATCATGGCGATCTGCGAAGTCAGGCGTATGGCCTTGGCAACGTTGGCTTCGTGATCGTTTTTCTTGTCGTCCGGATCGTAGAACGACAGCGCTGAGACCGCGGTGCGCAGCACGTCCATGGGCAAAGCTGAGCGGGGTGCGTTGCGAAGCAAATCGATGATGGCCGGATTCAGCTTGCGCTCTTCGGCCAGCCGCGCTTGTAAATCAGCCAGTTCTTTTCGAGTAGGCAGCTTCCCGAACCACAACAGATAGCAGGTCTCTTCGAAGTTGGAATGATCGGCTAATTCATGGATGTCGATGCCGCGGTACGCCAGCACCCCGGCATCGCCATCGATGTAGCAAATTTTGGAGGTGGTAGCAACAATTCCCTCAAGGCCCTTCGGGGCATGAGTCGTGGTCACGCTCAACATGGTCTCTCGCTTGGTTCCCCAGGATTTTTGTTGCCGGACTGCGCGAGGAGGGACGCGGGAAATGCAACCTTGTTTTATACCTTAAACCGCACCGACTTTCCAACCGCTCCAAAGTAACACGTCGCGTAAGTACTCAAGCCGGCCAGATGGTCAGTGCTGTCTTGCTCAGAATCTGCTGCTTCACGTGTTCGCTGAACGGAAGCGCCCGAAATTCCTCGAGATTCTTTCGGATGTCGGGCACGCCGGGCCCCGGCCAATCCGTGCCGAACAAAGTCTTTTTCGCGATCTCTTCGAGGCGCGGGAAATAGTTGAGCAGTGTCTTGGGCGGGATGCCGCTGATGTCAAGATAGACATTCGGATGGCGCCGCACGAGGAAAAACGCTGTGTGCATCCACAAGGGGCGGCCGCCGTGGGCCAGCAGAATTCTTAGCTTCGGAAAGTCCACGGCCACATCATCGACATAAATCGGGTCACCGTATTTGTTGCGAGCGCCGGGAAAAATGGAAGTGCCGCTGTGGAACATGATCGGCACGCCGTTCGCCTCGGCCGCCCGGTAGATGATCTCGAGTTCTTTCGCCCCGCTCAGGTATTCGTTTGGAAACAGCAACTGGTGCGGCGGATGAATTTTGATCATCCTGATCCCCAGACGAAGAATCTGCTCCACATCGGCGAGCACGTTCGTAGTGTGCCGGGGATGCAGACTTCCGCAGGAGAGTAACCGCTTGGGATCTTCTTTCACGTAGTCGGCTACGAACTGGTTCACGCCATTGGTGAAGCCGATGACCTCGGGCGCGACGTAATTGATGAGCATGGCGCGGTCGATGCCGCTCGCGTCCATGAACTTGAGGAAGGCGCGGGGTGAACGGCAGAATTCGACAATCTGATCGAAGTTCGGACGCTTCACCTTCATGAGTTCCAGCGCATGGGGCTTGAACATTTCCATGGGCTGGATGTGGATGTGGCAGTCAGTGATCATTCGTGGCCAGTGCTTAAGGGCCCGGAGAAGAATACCAGACGAATTAGTTGGACGCCGCGGCAAGGATCGCACGCCTGGTGAAGACGCGAATCATCTCGCGGCGGTATTCGGGCGTCAGTGCCGACGTGGTCAATGGCTTTGCGGTTTTCGCCGCGAGATCGCCTACAGCCTCCGCGAGAGCGTCGTTTAGCTCCTTTCCTGCCAGCAGCTCTGTTGCGCCCTTCACAAGTAACGGCGCGGGATTTACTGCGGTGATTCCGATCCGCGCATCGGAGATGTGGCCAACGCCGTTCCCGTTCGAAGCTCGCTTCATCACGACAGCGACGCCGGCTAGCGGGTAGTCGATCGATCCGCGCACGCGCAGCTTGCGGTATACGCCGGTGTAGTTGGCAGTTTCTCGTGGAAGGAACACGCGAGTGACGAGTTCATTCGACTGAAGTTTTCGGTAGCTATCGCCCAATCCCGTGTAGAAGTCCTGCAGAGCGATGCGTCGAACGCCCGAGGGGCCGGCCATTTCGATTTCGGCCTTCAGGCAGAGCAGTGCTGGAGGAGTGTCGCCCGAGAACGCCGCCCAGCACTTGGTTCCGCCCGGAGCTACGTGGCAGAGATCGCCGTCTTTTTTGATGCAGAATCCGCAGCCCTTGCGCCACGTAAGCGACTGGTTGTACCAGAGGCAACGCGTGTCGAGGCAAATGTTGCCGCCAATCGTTCCCATGTTGCGCAGCACCGGAGAAGCGACCGTAGCAGCCGCTTCCGTCAATACCGGATAATGCCGGCGGAGAAACTCAGAGCGCTCGATCGTACGCAGCGTGGTCAACGCGCCGATTTCGACGCCGCCGTCGGGCCGCTGCTTGATGCCACGGAGCTGGGGGATTCGGCGGAGGTCAAGGACATATTCTGGCTCGAAGAGTCTTTGCCGCATGGAGGGAATCAGATCGGTTCCACCGGCCAGCACGCGAATATTCGCCGCGTGCTTGTCCAGATGGCCGATCGCTTCATCGATCGATCGCGGTCGCAGGACTTTGAACGGCGGCAGGCTCAATTCGCGCTCCCTCCGGGAACTTCCCGCCGCGACGGATCAAGCGCGTGCCGCTTCGGCCCCTTCCCCTTGAACCAAAGCGAACCGCCGTGCTCGCGGAAACAGGTGGGCGCGGTTGGGTCAATACCTTCTGTCAAATTCAATGGCTTCGCATTCTTTTTCGCGCGGAGCGCCGCGAGAACCCTCTCAGGAGTGAATGGCGATTCATGGAGCCGCACGCCCACGGCGTCGTAGATTGCGTTGGCGATCGCGGGAATCGTTGCGGCGAGCGAGCCTTCGCTGCATTCCTTCGCGCCAAACGGGCCTTCAGGATCGATGCTCTCGACGATGATCGGCTCGACGGCGGGCGACTCGACGGACGACGGGCTGCGATATTCCAAAAACCCGGGGTTCATCAGCAAGCCGTCTTTCCACACCATTTCTTCAGTGAGTGCCTGCCCCATGCCCATCCATACCGAACCGATAATCTGTCCCTCGACGGACACTGGATTCAGCGCTCGTCCGCAATCGTGCGCCGCCCAGACCTTGTGCACGGTGACTTCGCCAGTTTCTTCGTCAACACTCACTTCGACTACCTGCGCCGAGTAGGAATACGCCGGCGATGGCCCGACACCCGCGCCCTTGTGCTTGCCGCCGCGTGCTTCCTGCGGCGGTGCGTAAGAGCCGCTGCCGGTGAGCGCGCCGTGAAAGTCAATCGCTGCAACGACGGCTTCTTCGAAAGTCATCGAATCCTTCGGGCCTTCATCTTTGCGCTTCTGCTGCAAGGATCCGCGCAGAATCTGGCCTTCGACGTGGCCGGAAACGGACGCTGCCGCCCAGCTTCTCTCGGACGAACTCTGCTCGGCGGGCCGGACGAATACGTTCGTCTCCACATTGCCATTTTTTCTGGAAACCGTGTCGTCGCGGAACAGCAGATCATCCACGGCACAACTCATCTTTTTCGCCGCGGCGGCAGCGATTAGTTTCTTGACTTCTTCGGCTGCGCGCATAGTCGCGTTCCCGGCCATGAACGTGACGCGACTGGAGTATGAGCCGATGTCAATCGGAGTCAGGTCTGTGTCGGCGGCAACCACACGCACGCGAGACAGCGAGCAGCCGAGGGTTTCCGCGGCGATCTGCGCGGTCATCGTGTCGGAACCTTGCCCGATTTCCGACGCGCCGGTGTAGACGACCACGCCACCATCGCGATCAATCTTGATATTGACAGTCGAGTGCGGCATGTCGGAGCGAATGATCGAATTGGCGGCGCCGCTGACGTAATGGCTGCAGGCGATGCCGAGGCCGCGTCCCTTAGGCAGTTTGCCCTTGCGCTCCTTCCAGCCGGATCGCTCGACGGTTTTCTCGATGCACTCGGGCAACCCGTAACTCTGAACGCGCAGTCCGTTGACCGTGATGCAGGGCGGTTGCAGCAGGTTGCGGCGGCGAATTTCAGCCGGATCCAATCCGATCTTGGCGGCCAGCTCGTCGAGTTGCGATTCAAAAGCAAAGCGCACGTTCACGGTGCCGTGTCCGCGCATGGCACCGCAGGCCGGCTTATTGGTCAGGACGCGGTATCCGTCGTACTGGATGTTGGGAATGTCGTAGAGCGCGCCGAGCAGCGCGCCGGAATAGAGAATTGTCACCACGCCGTACGAGCAGTACGCACCGCCATCCTGCACCACGCGCGCCTTCACAGATGTGATGCGGCCGTCGTTCTTGACGCCGGTTTTCAGATCGATGATGGTGCGCGGCCGTCCCCGATGCGCCCAAAAGACCTCTTCCCTTGTATAAGTGATTTTCACCGGAGCTTTGGCCTTGCGTGCAGCCACGGCGGCGATGATCTCGAGCGGAATCACCTCGCTCTTGCCACCGAATCCGCCGCCGACCAGCGGCTTGATCACACGAATCTGCTGCATCGGCATTTCGAGCACGAGCGAGAGCTTGTGCTGCAGGTAGTACGGGACCTGCGTGGAAGACCAGACCGTGAGGCGTCCGAGCTTGCCGGTGTGCGGATCGATTTCGAACGAAGCCAGCGTGGAGTGCGGTTCCATCGCCGCGTGGGTGACTTCGTTGGCGATGAAGCGCGCTTCAACAACGTGATCGGCCTCTGCGAAACCCTTGTCGGGATCGCCGAAGACGTGGTGGTAGTCCTTCTCGATGTTGTGCGGCTTGTTGTCGTGGATGAGGTCGGTGTCGGCCTTCATCGAATCTTCGGGATCAAAGTAGGCTGGGAGGACCTCATAGTCGACGTCGATGAGTTCGAGAGCCTTCTCGGCAATGGCTTCAGAGATCGCGACGACGCAGGCGACGTTGTCGCCCACGTAGCGCACTTTGTCGAGAGCTAATGGATATTCATCGTGGCCCACCGGGAGGATGCCATAGGTTTTCGGCGCGTCTTTGCCGACGACCACGCAGACGACACCGTCGAGTTCCGCGGCGCGAGACGCGTCAATTCGCTTGATGCGGGCGTGCGGATACGGGGAATGCAGAATCTTTCCGATCAACATGCCTGGAAGACTGAAGTCGTCGGTATATTTGCCGGCGCCGGTGGTCTTTTCCGCCGCGTCGACCATGGCGGTAGGCTTGCCGATGATTGAGAAGCCGGTATTCATTCGTGGTTTCCGCACTCCCCTAGGAAAAGCAGGGTCCTCGGTTCGCTCGGAATGACAGCAATTCCGCAATGGCAGCTCTCATTTCGCTGCCGCCAGTCCCTTCCGTTCTGCCTCGATCGCCGAGCGGATAGCCTCGTACATCTGGTTGTAGCCGGTGCAGCGGCAAAGATTGCTGCTCAACCCGACGCGAACGTCTTCTTCGGACGGGTCTGGATTTTCCGCCAGCAGCGATTTCAGCGTCATGATGAAACCGGGCGTGCAGTACCCGCACTGCGCGCCGCCCCAATCGCCATACGCTTTCTGAATGGCTGCCAGGCTGCCGTGCTCGCTGACGCCCTCGATCGTCGTAATCTCCTGTCCCTCGCAGCTGGCGGCGAGCAGAGTGCACGACATCATGGCGACACCGTCAACCAGGACCGTACAGGCGCCGCAGGAAGAATCGTCACAGCCGCGCTTCGAGCCAGTAAGCTGGAGATCCTGCCGTAAGAGGTCAAGCAGTACGGCGTTGGGCTCGACGGCGAGTTCATGCAGCCGGCCGTTGACGCGCAGTTCGATGAGTTCCTTTTTCATGAAAGACAGGCGCTAACTCCTGACCAAAAATCTCAACTCTGCTGGCTCGTAGCTAGGAGCTAGCAGCTGGAAGCTTCAATACACCGGCACACTCGGATCCACGCGCCGCGACCAGGCATCGATGCCGCCGCGCATCGACCGCGCTCTTTCGAATCCTTGCTGGCGCAGCCAAACGGTTACATTCATGGACCGTACGCCGTGGTGACAGAGGACGACGATCGGCTCGTCGGGATCGAGCTCCTGATGCGCCCGCGACGGCACGTCGCCCATCGGCATCAGCTTCGCTCCGTCAATCCAGGCGATCTCGAGCTCCCGCGGCTCGCGGACGTCCAGCAAAGTAAAGGCTTCTCCCGCATCGAGCTTGGCCTTTACATCTTCCGGATTGATTTTGTAATCCATCGTTTCGTAACTCGCCGTCGCAGCTATTTCTCTGCCCACTTTGGCTCGCGCTTTTCCATGAATGCGCGGATGCCTTCCTGCGCATCGGCGGTCTGCATCAGTTCTTCGAGATAGATCCTCTCGGCCCGGGCCAGGCCCTTATCGAAATGCATGGAATCCCACGCGTACGAAGCCTTCTTCGTGATCGAAAGCGCCGCCGGACTCAGCTTCTGAAGGCGCCCCAAGCAGTCGTCGAGGGCTGAGCTTAACTCCGTCCCACCAACAGCTCGACTCGCCAAACCGATCTCTGCAGCTTCTCTGCCACTGATTGTGCGCCCGGTCAGAATCAGCTCCGCCGCCCGTTTCTGCCCCACCAACGCCGCCAACGCAGTGCATGCCACGGGCGGATAGCAGCCGAGCTTGATCTCCGGAAATCCCCATTGCGCCGATTCGGCCGTGAAGACAATATCGCAGACCATCGCCAGTTCAGCACCGCCGCCCAGGCAAGGGCCGTGAACGGCGGCGATGGTCACTTTCTTCGTTCCGACTATTGCCCGGATGACGCCGTGAAACTTCGACAGCATCCCTTCGACTTTGTCCGGAGTGTGGGCCGCGACATCCACGCCCGCGGAGAATGCTTTCCCCTCCCCGCTCAAAATGATGGCTGAAATTTCCCGCTGCGCTTCGATCTCTGTCAACGACAGCGTTAGATCCTCCATCATTGGCAGGTCGATTACGTTAAGCGGCGCATTTCGGAGAGTAATACGTGCGACTGGCGGACTGATTTCCAGTGCAATGCGAGTGAGTTGTGATGCTACCGACGCCATAAATGCTCCGCGATCGCCCTCGCAAAATCCCTACAAGTTGATTGCCGACTTGCGCACTTCCCCAATCGTTGCCAGAGGATCACGGGCGCCCGTTTTCTCGCTGATCCACTTCTTCTCGGTGGCGATGATGTCGAGCAGTAGCTCCTTGTCCTCCGCCGACGGCATGTAATCCTTCAAATGCTGTTCGTATGCGCGGTCGTCGAGCGGTTCGCCCGTCTGCGCGTGAAATTTCTGGCCGGCATATTTCCCGATCGCGCGATTGAACTTGATGTGCGGCGCGTACAGCTTCGGTTCGCCCGGTTTCAGCGCGCTGTTGAAGCGTTCGATAAGGCCTGCGACTTCCTCACGGTAAAGATTGCGGTTGTAGTCGTTCAGATCATCGAGGTCCGGGGCCTTGTCGTTCTTCGGCTCGTCGTAGCGTCCCTTTACGCCCCAGACGTAGGCCCAGTGGGCGGACGAAGAATGATCGGTGCCGAACAGATCGTAGGAGCTCGAAATCCACTTGTTGAGATACTTCTGGATCAGCCACGTGGGTACGACGCCGGCTTCCACGATGCGCCGCAAACCGTCGTTGCCCGTGCCCATGTGAAACGCCTCTTCGCGCAGCATGTACGACATGGAACGGCCGAGCGGTGCGAAGGCGGAATACTTGAGCATCTGCAGCTGGAATTTACCGTCGCGGTCGACGAAATCGGTGTAGGTGAAGAAATCCATCCAGTTGTCGACGTCGACGTTGAACGCTCCCAGCAGGCGCTTGTTCTCAAAGGCCCGCCGCTCGAGCATTTTCTGCGCTTCGACTTTGCCCGAGTAGCCGAAGTGGTCCATCAGCAACGCACACATCTGCCAGCCGTGGCGCATCTCTTCGATCATGACGCGGGTGAGCGCCTTGCGGTCCCAGTCGGTGGGTGCCATCTCGAACAGATTGCGCTGCTGCTCGACACTGGCGAATTCCGTGTCGCCCTGGTACACGATC
Organism: Candidatus Sulfotelmatobacter sp.; assembly: GCA_030038255.1. Classification (GTDB taxonomy): domain Bacteria; phylum Acidobacteriota; class Terriglobia; order Terriglobales; family Acidobacteriaceae; genus Sulfotelmatobacter. The sequence continues at coordinate 30,840 of JASHPH010000095.1, read as the reverse complement.
ATGTTCATGAGGGCGTCGCGCATCTGCTGGGTCGGAATCTGGCGCAGGTTCTCCCACTTGCGGCGGCCCTTGTACGAACCGAACTCGATCTCTTCCGTGTCGATGGCGCCGTAGAGCGTGTCGAAATGGAAGGCTTCAATATCGTCGGTGTTGACGCCGATTTCCTTGCGCCAATCGTTAAACAGACCGACCCAGTCGCTGAACGTTCCGAGTTTGGGTACTTTTCCGGGCATAAATCCTCTTTAAATCGATCGCCAAACAACCGAAGTCTGCGGCTGATTGGGCTTGTAATGGACGAGTATCTTCATGTCGCGGCAGCCGTGCGCAAAATCCCACGCATGTTGCACGTCGAGGAAGTTGCGCCGGACGAAACCTCCATAAGAGGTCCCGCCCATGCTATATGCATACCCTATTTCCGCCGTCGCTCCCTCCGCCACATGATCGATCACATTGATGCTCACAACCTTGCCTTGTACCTCGGACCAAGACTCAGTCCTACGAATTTGTACTAGACGACGCAGCTTAGGGAAGAGGGTCACGCCAGCAATCGCCAGCGCGAAATATGCCAACATCCCGAGCTTCCATGACCATGTCATCTCGCTTTCCCAGCTCGTAAGAGGTCATTTCGCCTTAAACGTTGCTGGCCGCTTCTCCACGTAGGCGGCCAGACCTTCTTTCGCGTCCTCGCTCTGGAAGAGCAACTGCTGATTCTCGCGCTCCACAGCCAGCGCCGATTCCAGCGGAATCTCCCAGCCGGTCTGCACCGCGCGCTTGATGCGTCCCACGGCTTTCGACGCCTTGTTGGGCGGGCAGAACTGCTTGGCGTATTCCATGATGTTTTCCATGAAGCCGTCGCGCTCGAAGATGTCATTGACGATTCCGAATTCCTGCGCCTCTTCGAACGAGAACGTGTTTCCCGTGACCATGAGCTCGATGGCTTTGCTCTTGCCCACAATGCGGGAAAGCCGCTGCGTGCCGCCCGTGCCGGGCAATACACCCAGGTTGACTTCCGGCAGGCCGATCTTGCCCGCGTCTTTGCGCGCGATGCGGAGGTCGGCTGCCATCGCGATTTCCAGCCCGCCGCCCACGCAGTGGCCGTTGATAGCCGCAATCACCAGCTTGGGCGTGTGCTCGAGACGCAACAGCGTTTCGTTGGCATGCAGGCAGAAATAGTACTTGAACGTGGGATCGACGCTCGAAAGCATCTTGATGTTCGCGCCCGCGGAGAAAAACTTATCTCCCGCCCCGGTCAGTACGATGACGTAAACGTCATTGGCCATGCGCGCCTTGAGGATGGCGTCGTCGAGTTGCCGGTTCATTTCATAGGTGTAGGTGTTGGCCGGCGGATCGCACATCTCGATGACGGCGACGCCGCCGTCGGTGCGGTAGTTGATGAGTTGCTTCGTCGTTTCGCCGGTCGCCGGCTGCATTGTGGTTGCCATCGGAGTGCTCCTGTTCTGAATTTTGCAGGCTCGCCCTCAGAGGCTAAAGCCCAAATCTCTGTGTTCCTTTTGGCGCGGCTAAAAGCCGCACCCGTTCAAAGCTCACCCTCTTACGGCCGTGCCCTTCCCGTACGCACCTTTCGCGATGCTCGTGATTGCCCTCTGTCATTCATCGGTCCTTGCGCGACTTTCCACCCGCCATCACGCCTCTCAGGAAGAAATCGCCCATCTCATTCGCAATCGAGGCCGCATCAGCGTCGACGCGCGGATTGTGCCACGTGTAGATCCAGTTCATCATGCCGAACAAACTGAGAACCGCCAGCCGCGTGGAAAACTGCAGGCCACGCTCGCGCTTCAAATCGTCGAGCAAGCCCACGCAGATTTTGTAGTATTCGCGCTTGAGCGCCGCCACTTCCGCAGCAAAGCCGTTCTTCAGCACCTCGGCTTCGTGCGAAAGCACCTTCATGGCGGCCTGATTGGAAAGAAAATACTCCAGGTGATTGAGGATGAAAATGCGGATGCGTTCTTCCGCGTCGGTCACGTCGTCCAGGCGCGCCTTAAGTTGCCGCACGATGGTGGCGAAAGTGTGCTTCTGGATCAGGTAGAGCAGGCGTTCCTTGGACTCAAAATAGTAATAGAGTCCGGCCAACGACATGCCACTGGCGCGCGACAGATCGCGCATCGATGCGCCTTCGTATCCCTTCTTGCAGAAGACTTCAGCGGCGTGCGCAAGTATCTCGGCCAGGCGCCGGTCATAGCGTTGTGCCGCCGCTGGGCGCTCGGCCGCCGCCGACCGATGACGGCGCGGTACTTTGACCCGTGTGGCTATTGCAGCATTCCCCATAATCCCGTGGCGGAGAGATAATTCGAACGTTCGTTCGAATCCAGTATACACCGGTTATGATTCTAATCACAAGAGGATTGTGGCGCTGGATTTGTGCCGATTTCAGGGATTTGATTGACCTGCCGGCTGGCGTTCGACGAAAAGAATGCGCTTCACCTGGTTGCGATTCAGCCGCTGAAGGCTGCCGGCAACCTTGACCACGACCTCCTTGCCAGAAACTGAAACCAGGTCCCCGCTCAGCACACTGCCGTCTCTGAGCTCGATCGTGTCGTGCGCCGATGTTCCAAGATCAAAGCTGACGCTCCCGCCGGAGGCATCATCTGGGCCGATCTCGAAGGGAAACGTTCCCGGGTTGAATCCCTCCTTGCTGAATTCGAGCACGTGCTTGCCCACCCCAACCTGCACGATCTTCGGCGTCGTTCCGACGTCTGTACCATCAAGTTTGGCGGTTGCGCCTTGGGGCACGGTATTCACGGTGATGGAAATGACTTTTGGAGGCGCGGATGGGCCAAGCTCTTTTGGCAAAGATCGCGGTGCTACTGACAAAGTGGCAGGCAGGCTTGCGGCAGCTATCGTGGTCTGAAACTTCACCGCCTCTCCGGGTCCCACGTTGTTGACTGTAATCGTGGCCTCCCCGATCCGTACCTTGTTGCCGTCAAATAAATACAGCGCAAAATTCGCATTCGATATGGGCTTGCTCCACAAATTCTCGACCAATGTCTCGGTCATGTATGTGTGCTGATCGCCCAGCGATCCGATTTGCTTGAACTTGCCGAAGGTGAAGCGGAGAACGGGTGTCCCCGTCTCGGGCCACACGAGTACTTGCGTGGCCTGGTCTTTGGCAAGGACGACAGGGGCAAGAGCGACAGGCAAAAGACAAGGCATCACCAATGCAAGAGACAGGATTGTGTATCGCTTCATAGGAGTTGTGTCGGCGATCCTTTCGCTGGCACCTCATTTCGGCTTCGTCGGCTGGGTCTGTGTTAGCTGAGTTGTGACTCGCTCGACCAGAATGATCTTCTTCACCTGATTGCGGTCGTACTTCTGGTCCTTGCCTTCTACGCGCACGACCACAGACGTCATGGACATTGACATCACCTCGCCGAGCACAGTGGTCCCGTCCCGCAGCTCGACAGCGTCTTGCGATAGCCCGCCCAGTTCAAAACTGACGCTGCCTCCCGGCAGTTCGTCGGCGCCGACATCGAGGGGCGCGCTGCCTGTCGCGTAGCCCTTTTTGCTGAACTCGAGCGTGTGGCTTCCAATTGTGAAATCCACAACCTTGGGCGTCACGCCCTCATCCACTCCATCGACTTTGAAATTGGCGCCGGGAGGAACGGAAATGATCCGCAGTGGAATGGTTTTGCCGGCGAGTACCGCTACCGCCGCAGGAGTCCCTGCAGCGGAGAATTGCAGCTGCCCCTTCTCGGAGCGGTAAGCCGGAATTTCCGGAAGCTGCAGCCGGGCGCGTCCAATGCGCACGCCGTTCTTATCCGAGATGAATACTGTGAAGACCGAGCGCGGCATCCCCTGATCGGAAGCGTTCTGCGCGGTGACGTCAGAGAGATAGACGCCCTCATTGTTGACAATTCCCTTCTGCTGGAAGTGGCTAAACGTAAGCTTCAGGACCGGCTTGTCGCTGTTCGGCCAAAAGATGGTCAGGGGCGAGTCCGACTGCGCCCGCGAGGGGGCGACCGCGAGCAGCAGGAGCAGGATAGAGGCGGCAGTCTTTCTCATTGGCGCGTGACTTGTAGCATACTCCCGGATATCACGCAATCGAGAACCAACTCATCCCACCAGTTAGTTTCTGATATCCGCCAGCAGGCGCTCGACTTCCTCCTTCAAATCTGCCGTCAGCGGCAGGAATGGCAGACGCGAGGGACCGCCGTAGTAGCCGTTGAAATCCATTCCGTGCTTTACGCCGGGAACGCCGAGATCACTTACCACGCGTTGCGCTGCCTGTGCGATACGGTCCTGTTTCAGGCGGGCGAGGTCGGCGTCGCCTTCCTTCCACGCGGCGAAAATTTCGTAACATGCCGTGGGCGCGGGGCAGGCAAATGCCAGTATGGCTCCCACCGCGCCGACATCGAGTGAAGGATGCAGTTTCTGGGCCGCCCCGACGAGCACCTGGAAGCCGACTTCTTTTTGGCGAGTCTTCAATTTGCCTACGATCGTAACGGCTGAGGAAGAAGACTTGACGCTTGCATCTCCCGATAACGCACCTACGGGAACCAGTTCTCCGCCCTCGCCGTTAGCGCCGGTGGCTGCGGCCGCAAGCATGCGTGGAGTAACTGCATCAAACGTTTCCGTGACTGTGGCACTGCGCTGGAGGTGGCGCGTTCCCTCGACCATTCTGCGGACCTTCTCCACATCGCCGCTCGATTCCTTAATGCCGATCAGGTTGGGATGCTCGGCCAGCGCGATGACGACTTCGGCGGGAATGTCGTATCCCGTTGCCTGTGGGAAGTTGTAAATGATGATGGGCAGCGGCGAGCGATCGGCCACTGTGCGGTAGAACGCAAGGATGTTGGCCGGCGCCATCTGCTTCTTGTAATAGTGCGGCGTGCGCACCATGGCCACGTCATAGCCAAGTTGAGCGGCGTATTCGGTGAGGCGCAGCGTCTCGATCGCCGACTCAATGCCCGTGCCCGCGACCAGAACTTTGTTCGGTGCCGCCGTCTCGCGCGCGCACTTCAGCACATCCCGCCGCTCCTGGTCGGAAAGCAGAATGGCCTCTCCGGTCGAGCCGAGAACGACGATGCCCGCGACCGGCGTGCGCGAATAGCGCTCGACGTTATGTTCGAGCTTTTTGAAGTAGACATTGCCGTCGGGATAGAACGGCGTAGTAATGGGCGGGAAAATTCCGTGAAGTAGCATGGAATCCTCGCAGTAAACAAACGATTATCAATCGCGTGCGCGCGCCAAAGCAAGCGTTGCTAGCGCCGGACAGCTCTCTCCGCGTGCAGGTGTTGCAAGGCCCTCACCGTGACTTCGCCGCGCTGGAGAGCGGCAATGCCCTCGGCCGCGGCCCGGGCTGCCGCCAGGGTGGTAATCGTGGGTATGCGCGCGGTGACTGCGGCGCGGCGAATGGCCTTCTCATCAAACCAGGGTTCCAGCCCCGTGGGCGTGTTGATGACGAGTTGAATGCGCTGGCCCTTGATGAAGTCGACCACGTTGGGACGACCTTCTTTTACTTTGTAGACGCGCTCCACTCCCATGCCAGCGGCTTCGATCACGTCGGCCGTGCCGGCCGTCGCAACCAGCTTGAATCCCATCTCCACGAACTTGCGCGCCACCGGAACGACGGAACGCTTGTCGTTGTCGGTAACGCTGAGGAAGACCGTTCCCTTGATTGGCAATTTCTGCCCTGCCGCTATCTGCGCCTTGGCGAGGGCTTCGCCGAAATTGTCAGCAACGCCCATCACTTCGCCCGTCGACTTCATTTCCGGCCCGAGCACGGTGTCGACGCCAGGGAACTTATTCCATGGAAACACGGGCGACTTCACGTAGTAGCAGCTTCCAGTGTCGAGATCAGCCCGGCGCTTAATATATTCGGGCACGAACTCGCGCAGCTTGCGCCCGGTCATGAGCCGCGCAGCGATTTTGGCCATCGGAACGCCGGTGGCCTTTGAGACATATGGCACTGTCCGGGAGGCGCGTGGATTTACTTCCAACACATAGACCTTGCTGCCTTCGGCTCCATTGCCGCTCGCTTGACCATTGCCGCGCGGGATGGCGAACTGAATATTCATCAGGCCGACAACTTTCAGCGCCTTCGCCAGCTTGAACGTGTAATCCCGCATGCGATCCAGCAGAGGCTTCGGAATGTCGACCGCCGGCAGCACGCACGAAGAATCTCCGGAGTGGATGCCGGCCTCTTCGATATGCTGCATGATGCCGCCGATGACGACATCCTCACCGTCTGACAGCGCGTCGACGTCGACCTCGATCGCGTCTTCCAGGAAATGATCGACCAGCACGGGGCGGTCGTGCGAGTACTCGACCGCTTCTTTCATGTAGCGAATGACCGATTCTTCGTCGTAGGCGATGACCATGGCGCGCCCGCCGAGCACGTACGAGGGGCGGACGAGCACGGGATATCCGATGCGCTTCGCGCCTTCGATGGCTTCGTCGATCGAGGTTGCCATCACGCCGGGCGCCTGCGGAATCTCCAAATCTTCGAGCAGCTTGTTGAAGTGCTTGCGATCTTCCGCCAGGTCGATGGACTCCGGCGACGTCCCGATAATTTTGACGCCTGCGGCCTTCAGCGGCAGCGCCAGGTTCAGCGGAGTCTGTCCGCCAAACTGCACGATCACACCGACGTCGGCGCCTTTCGAAGTCTCGTGCTGGTAGATTGCCCACACGTCTTCAAACGTCAGCGGCTCGAAGTAAAGGCGGTCGCTCGTGTCGTAGTCGGTCGAGACGGTCTCAGGATTGCAGTTGATCATGATCGTCTCGTAGCCATCGTCGCGCAGCGCGAACGATGCGTGGCAGCAGCAGTAATCGAACTCAATTCCCTGTCCGATGCGGTTGGGCCCGCTACCGAGGATGATGACTTTCTTTTTATCGGTTGGCGCCGCCTCGTCTTCGTCTTCGTAGGTGGAATAGAGATAAGGCGTGTAGCTTTCAAATTCGGCGGCGCATGTGTCGACGCGCTTATACACAGGCAACACGCCGTGCTTCTTGCGCAGATGCCGGACCTTTTCCTGACCGTCCAGCCGCCAGGCCTGCGCGAGCCTGCCGTCTGAAAAGCCCATGCGCTTCGATTCGCGCAGCACCTCGACAGGAATCGACTCCATCGGATGCTTTTCCAGTTCCAACTGCTGATCGTTGATTTCTTTCAGCTGATAGAGGAACCAGGGATCCATCGAAGTCATTTTTGCGATCTGTTTCACCGTGTGTCCCTGGCGAAGCGCGTATTGCACGTATGCCAGCCGGTCAGGATGCGGCGTGACTAGCCGTTGCGTCAGAATCTTGGGCTCGAGTTTGCCGCCGCCGACGCGTTTGCCCGTATCGAGCGAGCGAATGCCCTTCATCAGCGCTTCTTTGAATGTGCGGCCGATGGCCATCACTTCGCCGACCGATTTCATCTGCGGGCCCAGCGTGTCGTCCGCGCCGGGAAATTTCTCGAATTGCCACTTGGGAATTTTCACCACGACGTAGTCGAGCGTCGGTTCGAAACAGGCGGGAGTCTTGCGCGTGATGTCGTTCGGAATTTCGTCGAGCGTGTAGCCGATGGCGAGCTTAGCCGCAATCTTGGCAATCGGGAATCCCGTAGCCTTCGAGGCCAGCGCGGAAGAGCGCGAGACACGCGGGTTCATCTCGATGACGACCATGCGTCCGGTCTCGGGATTCACGCCGAACTGAATGTTCGATCCGCCCGTGTCCACGCCGATTTCGCGTATCACCGCGATGGACGCGTCGCGCATCGCCTGGTACTCGCGGTCCGTGAGCGTCTGCGCCGGCGCTACCGTGATCGAGTCGCCGGTGTGCACGCCCATGGGATCGAAGTTCTCGATCGAGCAGATGATGATGACGTTGTCTTTGGTGTCGCGCATCACCTCGAGCTCGAATTCCTTCCAGCCGAGCACAGACTCTTCGATCAGCGCTTCGTGCACGGGAGAGAAATCGAGGCCGCGGCCCAGCACGTCGACCATTTCTTCGCGGTTGTAAGCGAGGCCGCCACCGGTGCCGCCGAGCGTGAACGAAGGCCGGATGATGACCGGAAATCCGATTTTGCCGGCGAACTCTATTCCATCTTTCACGTTGTTGACGAGAGCCGACTTGGGAACGTCGAGGCCGATTCTCTGCATCGCATCTTTGAAAAAGAGGCGATCTTCGGCTTTCTTGATGGCGGCAATATTCGCCCCAATCAACTGGACGTTGTACTTTTCGAGCACGCCGCCGTCGGAAAGTTCGACCGCGAGATTGAGGGCGGTCTGGCCACCGACAGTTGGCAGCACCGCGAAACCGGCTCCGGGCGACATTTCCCGCTCGATGCGAATGATTTCTTCGAGATATTCGAGCGTAAGCGGCTCAATGTAGGTGCGGTCGGCGAACTCGGGGTCGGTCATAATGGTCGCCGGATTCGAGTTGGCCAGCACCACTTCGAATCCTTCCGACTTGAGCGCCTTGCAGGCCTGCGTGCCGGAATAGTCGAACTCCGCCGACTGCCCGATGATGATGGGCCCGGAGCCGAGAACGAGAATCTTTTGAATGTCAGTGCGTTTGGGCATGAAAATCAGTTGTCAAAGCGTTTCATTCAAAAAATCATCAAATGTTCATGATCGGTCCAGGCGGACAGCCCACATGTTGTCATCATGAGGTTCAGCCTCGGCATCTCGCGGGTCGCCGCCTCACCATCAACTTCGACGAAGATGCTGCCTTGGATCAATGTGTCTTGATCCTTGTTTTCTAGACCCCGCTCTGAAACGCGCAGAATGTATAAGCGACCGATGGAGCAAACCCGAAGTTCCCGTGATCATCGGAAACAGTTGCACCGATCTGTCGACCAGAAAGCGCGTCCATTAACAAAACAGAGGCGTCAGTCAGCGGGTTCGATTTCTCAAATGGATCAGATGGGTCTCTCTCGGCTGCAAGAATTCCTTTAATCTCTCGAAGAGTGAAAATCGTATGCGCGGGCCAATGTAGGCCCAGTTCGGACAACGCGTCCGGAGAATCAGAAACGTTCAGTTCAGCAGCTTCTCCTCCAGCGACCTCTGCATGCCGTGTCTCGATAAAGTAGGTACCAGCAGGCAGGTGCTGGACGAGCAACTCGCCGCTGTCGTTCGTTCTATTCCAGACTACTGTTTCAAAATGAAATTCGGGCTCCCTGATTTCCCGCTTGATCTCGACCTCGATCCCGCTTAGAGGCTTCCCTTGGTAGGAGACCCTCACCTTGAAGTCGGATTTGACTGTATACGTCGGAAAATTCCGCGTACACGCTTGGCTCTTGGGAACAAGGATCCCCAATGCTGCGACGATCACGGTCGACATAGGGAGGAAATACTTCACCCCTTCCACTCCTCCATCATTTTGGTGAACTCCTTGAACAGATAGTGCGAATCATGCGGCCCCGGTGCGGCTTCGGGATGATATTGCACGCTGAACAGCGGCAGATTGCGGTGGCGCAGGCCTTCGAGCGTCTGGTCGTTCAGGTCAATGTGCGTCAGTTCGACTTCGCTCTCAGGCAGCGAGTCGGGATCGACCGCGAAGTTGTGGTTGTGGGCCGTAATTTCGATCTTGCCCGTCCGCAACTGCTTCACCGGATGATTTCCGCCGTGGTGGCCGAACTTCAGCTTGAACGTCTTGCCGCCCAGCGCAATTCCGGTCAGCTGATGTCCCAGGCAAATTCCGAAGATCGGCTGGCGGCCCATCAGACGGCGGATTGCGTCCACTGCGTACGTGCAAGGCTCGGGATCGCCCGGGCCGTTCGACAGGAAAACTCCGTTCGGCTTGAGCGCGAGCACAACTTCGGCCAGCGTTTGCGCCGGAACGACAGTCACTTTGCAGCCCTCGCCGCGAAGTTTGCGCAGAATGTTTTGCTTGATGCCGAAATCGTAGGCGACTACATGAAAGCGGGGCGGTTCGTCCTTTACTCCGACCACGGCGACCGGTTCGTGCGAGCGCTCGCCCACTTCCCACAGGTACGGCCGCTTGGTGGAGACGACCTTCGCTAGGTCCGTGCCGTCCATCTTCGGAATCGAGCGGGCCTTGGCGATTAATTTCCCGGGATCGCTCTCAATCGTCGAGATCACCCCGCGCATCACGCCATGATCGCGCAGATGCCGCACCAGACAGCGCGAGTCGATGTCGGAAAGCACCGGCACCTTGAATTGCTCCAGATACTCCTCGGCCACCTGCTGCGAGCGCCAGTTCGAGCTGACGCGCGAGAACTCGCGCACGATCAGGCCTTCGATCCAGGGCCTGGTGGCCTCGTTATCTTCCTGGTTCGTGCCGTAATTTCCAATTTCGGGGTTGGTCAGGACGACAATCTGCCCTGAATACGATGGGTCAGTGAAAATTTCCTGGTAGCCAGTGATGGAAGTATTAAAAACGACTTCGCCGTAACATTCGCCTTTGGCGCCGTAGCCTTTGCCTCGGAAGACCGTGCCGTCTTCCAGCGCAAGGATTGCCTGCATTCTTGCTCCCAGGGGAGTGGATTTTAAAGATTTTATCACGGACTGCAGTAGCGGCCAACCGTGCTTGGCAGGAACGAAGAAGAAGTTATCTGATGCGACCGCGGGTCATCACTCACTAACGGCAGGGAGAATATAGTCCGTAAGCAGCTTCTCGGTTTGTTCGTGCATACCACGGGTGTTGTAGTTGGTGCTGGTAATCACGACTGCCATGTCGAGAGCGGGGAATGCAACGACTTTGTTTCCTCCGTTGCCGCTCATGAAAAATGCGGGATAGCTTTTGCCCGCAGACTTGAACGCCTTGAGCCACCACAGGTAACCATATTCCGTTTCGCCATCGATTTGCGCATGGGGCTGGGTCGAGGCCTTCACCCAGGACTCGTCCACAATACGGCGCCCCTGCCAGGTGCCGCCGTTCAGGTACAGTTGCGCAACTTTCAGCATATCGCGGCCGGTAAGGCGCAGCCCGCCTCCCGTCTGCGGAATGCCGAGGGGCGAGTAGACCCACTGCACGTCGGTGATGCCCAGCGGGCCAAAGAGCTTGTCCTGCGCGTAACGGTCGGTGCGCTCGCCGGTTGCCTTTTGCAGGACCTCGCTAAGTACAAAGACGCCGCCTGTGCAGTAGCTGAAATATCGTCCGTATTTCGGTGGCTCCTCGCGCTCGCCCAGATGCATATGCCCGCGAACCGGCAGGTCGAGAATGAACTGCGCCCAGTCTTCGATCACGTACATGCGCTCCTCGTTGCCGCGGGAGGCGTCATTCCAGTCGTCGCACTCGAGGACCGACGACATGGTCAGGAAATCCTCGACCGTAATCTTGTCTTTGCGGGGATCAGGATTCTGAATCTTACGGGCCCGCTCAGGAAGAATCGCCAGGACGCGGGCATCGACGCCGGTAAGTCTCTTTTCCCCGATTGCGAGGCCGACCAGTGCGTCCGTGATGCTTTTGGTCGCTGAGCGGGTGTCGCGCAGTGTATCGGCGCTGCCATCGAGGTAGTTTTCATAGACCAGCTTGCCGTGCCGCGCGATCAGCACGCTGCCGATCTTCTTGAAATCACCTGCGCGAATGGCGGCCTCCATGTCTTGCAGCGGCTTGAGCGCGACGCCCGCGGATTCCGGTGTCGCCGTTATCCAGCCATCATGCGCTTCTGCAGCGGATTCCAAGACCGCCTGGCATCTGGCGTTCGATGCGGCGCCAACCAGGAGCGCCACGCCCACCACGAGTATCATTCGCTTTGTCATAGGTTCACGCCAATAAGACGGATGAGAATCGAAAACGTGGGCATGAAGCCGGATTTAGCCGGAAAGCCCAATCAGAATACGAAGGGAATGAACCGCTTGGTCCGCCGCATGTAATCCTCGTACGGCGTGCCGATTCGTCCGGCCAAAGCGCGCTCCTCGACGTGAACCCGGTAGACATAAGCCAGGGATGTCAGCACCGCGATGATGACTACACTTAGCCAGTTCGTCATGGCGAGACCGGTCCCGAGGTACATCAGCATGCCGCCGGTGTATGAGGGATGCCGCACCCACCGGTAGGCCCCATCCTGAATGACTGGCTGGTCCGAGGCAACTTTCACGTTTCCAGTGAAATACTGCCCCAGCACGCGCCAGCAATGTCGCCGCAGAGCCGAGCCCGCAAGCAAAGCCGCTATACCGCCGGTGAACCAGAATTTCTGCCCGTGCTGCAGAATGAATGCCGGCATGCCGGCAACTGCGAACGCGGCCAGGGTACCGATCATTCCTGCCAGAAGAATCAGAGCCATCGATCCGCGGTCTGTTTGCTCGCCAGCCGTGGGACGCGAGCGGCGCATCACAGCCGACTCCGACCCGTAGCAATAGATGAACACCACCCAGAAGATCCAGGCATACGGAGAGACATAGACAAGCGGTGTGACTGGGTCAACTATCACGGCAGGCCCTCACTGGAGATTCTAACTTTGCCGGGCCGGGACGCACTCCGAAACTTGCGGGGGTATCGCGCGGGATTCAGGCAGGCCCAGCACGATCACATCGGCCTCACGTGATCAACACCTGCGTGCTTCAGTGGACGTCGAGAGTTACGTCGAAATGCTCAGCGTACGCGCCCCAGTTTATCCATGGGCCAGTAGCCGAAGACGGCCTTGCCGTAAATGAAGCTCTGGTTGACGGGCCCGAAGTCGCGGCTGTCATTCGACATGGAACGATGATCGCCGAGCACGAAATAGCAGTGCGGTGGCACTATGGTCTCGGGGTACGACCTGGCGTCGGCATAGTTCGTGGGGACGTAGTCCTCCTCCAGAGGCTCGCCATTCACATACACCTGCCCAGCCTCGATTCGTATGGTGTCGCCCGCCATACCGATCACACGTTTGATGTAGCTCTTGGAAGGGTCACGCGGATAGCGAAAGACGACAATATCGCCGCGTTCGATCGGTTCGAGCCGGTAAACGAACTTGTTGACGAAGATCCGCTCCTGGTCTTCGAGCGACGGCATCATGCTGGTGCCTTCGACTTTCACCGGCTGGTAAAGGAAGATGATGATAAAGGCCGAGATGGCCAGAGAAATGATGAGATCGCGCACCCACACGCCTAACCCGGTGCGAAATCGGGGAATCGAAGCGGCCTCCGCTGCGGTCGCCGAGGGCGGTGCCGAACTTGTGGCGCTGACCGGATTTCCGTCTGTTTCCAGCCCTGGCATGCTTTTCTATTGTATACACAACCTGGCCGGGCAACAGCGGGAATGTCCAAACGATTCTGGCAGAGCATGTGGAGCGGGCACTCGTGCCCGCTGCCAGGGACGGACAAGAGTGTCCGCCCCACACGAGCGGTTGAACCACCATTATTCAATTGGTTCGACCACCACGGAGTCTTCGGGCGCCGCCTCGATTTTTCCCGGGAGCTGCACGATCACTATCGCCGCAAGTACCAGGACAATCCCGAGCGTCTGAATCGGGTGTACGCCCTCGCCCAACAGCGCGGCGGCCAGCAGAATGGAAAACACGGGCTCGAGGCAGCTGGCGATGATGGCGCGCGTGGGCTCAAGGTGCTGCAGGCCGAGGAAATAAAGCGAGAACGAACCCAGCACCGAAATCATTGAGAAGACGAACAGAAACGCCCACTGCGCGGGCGAGTAGTGTGCGGCCAGGACTTTCCAGGGAGGATTCACCACCAGCCAGAGGATCGAAGCCGCGGTCAAGGTCCACACAAGCACGCGCCAGCGATCGTAGTGAGCGAGAATGCGATGTCCGCCGACGTTGTAGAACGCGAACGAGAACGAGGCGAGCAGCGCGGCAACAAAGCCGTAAGAGTCCAGGCGCAGCGCAGTGTTTCCGCCGATGATTCCGATCGTCAGAGCAATGCCGGCGATGGCAACCGCGACCGCGGCCACTTTTTGCAGAGTTAATCTCTGCTGTCTGCGCGCGACCACGTAAAACAGCACCCAGACCGGCGCCGTGTACTGCACGACGATGGCAATGGCTACGCTCGTTCTCTGCACTGCCACGTAGTAAAAGTAGTTCGACGCGGCGACGCCCAGCATCCCGAGCACGAAACATTGGATGAGATCCCGCCTGGGGAGTTCGATACGCTGCCATCCACTGCGGCCGACAAGGATCAAGAGCAGAATGAGGAGTGAAAACGTGGTTCGCGTCTGCGAGAGAATCAGAGGGTCGATGGGATGAAGAGATTCCCCGGCAAGTTCGAGCTTTCCCGTGAAAACGGCTCGGCCGAGAACAGCCGAGACTCCCCAGAGAAATGTAGCCCCTGCGATGAAAAGGTATCCGCGCAAAGGAAGGGCTGTCTTTGGGCTGGCTCGGAAAGAATTCAGGATTCGGTCACCGCATCCGATGATGGCGCTGAGGCTAGCAACTGGTCAAGCCGCACAGGATCAAAGCCAACAACCACTTCCTCCGCGTTGCCGGAAATGACCACGAGGGTAGGGGTTTCCTCGCTGTCATATTTTTCGATCATGGTGCGGTACGCTTCGCGGTCGGCGCTGATATTGCGTTCTTCAAAGGCAATGCCGCGGGCTTCAAGAAAAACTCTCATCAGTTCGCAGGAGAGGCAGTCGGATTGGGTGAACATTAGAATGCGCGCGCTCATGAAACTTCTCCGACCACTATGAGTATTCGATCTCGACCGTAATCTTGGCGGTCTTTTCAAGCATAGCGGAAACTGAGCAATACTTTTCCTTCGACAGTCGCACCGCGTCTTCCATCGCTTTCGCTGCCACTTTACCACTGACGCGGTAAACCAGCTTGATCGCCGTATAAACGGCTGGATAGCCTTCTGCGCGCTCGCCTTCGGCGTGAACTTCGAGGTGGGTGAACGGTTCGCGCTTCTTGCGCAAGATGCCAGCGACGTCCGAGGCGGTACAACCACAGAGCGCGATCAGCACCAATTCCATGGGCGTGTTCGCGGTTTTTTCGCTAGCAGTGTCCATCACGATGGCATGGCGCGAAGTCGCCTCGCCAACATAACGCTCGCGGTCGGTCCAGATGGCTTTGGCAGAAATCATGGTTGTCTTCTTCCTCTGGTTGAGTCTACCTCCGGTTATCGGTGCTGGGCTCGGGGTGAATGAGCACCCGGAACAACGCCGGCGAGTCGTGCTTGAATCGGATTTCCAGCTCCGTCTGAATGTCGTGCACGCGCGCCAGCGGCAGATCGTCGGGCAACGTGCAGTGACAGGAAATGTACGTGCGGCCACGCACGCGTTTGATGATGAACTCGTGCACATCGAGCACTTCGGGAAACTGCCTGGCCACGGCTTTCAGGCGCTCTTCGAGCTCGGCATCGCTGACGATCTCCTCGGGCGTCTCGATGGTGGCCGGTTCGCTCTCGATGTGCGTGAGGATATCGGAGATTTCCGGAACGTCGCGGAGTATCTCCGCTTCGAGTTCAGTGATCTGGTCGTGAGCCTGTTTAAGCGTCATGCGTTCGTCGAGCTCGATATGCTGCTCAACGTGCAGTCGTCCAGCCACATCCTGCACGCTGATGTCGTGGACGTTTAAGTTTCTGACCGAAGCTACAGCCCGGATACGGTCAAACGTATTCTCGGACCGCTGCGCGCGGGGCAGGGACTGCACTGTGACGTCGGCATCAGGCAGGAGGCGGTGCACTGCTCCAGACACCGCGCCCGCCAACTGCCGCGAGCGTTCAAAGGTGACGGTGCGGGCCAGGCCGACGCTGAGATCGGCAAAATAACGATTGCCGGCACGGCGTATGCGCACCCGGTCCACTTCGAGAACGCCCTCGACTCGAGAAACCGCGTCCTGAATCTGCGAACGCACTCCAGGCGGAGCCGCGTCGAGCAGAGCGTCCACGGTGCGGCGCGCCAGGCGCCAGCTAACCGTGATCACCACTCCCGCCACGAAAAGCGCGGCGATCGGATCGGAATCGCGCAGCCATTCGATGCCGTAAGTGCGGCCAGTAAGAACCAGCAACAACCCGAGAACGACCACCCCGGCCGACCAGATGTCGGCGGAAAAGTGTAGAGCGTCGGCTTCCAGAGCCTGGCTGTCGTATTTGTTTGCGATGCGCCCCAGTACCCGGGAACGCCACCAATCGACCGCCATCGAAACCAGCATGACCGCAAAGGCAGCGATCGAAGGTTCGATTTCAACGTGGTGAAAGAAGAGACGGCGGACCGCCTCGTAGACCACCCATGCGCACGTCAACAGGAGCAGGCCGGTTTCGACGAAGGCGGAAAAATTCTCGATTTTGCCGTGACCGTATTGATGATCGGCATCAGCAGGTTTGTCGGAAACTCGCACGGAGAAGAAAGTGACGAGCGCGGCGATCAGATCCAGGCCGGAATGCGCGGCCTCGGAGAGAATGCCGAGGCTGCCCGTACTGATTCCGACTACAACTTTCAGCGCCGTGATCACCACCGCGGCCAGGACGGAGTTTCCCGCCGCCGAGCGCTTTTCTGCGCGCATCAACTCCGACGAGGAAATGGCCGGGGGCGCCGACATGCAGGAATTATCGCCGAGAGGCCGAAATGCGCCAAGTGAGACGCCGGATCTCGCTGGGAGCGCACGGCGCGAGCCCAGGACGAGTTAACTGTTTCGCCTAAGAAGCAGTGTGAGCATCCGTTGTGCTACGATCTCCTGCTTGGTACTTTTCAATCTCTGATCGACCAATCCTGGAGGAATGGACTTATGCGGAAGAGTTGGGTGTTGTGTGTGGTTATCGGGACGTTGGCTTGGGGGCAGGCCGCGCCGAGCGCCCCTCTCTCGACGCAGGCGCCAGCAGCAGCTTCGACGCCGAGCCCTCGGCCTCAAGCACCGGCGACATCGCCGGCGGTAGTGGGCGGGCAGCCGGCTCCGCAAACACCGGGCGCTCCACTGAAACCGCCCGCCGCGCCGGATACCTCGTCGATTCCACCCACGGCACCGGTGATCACAATTACGGGGATATGTTCTCCTCAGCCCAAACCGGCCACTGCCCAGGGGACCACCGCCAAACCCCCGGCCAAAACATCTGCAACCAAGACGCCAGCCGATTGCAAGACTGTGATCACCAAGGCTGAGTTTGAGAAACTCGCCAACAGCCTGTCGCCCAATGTCACGCCGCAGATGAAAAAACAGCTGTCTACCCTTCTGCCCACTGCGATCGCGATGTCCAACGAAGCCAAAAAGCGAGGCCTCGATAAGACGCCACAGTTTCAGGAAACCCTGAAATTCATGAAGATGCAGATCCTGAAGAACGAGCTGACCCGCAACATTCAGGAGGAGGCCGCGAAGGTTCCCCAGACCAAGATCGAAGAGTATTACAAAACAAATCCGGAAGCCTTCGAGCAATACAACCTGGACCGGCTGTTTGTGCCGCGCACCAAGCAAGAGCCGCCCGAAACCAAGGAAGAGAAAGAGCAAGATTTGAAGATGAGCGAAGAGGAGCAGAAGGCCAAGGAGGCCGCGGAGAAAGCCAAGGCTGAGGCAAACGAGCAGGCGATGAGCAAGCTGGCCGAGTCTCTGCGAGCGCGCGCCGCGGCTGGTGAGGACATCGTGAAGCTGCAAAAGGAGGCTTTTGATGCCGCTGGCATGAAGATTGAATCACCAACTGTGAACCTGCCCAAGGTGCGCCGTACCGGATTGCCACCGGCCCATGCAGCGGTGTTCGATCTGAAGCCGGGCGAGGTTTCGCAGGTTATCAACGACGCCGGCGGTCACTACATTTACAAATTGAACAGCAAAGATGAATTGCCGCTCGATCAGGTGAAGGACGAGATCCACAACACGCTGCAGTCGCAGCGCAACCGCGACATGATGGAAAAAATCAGCAATTCGTTCAAAGTGGAAACCAACGAGGCGTATTTTGGGCCGGCGCAAGCAATGACGCCGCCGCAGCGGATGCCGCGTCCTCGGATGGCTCCCAGCCCGACTGCTCCGCAGGCACAGCCGCAAACGCCGCCTCCGGCGCAACCCCCGGCGTCAAAACCAGACTGATGGCAAAACCTGTTGTTGTTGTAACTGGCGTTACAGGAAATCTAGGTTCGCGGCTTCTGCCGCTGCTAAGCGCCTATTCGGTGATCGGAGTGGACGTGGCCCCGCCCCGCACCGATTCCGAGCTGCGGTTTGAGCGCATGGATCTGGGTGAAGAGTCGTCCACCCGGGGCATGTACGAGCTCCTGCGCGACACACGCCCTCACGCCGTTGTTCACCTGGCCTTTGTGATTGATCCGGTGCGCACGGGAGTGCTGGATGTTGAACGCATGTGGCAGATCAACGTAGCCGGAACCGCCCGCGTGATGGAGGCCGTCACCGAAGTCAACCGCACCACTGATGACGGCGTGAAGCAGTTTATTTTTCCCAGTAGTGTTTCGGCGTACGGACCGAACTTTCCTGAACCGGCGACCGAGGAGTCCGTGCTCGCCGCACATACTCTGCCCTACGCGGTGCACAAAAGGCAATCGGACGAGGTCGTACAGCAGCGCTCGCCCGCTCTGCGCGGATGCAGTGTCTACATTCTGCGGCCGCATATTTTCGCGGGCGCCAGCGTGGAAAACTATTTAATGGGGGCCTTTCGCGGCACTCCCAATGGAAAAAGCGCGCGTGCAGAAAAGATGCGCCTCCAGGGCAAGCGGCTGCCCTGCATGTTGCCGCGCGGGCAGCAATACCTCGACAACAGAATACAGTTCATTCACGTGGACGATATGGCGCGCCTGATTCAACACATCCTGCAACGCGAGCCGGAAACTCAGCGGCTGACTATTCTGAATGTTGCCGGCCGTGGCGAACCCATGACCTTTGCCCGCTGCATTGAAGTCGCGCAGGCCAAACTCATTCGTGTGCCGGGAAAATGGGTGATGCGGCAGATTCTCAAATTCCTGTGGAAACAGAAAATCTCAGCCATCCCTCCCGAAGCCGTTCCTTACATGACCGGGCAATACATCATGAATACGGACCGATTGCAGCGCTTCCTCGGTCCGGAATACGAGCACGTGATCCGCTACACCATCGCCGATGCGTTTGGCGATTCCTTCCGCCGCGACACCGTCGCAAACTGAGCTTCACTCGCCTCCTTTCTCCTGTTGAGCAGCGCATCCAGCGACCATCTGCCCGGCCATTGATCAAAAGGAAAGTGGAGGTCCATAACTGTGCATACTCTGAATCGACCTCGTGCAACACGGCCCATATGCCGATCTTCCGCGGCGCAGACGGCAATGGCAGAGGGTACGTTCCGAGATAGAGCGAGATTTTCCTGCTCCGCGACGCCGGATAGTCGCCTAGGTTATTTTTTTCCACGATACAAACCGGCGATCCCGAACGTGTAGGGCGTCCAGCTGGCTTCGGCAAATCCGGCCGCTTTCATTCGCTGGATCATTTCGTCCGGCGCAGGAAACCGCTCGACCGACGCGGGAAGATACGCATAGGGACCGCGCACTCCGGAGATCAGGGTTCCAATGCGCGGCAGGATCTGTTTGAAATAAATCCGATAGAACGCGCCGATTGCCCCCCGCGGTTCGCCGAAGTCGAGGATGCCGCACTCACCGTCGGGACGCAGAACGCGGACAATCTCGCGCAATCCAGCGTCATAATCAGCCAGATTGCGGAACCCAAACGCGGACGTGACCAGGTCGAAGTGCTCGGCCGGAAACGGCAGGTTGAGAGCGTCGGCCTCGATCCAGCCGGGAGTGCCATTCTGCTTGGTCTTTGCCGCTGCGGATTTTGCCGCCGCACGCTGCAGCATGGCGTGGGAGAAATCGGCGCCCAGAATTCGCGGCGAAACCTTCCCCGCTTGCCTGCGTAAAGCGAACGCCATATCGCCGGTGCCACAACAGAGGTCAAGAATCGTGGCGTCGGAGTTCGCAACGACCGGCTGAAATGTGCGGGCTGCGGCCCTCCACCAAAACCGGTCGACACTCAGCGAGAGCAGATGATTCAGCAGATCGTAGCGCGGCGCGATGGAGGTAAACATCGCCTCGACGGCCTGAGCCGTTGAGTGTCGGTCCTTCGCTCCTGCCGGAGCTGCGCCGACTACGGTTGATTTGCTGATGTCAGGCACGATGGTCCGAAGAAGAGCTTCGCTACTTCTTTTTCTTCTTCCCCTTCGATTTCGGCTTCGTCTTAGTCTCTTTTCTTAGCTGAGTTGCGATAGCCTCGACTTGCAGCACATGGTTAGTGTCATGGCCGGCAAACATGCGGGCCAGGTGCGCGATGGTTTCCTTGCCGCGCTCAAGGTGCATGCCGTAGTTGTCCCAGGTCCCGGGCGGCAAATTCTTCAGCATCTCCAGGTTGTTTTCACGGAGAACGCGGAACAGTTGAATCGAGCGATCAACGTCCCGCTCGTTGTATCGAAAAGCGGATGCCCACACGTTCTGGTCAAAGGGCTGGATCGTTGTACCATTGGCTCCAATGATCAGGCGCATGCGCCAGCCGGCGACGATTTCGGCGTCGGCCAGGTGAGCGACGATTTCGGCGATCGACCACTTCCCTTCTTCCGGCTTCCACTTGAGTTGCCTGGGGGTCAGGCCGTGCACAGCTTTCTGCAATCGGCTCGCAGTTTTGCCCTGCACTTTGATCGCGTCCTGACCTTCGACGTGGCCCAGAATTCGCTGGATGTATTGCTGTGCGGTCTCAGCCATGACTTCACTCCTTTCATTTTTTCACCGTTTCTTCCAACCTTATTTTTTCCAGACCCAGCCGCCGCGCGACAGCCGGCGCAGCTCGTCAACCGACTCGAGCACGACGCTCTCCGGAACGTCGCTCGCGACCTCGACCTTGCCGATCTCGCGCGGCAGGATGAAGTGCACGACTCCATTCTGAGTTTTCTTGTCGCTCCGCAGCCGGGCCAGAATCTTGCGTGAGCTGACGTTCAGCTCCGGCAGGCGGCCCAGGCTCAACACGGCGTCGGCGATGCGGCCCGCGGTCACACTGTCAGTACGGCCGACGCGGAGTGCGATATTGGTCGCGGCGATCATGCCCCAGCCGACCGCTTCCCCGTGAAGCAGGCGCCGATAGCCGGTTTCAGCCTCGAGCGCATGGCCGATGGTGTGTCCCAGATTGAGAACGCGGCGCAGGCCGCCTTCGTGCTCATCCGCTGACACCACCTCCGCCTTTAGTTTCACCGATTGCGCAATCAGCCATTCCAGTTCTACTGGATCGCGCTTCAGAATGCGCGCGCGATTTTGCTCGAAGCGCAGGAACAGCTCGACGTTTCCAATCACCCCGCACTTGAGCGCTTCATACAGCCCCGCGCGAAATTCGCGATCGGGCAGCGTCTTCAGAACCGTGGGATCGATCAGAACGACGCGCGGATGGTAGAACGTCCCGACCAGATTCTTACTGGCAACCAGATTGACTCCCGTCTTGCCGCCAATGGAAGCGTCCACCTGCGCCAGCACCGTGGTCGGAATCTGCACCAACTCCACGCCGCGCATGTAGAGCGAGGCCAGCAAGCCGCTGACATCGCCCACTACGCCACCGCCGAACGCGACGATCACAGCTTTACGGTCGGCGCCCAGACGAACAAGCTTCTCCGCGAGCCGCTCGACGGTCGCCAGGCGCTTGGAAGGTTCGCCGTCTGGCATGCTCAACACCTCTGTGGCGAATCCTGCGGCTCTCAGGGAGCGCACCAATTTCGTGCCCCAGCGCTTGCGCACCGGCTGAACGGTCACGACAAAAATACGGCTGGCCTGCGGCAACAGATCAGCCAAAACGGAGCCTGAACGGGCTAGCAGCCCGTTCTCGATCCATGCCTGATAGGGCCGTGGCGCAACGTGGATGGTGACTTGCGGCATGCGAACCTCAAGGTGCGAATCCAATGATAGCGTAAGGGCAAAAACGTCTGCTTCAAGCTGCAAAGTGGTACCATTTCCCGTTTATGAAGGGGCTTCCAGCTGAGACCGATTTCGTGGTCATTGGCGCGGGCGTGGCCGGACTGCGTGCCGCGATTGAGTTGGCGGCTGCTGGACGGGTGCTCGTGCTGGACAAGAAGCAGATCCCATCGTTCCCTGCACAGTCTGCCGAACCTGCTCCCCTTGGCGATGAAGATGAAGTCAGCCTGCATCTGCAGGACACGATCGGCTCGGGCGATGGCCTGTCGAATCTCGCCGCGGTAAAGATCCTGGTGGAAGAGGGCATCGAGCGCATCGAGGAGTTGATCGGCTGGGCAGCAGAGCGGGATCGTCACGGCACAAGAATGACTTTCGGAATGGAAGGCGCGCGCATGCACAATCGCATTCTGCATGCTCAGGGTGAATCCCTCGGGACCGAGATTCTACGGGCACTCTACGCCAAGGCGCATTCGCTGAAGCACATTTCGTTCGCGCCGTATGTCTTCTCGACAGATTTGCTCTGCGATTCTGGCCGCGTTACCGCCGTTTCTCTCCTCGACGAAAAAGGAGTTGCGCAAGATATCGCATGCTCTG
This sequence comes from Candidatus Sulfotelmatobacter sp., assembly GCA_030038255.1. Lineage (GTDB taxonomy): Bacteria > Acidobacteriota > Terriglobia > Terriglobales > Acidobacteriaceae > Sulfotelmatobacter. Next base: position 8,568 of record JASHPH010000095.1, on the reverse strand, counting down.
CCGTGCTGCTGGCCACGGGAGGAATGGGGCAGATCTATCGCAACACGACGAACCCGGAAACTGCGACTGGGGATGGCGTGTCGCTTGCCCTTCGTGCCGGGGCGGAGGTCAGTGATATGGAGTTCGTGCAGTTTCACCCGACCGTTCTTTATATGAAAAAAGCGCCGCGGTTCCTGCTGTCGGAAGCGCTGCGGAGGGAAGGCGCGTATCTGCGCAACATTGAACTGAACCGCTTTCTGGGCAAGTATCACCCGATGGGCGAGCTGGCGCCGCGCGATGTTGTGGCGCGCGCCATCATGCACGAGATGGAAGTCAGCAGGGCAAAAGATCCATTCGTTTATCTCGACCTGACCCACCTTGACGCGGCCAAGGTGCAGAAGCGGCTGCACCGCGTCTACGCGACGTGCATGCATTACAACCTGGACATCACCGAGGACCTGATTCCGGTTCGTCCCGCGGCGCACTATGCAATGGGCGGTGTGCGCACCGATCTCGACGGCAAGACCAGCATCGCCGGGCTCTACTCCGCGGGCGAGGCTGCGGCTTCGGGAGTGCAGGGCGCGAACCGGCTGCCGGGCAATGCCCTGCTCGAGGCTATCGTATATGGAGCGCGTGCCGGAAAGGCGATGCGCGAAGAAGCCAAGCCGGGATCACGAACTCCAACTCAACCGAAGGCTGCCTATTCCAACGGCCCGGTGGATGTGGGCGTCGAGGAGGTCATCGGCCAGATTCAAGACGCGATGTGGAGCGACGTCGGCATCGTGAGATCTCGTATAGGCATGCAGAAGGCGATCAAGAAGCTTGAGGAACTGACTCCGAAGGTTGCGCATCCCAAGACGCGGCGGACGCACGAAGCGTTTAATCTGCATTTAGCAGCCACGTGGGTGGCGCGATCCGCGCTGGCGCGCGAAGAGAGCCGCGGAGCGCACTACCGTATGGACTACCCCGACCACGACGACAGGAAATTCCTGAAACATTCGGTCGTGAAGGCGGACCGTGTACTGTTTGCCTGAGAACGGAGAACTCGCCTCACTCCGTCGTAAGAATTGCCTTAGAGGCCGATCAGTCGGCAATTTTCTTTTCCTTTGCGGGGAAAGCGACTGAGGCGACGACAGACACTGCCAGCACTCCTGCCACGACACCCAACGTTAACATCGTAGAGATCGTGTAATAGTCGACAGTGAGCATTTTCAGCCCCATCAGCACTAAGAGCACCGCCAGCCCATAGTGAAAGAAACGGAAGATTTTCATGAGTCCGGCGACGGCGAAATACATCGTGCGCAAGCCAAGTATGGCGAACACATTTGCGCTGTAGACGACGAAGGCGTTCAGGGTAATGGCCAGGACTGCGGGAATGGAGTCGACCGCGAACAAGACATCGGTCGTTTCAATGACCAGCAGCACGATGAGCAGGGGCGTGGCATAAAGGCGGGAGTTTTCTTGAGGGTTACATACGAAGAAGCGTCCACCTTCGAAACCGCTGGTCACCGGCAGGATTCGGCGCAGAGCGCGCACCAGAGGATTCGCGGCCGGATCAACCTTGTGCGCGCCCGTCACACAGAGGCGAATGCCACTGTAGATAAGCAGCGCACCGAAGAGATAGAACAGCCAGTGAAAGCGGTGAATGAGACCGACGCCGACGCCGATGAAAATTCCGCGCAGAATGAGGGCGGCAATAACTCCCCAGAACAAAACGCGATGCTGCTGATCCTCGGGAACCGCGAAATAGTTAAAAATCACAAGGAAGACGAAAAGGTTATCGGCGCTGAGAGAGAGCTCGAGAACATAGGCGGTGACAAACTCCAGCGCCGCCTGATGTCCCTGCCAGAGAGACAGCATCACGGCGAACGCGGCTGCCAGCGCAACATACAACAGGCTCAAACCCAAAGCCGCACGCAAAGGAACGACGCGTCCGCGGCGATGAAACACGCGCAGGTCGAGCACCAGCAGGCCCAGCGCGAAAAGGTTGAACAGGATCCAGACGTAGAGCAAGGCGAATGGCCGATTTGATCGCAGATTTTCGATTAGCCCTCCGCGGACTCAATCGCCACTCTGCAATCGGAATTTCAAAATCAGGTTATTTCTGTCGTCCACGCTTACCACTGACCCAATCGTCCCAAATGCCGTCCGCCCTGAGCATGTCCACGCTGTTGCTGTCGCGCATGGTCTGCTCGATCTGGTCATGGGTCAGGCGCGGGCCGATCTTTTGGGGCAGATTCGCGAGGCCCACACTGAGCGCGGCGGCTTCTGCCACGTGTTTCCTGAGCTGGGCAAGATCCACCTTGTCGAACGTATCGGAGACGGCGTGGTAGTTCTCGAGGTAGTTGGCTTCATCCTGATCGGCAACGAAAGTGGGCACACCTTCCAGCATGAAATCGACGTGGTCGGTTCCGGTCTCCATGTTGGGAGTCAATTCCTTCACATCGAATCGCGCCAGGGGTGCAATCAGTTCGTGAGCAGTGTCGAGTATGTCTTTGCGTCCGCCGACGGAGAACCCGGTCGTCTTGCCCGTGCCGGAATCGTAGATCACAACGCCCACGGCATTGTCGAGCTCGTGACGGTGGGCCACCGCATAAGCGCGCGAGCCAATCAGGCCTTCCTCCTCGCCTGAAAAAAGAATGAAGCGAATGGTGCGGCGCGGCTTCACGCCGGAGGCCTTGATCGCCCGCAGCGCATCGATGACCAGCGCGGCGTTGCAGCCGTTATCCAGCGCGCCTGTGCCTAACTCCCACGAATCCAGATGGGCGCCGAGGACGACAAACTCGTCCGGCTTCTCGCTGCCGCGAATTTCGGCTATCACGTTCGCGGCGCGGATGGGCCCGCCGATCTGATTCGGAATGGATAGATCAGCCCAAACCTTGTGCCCGGACGCCAGAAGGCGCGCCATGCGCTCGCCGTCTTCCCGCGCCACCACAACCATGGGCAGCTTGTCGATCTCGCCGGCGCCAGAATTCGTGTGCCGGTAAAGAATGTCGTGCTCGCGCGTAGCCATGAATGCCATGGCTCTGGCCTTGCCTTTCACGGCGCGATCGATGGCGGGCGGAGCCTGCCGGTATTCACCGAACAAGTCATTCCAGGTTTTCAGAACGGTGGTGTGAACCAGAACGATCTTGCCGGAAATGTCGCCGGCTTTCTGGAAATCGGCCTCCGTGCCTTGCCCGACGTCAACGACCGGAACATGTTTCACAGGCGCGAGCGCGGGAGCCCACGCAATGGACACAGCGCGAATGGGAAACACTGAGAGCACCATGCCGCCCACTTTCGACGGGTTGATTTCGTACGATGTCGTCGCCGTCATCTCGGTGCCGCCTTCGGCCCACGAATTCGGGATGGTGAATCCTTCGGTATGAACGGCGTCGGCTCCGGCGGCAGTGAAGGCCTGCACGCCCCACTCCACGGCATGTTGCATGGCGATGGTGCCGGGAACGCGACCGCCAATTTCGTCCGTCAGGCGGCGAAGATTGTTTTCCAGGTCTCCCGGTTCGAGAGCTGCCTGAATGACCTGACTCTCTGCGTTGATGTCGGCGGGAGATGTTGCAGCAAAACCAATGAAGCTGAAGACAAAACAAAGGACCAGGCTCATGCGAGTGCGCATATGGGCTGCATTAGAAATGAAATTGTGCAAAAGCGCAAAACGCGCGCGTTGCGGTCGCCGTCACTTCGGCGGAAGCGGCTCCATCTTGCCGAGGATGCGAATGGTCTCGAGAATCACTGAGCCAACGATCTCGAGACTCTTGGGACTTAGTTTGTCGACCGTGTCCTGCGGCGTGTGCCAGAAAACGTTGTTGTAGCCGTAAGTAAAGTCAATCAGGTCGATGCACGGTACGCCGCGTTTGACGAACGGCAGGTGATCGTCTTCCATCGCCAGCGTGCGCCCGAAAAAGTGGGACTGGTAGCCCATGCGAGTCGCGGCTTCAAACACGACATCCTGCAGCCATCCGGCTGAATTGCTGTCGCGATCGATCTCGAGATCCGCATCGCCGATCATATCGGCCAGGATGAATGCCTTGATCTTCTTCAGTGTGCCGTCCGCCTGCCACTTTTCCGCCAGGTGCGTGATCCCGTACAGACTGTCGCTCATGAAATCCACTTCCGTGTCGGGTTTCATCGCTTCTTCGGCATCATCCCACACCAGCCAGATGGAGTAACCCTCGCGTGTCTTTCCTCTCAACTGATTGGCCAGTTCAAGCAGCAAGGCGCTGGAAGAGCCGCCGTCATTGGCTCCGACGTACGATGTTTTGCGCAGCGGGTAATTCGTGTCGTAGTGGCTGGCAATGACGATGATGCCGTCCTTCGTACCGGGATATTTCGCGACGATGTTATGCACGGGAAACTTGCCAACGTTCGTCTCGGCGGTGAAGACGTCGTCTTCCACGTCGTCGCCCTTGAGGTGCGAGTCCAGGTAGTCTTCGACTTTCTTGTGATTCGGGCTGCTCAGCGGCCGCGGGCCGAACTTCACAATTTCCTTCACATACTGCATGGCGCGATCACCGTTGAACGTCGGTAGAGGGCCGCTATCGGGCGGAAAATTGAGCATGGGCTTCGGGGTCTCGGCAACCGCCGGCGACGTCTGGCTCTGCGCCTGAACCTGCTCCTTGCTGTGATCGCAGCCAAGGGCCGAGAGCACACCCATAGCTAGCACAATCGGCAAAAGCGACTTCGATCTCATGCCCGTGCCTGTTTCGCTTTCCGTGCCTCGCGTTGCTTGGGATGTACGAGCCACGCCACGCCTACGCTGAGCGCATAGAGGCCAAGCATCGGTGCCGCGAAAATGCACATGTTCACCACATCAGGAGTCGGCGTCACGATGGCCGCGATGATGAAAATGAGCAAAATTGCATAGCGGAAATGCTTCAACATGAAGCCCGGGCTCAAGATGCCCATGAACGCCAGAAAGAAAACCAGGATCGGCATTTCGAAGATCAGCCCCATGCCCAGCACGATGCTCAGGAAAAGCTGCGTATATTCGCCGATGGTGATCATGGGCTGAAACTGCCCGTTGAACTTTACTACGAAGAAATCGAGCGCCCGCGGATAAGCGACGCTGTAGCCAAAGTAGCCGCCCACTGCGAACAACGTGATCGTCGACACCATGAAGGGCAGAACGTAACGCTTCTCGCGCCGATACAGCCCGGGCGAAATGAACATCCAGACCTGGTACAGGACGAAGGGAGACGTTAGAAATAGACCGGCCAGCATCGCGATCTTCAAGTAAAGGTTGAAGGGGTCGATTGGATTGAGATAAACGAGTTTGTCCGGCAGATGCTTTTCGTGCAGCACCTGCACGATCGGCCTCTGCATCAAGTCGTAGATGCGCTCCCGGAATGCCCAGCACACGGCAGTGCCAACTCCTACCGCGATGGCCGAACGCACGATTCGCGTGCGCAACTCCTCGAGGTGATCGAGAAAGCCCATGGTGGGCATGGATTCTTTTTCCGGCTCACCACTGGAGGTTGCGACCGCGACCTCAGGCATGAGACTCCTGTGAGGTCGAGGAAGCTACAGGTTCGGAGGCAACGGTGGAAGCGCCGGGCGAGCCGGATCCGTTGCTGGGGGCGGCTTCAGCAGCGGCTGCACTTGTGGCAAACAGCGGCTCGTCGTCAGAAGCGGCCGACGTCGCGGGGGCTGTGGGGGCCGGTAGCTCACCTCCAGGTACAAGAGTCAGGTTGCGGTTGGTCGTGCCTTGGGGAGGCGTCGTGGGCGCAAGGATGGTCGGCTTCTTATTTTCCACCTCCAGATGAGCGATCTCCTGCTCGATCTGCGATTTGAACTCGTTGGAAGCACGCCGCAACTCGTTCAAAAGTTTGCCCGCCTGACGTGCGATCTCCGGCAACTTCTTGGGCCCGAAGATGACCAGGGCCAGCAAGAATAAGAAGATGGTCTCGGAGAAACTCATGCGCTTTCATCATACTGCCGCCGAATGAAAGGCGGCAATGCTAGACACATGTTAGCCGCGAAGCCCAGTGCGCGGCTCCAACTCGGTGCATTGGCTGGTCTGAGGAGACCTCCCGCGCTGCAGGTGCATCTCATAAGTAGCGCGTTCCAGGGGGTGGTTACTACGGTGACAATCCCGATCCGGGGCAGTCTAACGTAGTGATATACTGCCTGTATTCAGCGCGGTAGCTGGGGTGAAAGCAAGCCCTCAACCGAAGGAAATTCAAGATGGCACGTAGTTCTCGCCGGTCGCTCTACCTGGTAGTTTTCTTTCTTCTTGCTTGCGGCTTTCTAGGCATTCTGTTCGCCCAGCGTTCGGGCCAGCAGCCTTCCATGGCGAGCGAGTCCGAGGTCAAGGATAGCCTCAAGCAGTTCACTGATGTCTACTCGATCGTCGAGGAGAACTACGCCGAGCCCGTCAATGCCGACAAAGCCATCTACAACGGTGCCATCCCGGGCATGCTGCATGCGCTTGATCCACACTCGAATTTCTTCGACCCCAAGTCGTACGCGCTGATGCGCGAAGACCAGCGCGGCAAATACTACGGCGTGGGCATGACCGTGGGACCGCGCAATAACAAAGTGATCGTGCTCTACCCGTTTGTGGGAACGCCCGCTTATAAGGCCGGCATTCACCCTGGCGACGTGATCATCGCAGTTGATGGCAAGTCTACCGAAAACATGGATACCACTGCCGTCGCTGACATGCTCAAGGGGCCCAAGGGCACGACGGTGCACATCAGCATCGCGCGCGACGGTGTGGAGAAGCCGATGGAGTTCACGCTGGTGCGCGATGAAATCCCGCGCTACAGCGTAGACGTGCATTTCCTGATCCGGCCGGGCGTTGGCTACATGCACGTCAACGGATTCAACGAGACCACCGAGCATGAAGTATCCGAGGCTCTTGACCAGTTCGGAGACCTGAAGGGGTTGATTCTTGATCTTCGTGGCAACCCCGGCGGGCTGCTTAGCGAAGGTGTTGGCGTTGCCGACAAGTTCCTGAAGAAGGGTCAACTGATCGTCTCGCACCACGGCCGCGCCTCTGCCGAGAAGCGTTATGTGGCGCAGCATGGCAATGGCGGCAAAGACTATCCCATCGTCGTGCTGGTGAACCGGCTGACGGCGTCGGCGGCAGAAATCGTCTCCGGAGCCATTCAAGATCACGACCGCGGCTTGATTGCTGGCGAGGTCACGTTCGGAAAAGGACTGGTGCAGACCGTGTATCCGCTTTCGGAGAACACCGGCCTTGCCCTGACCACGGCGCACTACTACACACCCAGCGGACGGCTGATCCAGCGTGATTACTCGAACATTTCGCTCTACGACTACTATTACAACCGCGACAGCGATACCTCCAGCAATGCCAACCGCGAAGTGAAGCTCACCGATAGCGGCCGCACCGTCTACGGCGGTGGCGGGATCACACCGGATGTGATGATTCCTCCCGTCAAGACCAACCACTTCCAGGACACGCTGCTGCAGCACTACGCCTTTTTCAACTTCGCCAAGCGGTATGTGGTGGATTATCACCCGACGAAAAGCTTCGAGGTGGACGATGCACTCCTGCGCGACTTCGCCAAGTCGCTCGACGACGCTGGCATCCCGTACACGCAGGCTGATCTTCTCGACAACAACGACTGGATCAAGGCGGGCATCAAGGCAGAGATTTTCGTGGATGCTTTCGGGCAGGACGAGGGCATGAAGGTCCGCGCCGAATCGGATCCGGAAGTGATAAAGGGGCTTGAGCTGCTGCCTCAGGCAAAAGCCCTGGCCGATAACGCCCGAAAGATCATCGCCGAACACAACGCGGCGCCGGCGTTTAACCGCTGAGAAAACAAGTCTTCGGTCTGACCGCCAGGTGCGGTTACTAGGAGTTACGTCCTGGCTCGGTCATTCCGTTGACTTGACTCCCCTGCTGTGTGAAAATCCGCGCAGAAGGCCGCTTTTGCAGCGGTAATGGCGCGGGCGGCAGGAGTTAACCCATACCTCCCCGCGGGCGATTTCCGGGCCTTCGAGACATGGCTCTATTTCAGTCGATGGCTCTTTTTCAATCCATGGTTCTTTCTCAATGCGAAGACCGCGTGAGGCATGGACGAGTGCTTAGCCTCACCTTCCGCGGCATGGGGCGCACTTGAAGCCAGCGATTCTTGCGGGCGCGTTGCTGGTAGCCCTGATTGCGGCTTGGACGGACGGGCGCAGCCGCCGCATCCCGAACTGGCTGACCGTTCCGGGATTGCTGCTGGGGGCGATTCTCAGCACGGTGTTTAGCGGCTGGGCGGGGCTGAAAGCGTCGCTGCTAGGTGCGGGACTCGGTCTGGCCTTGCTGCTGCCGTTCGTGCTTTTACGCGCCTTGGGCGCGGGTGATTGGAAGCTGGCCGGGGCCATCGGAGCCTTCGTTGGGCCGGGTACGCTTGTTGACTTGCTGATGGGGTCGGTCTTCGTCGCAGGAGTGATGGCACTGGCTTTGGTGATTTACAAGGGCAGGTTCGTGCAGACGATGAAGAACATTGGCCACATACTGGTTTCGCTGGTAACGTTCCGCCTGCCTGGCACGCAGGTTTCGCTGGATAACCCCCAATCGCTTAAAGTCCCGTATGGTGTGGCCCTGGGAGTAACGGTGATGCTGTACGGCGT
>JASHPH010000001.1 GCA_030038255.1 Candidatus Sulfotelmatobacter sp. | reverse complement strand
GGCCATGAATGTCAACATGTGGAATCACCCCGCCACGCAGGCAAATCTTGAAATTCTTCGCAAACGTGGCGTAAAGATCGTCCAACCGGGCGAAGGCTATCTTGCCTGCGGCATGACCGGAGCGGGAAGGCTCGCGGAAAACGAAGAGATTGTTGCGGCCGTGCTGGTTGCACTTGGCACATCGCAAGACTTGGGCGGTGAGACCGTGCTCATCACTGCCGGTCCCACTCGCGAAAAAATCGACCCTGTACGTTACCTCACCAACCGCTCAAGCGGGCGCATGGGCTACGCTCTCGCCGAAGCTGCGCTGCGCCGTGGTGCCCGCGTTTTGCTCGTCAGCGGGCCGACTTCTCTTACGCCTCCCGGAGCCGCCGAGATCACGCGAGTTGAATCCACCGAACAAATGCGTGACGCCGTGCTGCAGCTTCTTCCTCAGGCCAGCATCGTGATCAAGACCGCGGCCGTCGCCGACTATCGCCCGAAGGTGGAAGCGGGACAGAAGATCAAGCGTAAGGGCTCCATGACCCTGGAACTCGAAGCCACTCCGGACATCCTGCAGGAGCTGGCGCTGAGGAAGAGTACGCAGATCATCGTCGGCTTTGCCGCCGAGACCGAGAATGTCCTCGAAAACGCGCGCCAAAAACTGGTTGCCAAGAATCTCGATGCCATTGTGGTCAACGACGTCTCGCGGGAAGGCGTCGGCTTCGATTCCGACCGCAACGCCGTGAACATCATCACGCGCGACGAAGTGGTCACCGTTCCTGAAACCACGAAGTGGGACGTGGCCCAGCGCGTGCTCGATCAGGTCGTGCACTTGCGCCAGCAACGCAAGGCCACCGTCAAAATCTAGTCCCGTTTTTCCTCACCCGTCTGCATTACAATCGACACGCTCATGCCCAACGCTCTCGACCCTGACCTGCGACATGCCCTCGCCGAGCGCCTGCGCTACTACAAGGAGCTGGGCATTTACGACTTTTATCGCCGCGACAAAGTGAACGCGGCGCAGGCCACCGCGCAAAGCGAAGAAGCCGCGATCGCAGGCGATGTAGAAACAGAATCATCGTTAACTCCCCAGCCAGAACTGCGAGAGGAAATGCCGCCCAGAAGATCCGCCGTTGCCGCAGTCATTCCCGAAGAAAGCATGTTTGAAATGCTCACCCCGAAACCGGAGCAGGGCGTGGCCGATCGTGTAGCCGCGCTCAAACTGATCCGCGCAGACCTGGGCGACTGCACCCGCTGCAAACTGCACAAGCAGGGACGCAAGCAGATCGTCTTCGGCGTGGGCAACCCGCGCGCCGAACTCATGTTCGTGGGCGAAGGCCCCGGCGCCGATGAAGATGCGCAAGGGGAGCCCTTCGTCGGCCGCGCCGGCCAGTTGCTCAACAACATGATCAGAGCCATGGGACTGAGCCGCGAGGACGTCTACATTGCGAACGTCGTCAAATGTCGTCCGCCGGGGAATCGCACCCCTGAACGCGATGAATGCGACACCTGCTCGCCCTTTCTAATGCGGCAGATTGGCGTGATCAAGCCCAAAGTGGTGGTCGCGCTCGGCGCCGTGGCAGCCAAAAATCTGCTCGCCATCAACGCGCCCATGGCGGAACTGCGCGGCCGCTTCTACGACTTCGTGCCGGCTGGCGTGCGCAGCAGCGACACGTCTTCTCAGGCAGAACCGTGGCAGGGAGCGAAGCTGGCAGTGACGTACCATCCTGCATTTCTTCTGCGCGATCCGCGCCAGAAAGGCGAAGCGTGGAAGGATCTGCAGATGGTGATGAAGTACCTGGGCCTGAAGCCACCCGAGAAGACAGAGTAAGCACGTCATGCTGAGCGGAAAGTGATCATCGGCGAAGCCGATGATCACTGGAGTCGAAGCATCCCTACCCTGCCACGGCGGGCCGCGATCCACAACGTCCTGATTTATCCTTCCAACCAATGCCCGAATTCTGCGACGTCGCCCTGCCCGTCCCGCTGGACATGGCGTTCACCTACCGCGTCCCGGCGGAAGCCACACCACTCGTGGGCGGACGCGTCCTCGTCCCCTTCCGCCAGAAGCGCATGACGGGCATCGTCGTCGAGTTACACGATCGCCAGCCCTCCGTCGCGACGAAAAACATTCTCGCTGTTCTCGATCAAACTCCCGTATTCGACGATCAACTGCTGCGGCTCGGCCGCTGGATTTCCGACTACTACCTTGCTCCCATCGGCGAAGTCTTCCGCACCATGCTGCCACTGAGCGCCGAGTTCAAACGCTCCATCGGATACCGCATCACTGAGGCTGGCCTGATGGCGCTGCATCTCGCCGGAATGTCGGGATCATCAGCGCGTTCGCGGAGCACTCCCGAGCAGCAGGCCGCAGAGTTTCGTGTGCTCGACTACCTGGCCGCTCACCAATCCGAACCGGACGGGGCAGAGATGGTCAGCGAACAATCGTTACGCTCGGCCACACGCGCTTCTCGGTCGATTCTCAACGGCATGGTGCGCAAACAGTGGCTGACGCGGGAAGACATCTCTGCCGTACAAGATGCCACCCGCACAGTGAAGATCGCCGTGCTCAACTCCGCCGAAGGCAGGTTGAACGACAATCAGCGGAAAGTCATCGACACTATGGCGGCTTCTGGCGGCCGGGTTCCGGTCGCCACTCTGCAATCCCTCGATGTTCCGCGCACCACACTCAACACCCTCGTTCGCCGCGGTCTAATTGCCATTGTCGAAGAACCCGCCGACTTCGCCGTTTCGCGCGCCAAGCCGCGTCCGTCGCCTTTCGAATTCGATTTCAACCCCGCACAGCAGTCGGCGCTGGCTCGCGTGCGCGAGGGCGTTGAGAGTCGAGAGTTTACGGGCATGCTTCTGCACGGTGTGACCGGCTCGGGAAAAACTGCCGTTTATCTCGCCAGTATGCGCGCGGTGCTCGACGCTGGCCGCTCGGCCATCCTGCTGGTGCCGGAAATCGGCCTCACACCGGCTGTCGCCGCCGATCTGCACCAGGTCTTCGGCGACGAAGTCGCCATCCTGCATTCCGCACTTTCTCACAAAGAACGCGCCGAGCAGTGGCATCGCATCAAGCGCGGCGAGGCCCGCATGGTCGTGGGCACGCGCTCCGCCGTGTTCGCTCCGGTTGCGGACCTCGCCCTGATCATCGTCGACGAAGAACACGACGCCTCCTACAAACAGGAGGAGACGCCGCGCTACCACGCGCGCGATGTGGCCGTCATGCGCGCCAAGATGGCCGGCGCCGTCGTCGTGCTCGGTTCGGCCACTCCCTCGCTCGAGTCTTACTTCAATGCGACGAAGAACAAATATGCGCTGGTCGAACTCCCCGACCGCGTGCGGCAGCGTCCGCTGCCGGAAGTCGAAATCGTCGACATGCGCCAGGAATTTCACGAAACCGGTCAGGAGCAGGTGATTTCGCGAAAACTCGCCAGTGAAATCCAGACGCGTATGGAACGCAGAGAGCAGGTCATGGTTCTGCTCAACCGCCGCGGATACTCGCCCGTCGTGCTTTGCCGCGCTTGCGGCAAGAAACTGGAGTGCGCAAACTGCGCCATCGCGCTCACTCACCACAAACGCGAGCACAAGATGGTCTGCCACTATTGCGGATTCATGGCGCCTGTGCCGAAAGCGTGCGTGCACTGCGGCAGCGAGTACGTCTATTTTCTCGGAACCGGTTCGGAGAAGCTGGAGGAGTTGCTGCACGGCCTGTTCCCGCAGGCGCGCATCGCCCGTCTCGACCGCGACACAGTCCGCAGCCACGAAGATTTCGAGCGCACCCTCAACGCGCTGAACGATGGCGAACTGGACATCGTCGTCGGCACGCAGATGATCGCCAAGGGCCATGACATTCACGGCGTTACGCTGGTGGGCGTCGTCGGTGCCGACGTCGCGCTCGGCCTGCCCGACTTCCGCGCCGCCGAGCGCACCTTTCAGTTGCTGACTCAGGTCGCCGGCCGTGCCGGGCGCGGCCAATCTCCCGGCAAGGTCATTCTGCAGACTTACTTTCAGGATCATTACGCCGTGCAGTATGCCGCCCGCCACGACTTCGCTGGCTTCTACGAAAAAGAGCTTCGCTTTCGCAGCTGGATGCACTATCCGCCGTATTCGGCCCTCGCCAATGTCCTCCTGCGCAGCGACAAACTCGATGAAGCCCTCGAATGGTCAGGATTGCTCGGCAGGTGGTTTGAGTCGACTCGCCACGAAGGAGTGCGAGTGCTCGGCCCGGCGGCTGCGCCCATTCTCAAGTTGAAGCGCGACTACCGTTACCACTTTGTTCTGAAGTCACCGAGCCGGGAAAAGCTGAATACGACATTGCGCGCAATGCTGGCGTACGCGGCGCAACAGAAGATCCCCCGCACTCAGATCATTGTCGATGTGGATGCGCTGTGGCTGATGTGAAGATTGCTCTCGCTGTTAGCCCTTAGCCCTTAGCTGCTGCTTCAAACCAGCTTTCCATCTATTTGGAACCAACCGTGCCCCGAATCACCGTGACTGATGCCGCGGGCAATTCATATGTCGTATCTTTTCCCGCATTTTCCTTTGCGCGCGCAATCGGCCCATCCGGATCAGCCCATCCCTTGGTGTAGGCGACCACCGTATTTTCTGCGGCATGCTCGGCGTGCGCTTCAAATCGCGTGCGCGCCGGATGCCACTGATACTGCGCGCTTCCGAATGTGCTGATCTCAACCGGCCCCGCAAACGCGCTCGGCTGCCCGCCCTGCCCTTGAAAAGCAATTCGCACCTTGTGCGCGTTTTGCTGATCCCGGTTCACGATCATCAGCGCCCACTTCCTATCCGGACGCTTCACCGCATACGCCGTCACCAACTCGTGACCGGCACCGTCCTCGACGTCGCCCTTCGCCGAATAAACCTGGTGCTCGCCTCCGCCCGGCTGTACCCACTCCAGATTGATCAGTTGTGCCACAAAGAACTGCGCCAGTTGCTGCTGAATTTCGTAATTGCCATTGATCGTGAACATGCCGAACGTGCCCGGTGAACCGTTGCAGCCGGGTTCCATGTGGAGTGGCAGATAATGAAAAAAGTAAATGCCTTTGCCGCCCGAATTCAGAAACGACCCGATGTAGTCCGCCAGCCAAACGCCGGCGAAAATGTCCTGATAGGTTTCGCTCGCGGCCGAAGATAAATTCCCCTCGGTGATAAACATCGGCACATCCGCCGGGATACCGTCATCTCGCCACGTTTGCATGATGTGGCCGACCAGTTCCGGTTCTTCGTATAGCATGCCCCACGGCGTGCGGCACGGATCGTATGGATAGTGCTCGAACGAGAAGAACGACAGATCACCCATACGTCCGTGCTGCTTCAAGTAATCGACGAAACGCCCGGTCCAGGAAACCTTGCCATTCGCATCAGGCCAGACTTCAATATCGCGGTTCTCACCCGTAAACGACGGCCCACCCAGCTTCAGTGCCGGGTCAACCTTGTGCAGTGCCGTCGCCCATTGTATGTACAGAGCCGCGTAGTCTTCGGGCAGCATATATTGGCCGTCCGCTTCTTCGCCCATCTCAACGTAAGAAATCGGATAGCCGCGCTTCTCGATATACGCAATCTCGGCGGCGGCGTTCTCCGGCGTATCGTAGAGCATGGCGACGGGAATCATCGCCGGCAATCCCCGCGTCACGCCGCTAGTGAAAAACAGATCGAACCCCATCTGCGCCTGCTTCGTTGAGCCGATGTCAGAAGGTTCGTGCCAGGGATCCACCGAAGAGCAATACGTTGTCGTCTGCTCCTGATCAGGCGTGTGCCGCATGATGTCGTGAAATGCGCCATCTTCGGTTGTCGTGCCGAGATAGATTTCGCGGATGGCATAGCCGACGCAGTTGCGCGGATCGGCGGGCCCATCGGCATCGCACGTATTCGAAGACTCCGTCATCCAGATGCGCACGAAACGCACGCCAATGGCACTGTTCGTCAGTCGCAGCGTTTCCGTTCCGCCCTTTCCGCTCGTCACCGTCCCTTGCAGGAACGTCTGCCACACGCCGCGCGTTGGCGCATGGATCGGATCGTCTCCCGTGAAGTACTGCACCACATAGCGCCGGGCGTAGGGCTCGCCCCATGCGATGCGAATGCTATTCACCAGTTGCGTCTGTGCCAGGTCGAGAACCACCCACTGCGGGTGCAGGGCATCGCTCTCGCCTGTGAAGCGCTGCGTAAGGTATGGATTGCTCTTCCAGAACGTGTTGAGATCGCCGTCGGTGAGGCGCGAGAAGCCGACGTTCTCCGTACCATCGTTGCGTGTGAATCCACGCCGCGGCAGTCCGTAGCCGTAGGAATAGCGAATTATATCGGCAGGCGTGGACGAGCCGGTGAAATAGCCTTTGCCGCTGGCATCGCTCCAGGTTCCTTGCGGATTCCAGTGCCAGGCCTCGACCGCAAGCTCCGTATTCTGGCGGTAGGTTACCGGCTGCCATCCCGAGGCCTGCGTTTGTGCGAGAGTGGGCTGGAGCAAGTCTTTATCGATCGCCTCGACGGAAATGCGGTCGACGCCGGCGCCGAGAGTTTCCTTAGGCACAAAGTGATTGGTTGCGTGCGTCACATCCACTTCGATGGTTTGCGCAGCCGCCGAGCCGCACAGAAGAGTTGCGAACAGGTAGAAAGCAATGCGAGCTATCGAGATCACGAGATCACCTCGTATTAAAACGATTCAGTATACGGGAGACTCAGGCAAGCCGCTAGCTCAACGCAGTTTATTTCCAGAGTAGCCGGAAGGGTGAGACCGTAAACGTCAGCCATAGCATAAGCAGTGCCACCAGCGCCAGCCCCCAGCGGGTGGTGGGAAGCACCGGATGATCCGGCGCCTGCCGCTGCCTGTAGGTCAGAACATTCATCGCGACGAGCAGCGCGGCCCAGAACCGCCATCCCATATATGCGCGACCCATGTAAGCGAGCACAATCACGGTGAGCCACGACACTGCGCGATGTGCCCGCGGCGCAAGCGCGTACACAATATGTCCTCCATCCAGCTGGCTCGCCGGGAGCAGATTCAGCGCCGTGGCAAACATTCCCACCCAAGCGGCCACGGCCGTGGGATGCAAATACACATGCGCGAGTGGCACTCCGGCAATCGCATGTCCCGGCGCCACAGTGCTCAGCAGGGCATGCATCAGGACGAAGATCGGCGGAAACCCCAGCTGCAGATCTGAAGCGGTGCCGTACGGAAGCGGCTTGGAAAGCCCGAGCGCGACCGCCAGCGTTGCGGTCGCCACCACAAACCCGGCAATGGGCCCCGCAATGCCGATATCGAACAACGCAGCTCGCGATCGAATCGGCGCCTTGATCCGGATCACCGCTCCCAGGGTTCCGATCAACGTAGGCGCGGGAATAAAAAATGGCAGCGTCGCCCGCACTCCGTAGTAGCGGCACATCAGGTAGTGCCCCATTTCATGCGCCAGCAGGATCGCCAACAGGGTCGCAGAAAACGGTATGCCCAGCAGCAGGCGCGAGGGCCGCTCCAGAACCCACGCCAGCTTGAAAAACGGAAGATATTCATCTCCCGCCACAAACGGAGGCAGGTTGTGCAGGAAGCAATACTCCATCCACGCCCCGACGACCAGTGTGGTGAAGATCGTGGCCACGAGCAGCAGTGCATGCAGCCAATAGCGATCGCGCGGTCGCCGACCTGTCGGCCTCGGCAGCGCATGGTAGTACTCAAGGGTGGAGGACGGAATCGGGGAAACGGGTTGAGACATGGAAGTCTTCCGGCCCGCCGGACGAAGCCGAGCCGCTCTTTGTTGCTACTAAGGATGCTACAACTGGATGCTACTACGACGATGCTACTACGACCGAGAGAACGGCGGCCGGGCCAGTTAGACGCTCCGTCCGATTCGTAGCAGAAAGCGGCGAAAAACCGCGTCCAATGGCACTTTCGGGCTATTACGAAAAGGGTATTTTGAGCCGATCATAAACGGCCTAACATAGTTTCACAGTCCATCTGGCCCTGCAACCAACCCGGATGGAACATGGCCGTGCTTACGCAGTCAACCGGCTCACCGTTGCTGGCTTGGCGGCGCACCATTTCCCCCAAACGATTTTCCAGGATGAGTCTGGCTGCCCCGATTCCCGAGATTCCGGCCTCGCCCGCCCAGATCCGCTCTACACCTGCCGCGGAGGCGGGCACGTGGTTTGAAGTACGCCCGCAAGACCTTGCCATGTGGAATGACGTTTTGCTCGGGGCAGGTGCTTCGCTCTATCAATTTCCGTTCTGGAATGAGCCTTACCGCCCGCTGTGGGTCACGCCGCATTATCTGGCGTGGGGTACTCATGATCGCCCACCCGCCTTTGTCAGCATCCTCACCATCGGATTCGCTTCGTGGAAAATCGGGCTGGTGTTTCGCGGTCCGGCGTGCCTGCAGCCGAACGAACCCTCCTGTGCCGAGGCAGTTGCTGGGCTGATCGCCTGGGCCCGCGCGAACGGATACATCTTCATACGCTTCACCCACTCCGACCCGCAGGTCCTCAGCCAACTCGCTGCATCAGGCCACGCTGAAAATCTGGACGTGTTTCCGTTTTTCCAGGATTACGCGACCTTGTCCCCGGAGTACATCGTCTATCAGTCTCCCGATGAAGAGGCCACGCTGGCCAGCTTTGACCGCGAGGTCCGACGCAAAATTCGCCGCGCCACCGAGGCCGGTTACGAATTTCGCGCGCAGGATTCGCCCGAAGCACTCGCGGCCGTATGGCCAATCTTCCAGGACTGTGCCCGCCGCAAACAATTCCGCCTCGAGCGCCCCCTTTCTTTTTACCTGCAGACCATGCGGTTAGCGCAGCCTCACAACTGTGTTCGCCTGTATTCAGTTCTGTTTGAAAGCCGGGTCGTCGGCAGCGCACTTGTGTTCCGTGACGGCGCCGAAGCGCATTGCCAGCTGGCTGCCCTTGAAGCGCAACACCGTCAGGCGGCTGTGTTTCTCCATTGGCACGCCATGCGCGACATGTATCGGCAGGGCGCAAGCCGCTACAATCTCGGTTCCGGCCCGGGTTCACTGGCGCGATTCAAGCGGCAGTTCTGCCAGAATCCCGTCCACTATCCGGGTCCGCTCACAGTTGTTCTGAACGATGGTCTGTTTCAGATCTGGCGCAAGGCGCTGTTTCCCGTCGCGCGCCGCCTCCGGCCTGCGCTGCGCAGGATTGTCTCCCGCGTAAAGCGATAGTCCCTGCAAAAGAGAAGACGCGGGTGCCCAAGGCAGGACGGCGCCTTGGCACGCACAAGATTCGGTGGGAGCCGCGGCCGTTTTGCCGTCGGAGATCAGTCAATCGACTGCAATTCCTTCCCGGGCTTGAAGCGCACCGCTCTGCCTGGCGGGATCGAGACTTCCGCACCGGTGCGCGGGTTGCGCCCGATGCCGGTCTTGCGCGGGCGCACGTTGAACACGCCAAATCCCCGCAGCTCAATGCGATTGCCGGCGGCCAACGCCTTCTTCATGCTTTCAAAGACGGTTTCCACGGCCAGCTCAGCCTTGGTCTTCGTGATGCCAGTCTTGGCCACCACTTCGTTGATGATGTCGAGCTTGATCACATCGCGCTCCCGGTTCCAGGGGTCAAAGATGATGCCTCAAGTTATTGATGCTAAGGGAGATAACCGAGATTGTCAACGGGAGCATCTATCCCGTAAACTGGCAGTCACCAGCCGAAGAGATTCAGTCATTTTGTCATCGGGTCATTCAGTCATTTGCGTTCGAGAAGCGGCCATCGCTGCATGGTCTGACTGCCCCTCAATGACTCAATCACAAAATGATTCAATGACTCAATTCCACCAAGGAGTTCCATGCTGAAGAATGACCGCTGGATCCGCAAGATGGCTCTGGAACACGACATGATCAATCCCTTCTCCGAGAAGCAGGTGCGCCAGGGCGTGATTTCCTACGGGCTGTCCTCCTACGGCTATGACCTGCGCGTGGCCGACGAGTTTAAGATTTTTACCAACGTGAATTCCTCCATCGTCGACCCGAAACATTTCGACGAGAAATCCTTCGTCACCGTGCAGACCGACATCTGCATTGTCCCACCCAATTCTTTCGCGCTGGCGCGCTCGGTCGAATATTTCAAGATCCCGCGCAGCGTGCTCACCATCTGCGTCGGCAAAAGCACCTACGCCCGCTGCGGCATTATCGTCAACGTGACGCCGTTCGAGCCGGAGTGGGAGGGCTTCGTCACGCTGGAAATCTCCAACACGACGCCGTTGCCGGCGCGCATCTACGCCAACGAAGGCCTCTGCCAGATCATCTTCTTTCAGGCGGATGAAATCTGCGAAACCAGCTACGCCGACCGCAAGGGCAAGTATCAGGCACAGAAAGGAATCGTGCTGCCAAAGCTATAGACGAACGGTGGAAGAGTACCTTTAGCAGCCCGTGGTGAAAGTCAAGATTCGTATCGGGGCACGCCTGAAGGCGTGCCGAATGCGGGAAGATCACGCGCCCTTAAGCGCTGCGTCACGAGAACAGACTTTCACTGCGGCTATTGGAAGAACCGCTACCGCCCGTTCTCGTTTTCCTTGTACATGTATTTGATCGCGGGCTTGTAGATCATCAGGTTGGGCTCGCCCGAATCGCGGTTTACCTTGAGGCAGTTTTTGTCGTACCACTCAATCACACCGCGGATTTCCTCTCCGTCGCGCAGCACGATGACCATCGCGGTCCGTGCCTGCATCTGCTTCTGGTAGTAAAAGTTCTCGGCGTTGGTCTGCTCCGGAGGCGCGGGCCGCTTGCCCCCTCCCATCGCCGGACGATCGCCACGATCTCCTCCGCGGTCATGCGGGCGCTCAGGACGATCGCGTCGTTCCTGCGACTGAACCGGTACCGGATGGTGGTTGCCGTGGTTCTCGATTCGTGGCAGGGTCGGCCGGATCAGCTTGCGGTTGGCGAAACTCTCTTTTTCGCCCAGGTCACCGGCTCGTACAGGTTCCATGGTTTCCTTCATCGTGGCGCCCCTCGCATGCACGCATTCGCGCAACAGACCAGACTCGCTCACCTTGGGATGCTAGATCAACGAAGGCGTGAAATTTTACCTAACCGTACCACAGGATTCTGCCCCCTGACAATCCTCCGATCGTGCCACGGCGCCAGAAGTGTGCCGAAACTTGCACACCCCCGGAAGATACCTTTTACGTTGTACTTACTTGGCAAACTTAGCCCGTGCGCGAGAGGTCGACGCCCCTGCGCTCCCAGCCGAGCCATGTAACGATCGCCACCATGCACGCGACAATCACCACGGTCCACGCCAGCACCGTGGCATAGCCTCCGCCATAGTAAGCTTCCGCCGACTTCGCCTGGATCACCGAATTCCGCGAGG
This sequence comes from Candidatus Sulfotelmatobacter sp., assembly GCA_030038255.1. GTDB lineage: Bacteria > Acidobacteriota > Terriglobia > Terriglobales > Acidobacteriaceae > Sulfotelmatobacter. Next base: position 32,446 of record JASHPH010000001.1, on the reverse strand, counting down.
AAAGAAGGTTCCCAAGTTGATACGCCAGGCCCGGAAGCGTTCCGCGAACCGCCGGTGGGGACAACTCATTCAAGTGCGCAGGAATCACTCCCCACGCTCCCTGCACCAGGAACTGCATGGCCAAGCCGCCCATCGCCAGCATTGGGACTGTATGCGAATACGCCCACAGCGGAATGACAGGGATGGTCAGCAGAGCCGCGAGAATGATGGTCCGCCTCCGCCCCAGCCGCTCCGACCATGTCCCGAATAGAACCCCACCGAGCAGAGCGCCCAGGTTGTAGACAATGGCGACCAAGCCCACCGTCCGCGGCGTGAATTGCAGATTCTTCTGCAGGAACGTCGGGTACACATCCTGCGTTCCATGGCTTAGCGAGGTGAAGGCGAACATCAGCGCCACCAGAAAAACAAACAACCCGGCGTTCGACAGAATGTCTTTCCAGAGATGACGTTCTGTCTCCCGCGGCCGCTGCCCGTGCAGCCACGCGGGCGACTCTTCCACCTTGGTGCGAATGTAGATCACCAGAAATGCCGGCAGCGCTCCAATCACAAACATGCCGCGCCAGCCGACGAACATGAAAAGTGTGCCGTAGATCAATGACGCGATCAGATACCCCAGCGCGTAGCCTTCCTGCAGCAGCCCTGAGAAGAAACCGCGGCCCTCCGCCGGCAGCGTCTCAAACGCCAGAGCCGCGCCCACGCCCCATTCTCCGCCCATGGCAACGCCAAACAGGGCGCGCGTGATTAGGAAAATCTTGAACGATGGCGCGAACGCTGACCCCAGCTCAAACACCGAATACGCGATGATGTCGACCATCAGCGTTGGCCTCCGCCCGAACTTGTCCGCCATCAGTCCGAACAGAAACGCGCCCACCGGACGCATCGCCAGCGTCAGAAAATTCGCCTCCAGAACTTCTGAAGCCTTCAGGTGAAACTGCGCCGCCAGCGCGCTAACACAGAAAACCAGGATGAAGAAATCGAAGGCATCCAGCGTCCAGCCCAGAAAGCAGGCGATGAACGTATTCCGCTGCACCGGCGTCAATCGGCGAAAGTGCTGAATGAATTCCATGATTTCATGGTTTTCGCAATTAAACGGGACGGGCACGACTTCCAGTCGTGCCGAAGAGTGTTCCCTGCGCTGAGTGGCTTCAGCCGCTGAGGGTTCCCGCTCCCACAGCCCCGCAGATGCTATAGCATAAGCTATTCAAGCAACAATCAAATTTCCCATGCCCGAGCTCGGTCTCCCGCAACGCCAGGCCACCGACACACTGATGCTCACCGGCTTCTGGTATCGCGCTCTGCCCGCCGATCGTGTCCATCGCAATCGCCTGCACAAAGCGACCTTGCTCGAGATTCCCCTAGTCATCGGCCGCGACGCCCGCAACCAGCCCTTCGCCCTGCGCGACGCGTGTCCGCATCGCGGCATGCCGCTGAACGACGGCAAGTTCGACGGAGAAAATCTGGAGTGCCCTTACCACGGCTGGCAGTTCGACGTGCACAACGGCCAATGCCAGTTAATCCCCTCGCTCACTTCCGATCAAACTCTCAAGGTCGATCGCATCTACGCCGGAAGTTATCCCTGTGAAGAACAGGACGGATTCATCTGGGTCTACATTCCCGATCCCGGGCCGCCGGGCGCTGGTTTCACGGAACCTTCCGAGGCTCCGGACGCAGCCCCGCAAATCGAAAAATTCACTGATAAGTACAAACTCGCCTACCTGCAGGCGGAAATGCCCGTCAGCATCGACCACGGCATCATCGGTCTGATGGACCCCGCCCACGGCCCGTTCGTGCACCAGGCGTGGTGGTGGCGCACGCAGCACAGCATTCACGAGAAGAAGAAAAACTTTGAGCCCATCCCCAACGGCTTCCGCATGAGCGCGCACACACCCAGTTCAAATTCCGCGCCCTACAAGCTATTGCGCCTCTATGCCGACGCCGACTCCATCACCACAACCATCGACTTCGTCCTGCCTAACGTGCGCACGGAAATCATCCGCGCCGGCAAGTACTGGTTTTCCAGCCTCACCACCGTCACCCCGATCACGCGCAATCAGTGCCGCATCGACGTCGTCGCCGCCTGGAACATTTTCCGCTGGATGCCCTTCGGCCCGGAATTGCTGAAATTTGTCTTCGCGAAGTTTGTCGAGCAGGACCGACGCACCATGGAAGTCCAGGCCGAAGGTCTGCAGCACAACCCTCATCTGATGCTGATCGACGACGCCGACCGCCCCGCAAAATGGTACTTCCAGCTGAAAGCCGCTTATCTCGAGGCCAAGCGCACCGGTGCGCCGATGAAGCACCCGATGTCGGGCCCGGTCACGCTGAAGTGGAGAAGTTGAGGCGCTTTGCGGGCGTGAGGCTGAGCGGACGCGAAGCCGGGAGCCCGCAGCCGAAATCCCGAGCGTCTTGTGCGAGGGATCTCTATCCCCGCCGCCAAAATCCTACTCCTCCACCAGCCAGTCCATGGCCTCTTCGCGCGTCTTGAAGGTAGGAATTTCCCGCTGCGAAAAGCTCTTGAAATTCTCGTAGAACACGTGCGGCAGGCTCTCCGTCCCTAGCCAGGCGGACTTCTTCACATACGGCCGATCAAGCACCAGCACTTCCTTGATTTTCGTTGCCACCGCTCTGTCCACCTGTGCCCCACTGAAGTCAGCCAGCGTGATCACCGATCCCGGCGCGTGCCGTGCTATGTCCATTCTTATCTGATCCAGCAGCAGCAGCATCTCCTTGGCCGTGCAGTGGCTGAAGTCAATCATGTAGATGACGTGCCCCTTGTGCTTGATGAACCTGAGCCGGTCTTCTGCCGATCCGTCTGTGCTCATGCCAGCAACCCCTCCACCACGCCATAGGATGAGTCCAGCGCGGCATCCAGCGCGCTCGCATCCTTTCCACCGGCCTCGGCCAGGTCCGGACGCCCGCCGCCCTTGCCGCCAACTTTCTGCGCCACCGCCCCGATCACCTTGCCCGCCTGCACACGGCTTGTCAAGTCCTTCGTCACGCCCACAATCAGCGCCACATTCCCATTCGACGCCGATCCCAGCACCACCACTCCCGAGCCGATCTTGTCGCGCAACTGATCCACCAGCGTGCGCATCTGCGCCCGCTCCAGATTGTCCACGCGATGCGCCAGAACTTTTACGCCCTTGACCTCTTTCACCTTCTCTCCGATGTTCGCCGTCGACGACGTCGCCGACTTCATCCGAACCTGGTCGAGTTCGCGCGTCAGCCGCTTGATCTCGGCATCTTTCTTTTCTAGCTCCAGCTTCAACGCATCACCCAGAGAAGCCGACTCCTCCTCTACCACGGTTGCCCCACCCTTAGCCGCGTTCCTTGCGGCTAGGGTGGTGGGTCTGGCAAGGGTGGGAGATACGAAACTCGACACCACATGCTCGAGCTGATGATCCATTCGGAAGTGCTGTACCGAGTTCTCCCCGGTAATCGCCTCCACACGACGCACGCCCGACGACACGCTGCCTTCCTTCAAAATCTTGATCAGCCCGATCTCTCCAGTCTGCGCCGTGTGCGTGCCGCCGCAGAGTTCGGTTGAAAAATCGCCGATGCGAATCACGCGTACCTTGTCGCCGTACTTTTCTCCGAACAGCGCCATCGCGTGATACTCGTTGATGGCGACGTCAATCGGGACGTTTTCGATCACTTCGATTCTTGTGTTCCGCAGCACCTGCTTGTTGATGATGTCCTCAATATCCTGCAGTTCCTCATCTTCCACCGCGGTAAAGTGCGAAAAATCAAAGCGCAGGTGATTCGGCGCCACCAGCGACCCCGCCTGCTTCACGTGCTTGCCCAACACCTCGCGCAGCCCGGCATGTAGAAGATGCGTCGCGGTATGGTTGCGCATCGTCGCCTCGCGAATGTCGGTGTTCACGACGGCATCAACTTTGTCGCCCACGCGAATCGCCTGTTTCGCAAATACCTGATGCGCCCGCACACCCTGGATCGGGTAATAGCAGCCCTTCACTTCGGCGACCACCGTATTGTGATCGTTCGAATAAAACCATCCCCGATCTCCCACTTGGCCGCCCGACTCGGCATAGAACGGCGTGTGGTCGAGAATGATCTCGCCCTCGTATCCAGCCTCGAGCCGCCGCGCGCCCTGCCCATTGTGAATGATGGCCAACACTTCGCAGTTCTCCGACCGCGTCTGGCGATAGCCCTCGAACTCGGACTTCGGCAGTTGCTGATACGTCGGATTCGCCGTCTGCTTGGCGGCACCTTTCCAGGAAGCCTTCGCCCGCTGGCGCTGCTCTTCCATCGCGCGGTCGAAACCCGTCTGATCGAAATCAATTCCTTGGTCGCGACAGGCGTCTATGATGAAATCCAATGGCATTCCAAATGTGTCGTAAAGCCTGAATGCATGCCAACCGTTGTAGACGAGTCCTTCAGCCGCCCATTCCTTATGAGTCTCAACGTCATCGGCGCTGATTTGGAATTCTTCAATAGGGTTAGCCGAAGAGGCAATCTTCTTTGCAAGTTCGTACCGATGTTTGAGCTCTCGAAGATCTTGTTCAAGTCTTTGGAGGCCCAGGTCCATCGTATGAGCAAAACGGCTCTCCTCCGCGAGGACAGCCTTCGACACCCGCTCCGCCGTCTCATTCAGTTCCGGATATGCATCCCGCATCAGGTCTCGCACCGCAAACACCATCTCATGCAGAAACGGCTCCGTCTGCCCCAACAACCGCCCATGCGTGATCGCGCGTCGAATAATCTTTCGCAGCACATACCCGCGGCCTTCATTCGATGGCAGCACGCCATCCGAAATCAGAAACGTCGCCGCGCGGGAATGATCGGCGATAACGCGGAGGGAAGCGGCCGATTTCGTCTGCGCTTCTTTTTGCAGTTCCTTCTTGAGCGAGGTTCCTGTCAACTCCGCTGCGCGCTTGATCAGAGGCGTGAACAAATCCGTCTCGTAATTCGAAATGACGCCCTGCAACACCGCCGCTACGCGCTCCAAGCCCATCCCCGTATCAATCGACGGCTTGGGCAGCAGCTTTGTGCCATCGGGCTGCCGGTCGTACTGCATGAACACCAGATTCCAAATCTCCACATAGCGCCCGCAATCGCATCCGAACGCGCAATCCGTGTGCCCCTGATCCGACGCCGCCGGACCCATGTCGTAATGAATCTCGCTGCATGGCCCACACGGGCCGGTGTCACCCATCTGCCAGAAGTTATCTTTCCGGTCACCAGGGAAAATGCGCTCTCTCGGCACTCCCACTTCGAGCCAATACTTTTCTGCCTCGACATCGCGCTCAACGTCAAAGCCGAGCTCCCGAGAGGCGCCTGCCTTGTCTGGGTCATCGAAGATCGTCATATACAACTTGTCCTTCGCAATCCCGAACCACTCAGGCGACGTAATCAATTCCCAGGCATAGGGAATTGCCTTCTCTTTGAAGTAATCGCCGAAAGAAAAATTCCCCAGCATCTCGAAAAAGGTATGATGCCGGTTCGTGAACCCCACATTCTCCAGATCGTTGTGCTTGCCGCCTGCACGCACGCACTTCTGCGAGGTCGTCGCGCGCGAGTAATCGCGCTTCTCGAGTCCAAGGAACACGTACTTGAACTGATTCATCCCTGCGTTGGTGAACAGCAGCGTGGGATCGTTCGCAGGGACGAGCGACGACGAATGCACCTGCTTGTGCCCCTTCTGCACAAAGAAGTCGAGGAATTTCCGCCGGATTTCCGATCCAGTCATCATGAATGCTCAATTTTAAATGAAAAAAGAAACCACAGAGGGTAAAGGGAGCACAGAGGCTGCCTTCTCATTTCCTCCGTGTTCCCCTTGTCCTATGTGGTTTAGCGGTGCTCAGTTCTTGGGAGTGTCAGCCGGCTTGTCCGCTGGCTTGGTGGTGTCTTTCTTGCCTTCCAGCTTCTTGATGCCTTTTTTCATCTCACTTCCAGTCTTCTCGGCGGCCTTCTCAGTATCCTTCCCTACAACCTTGGCGCCTTTTTCTGTGTCCTTCGCTGCGACTTTGGTGCTCTTCTCGGTATCCTTGCCCGCTGTCTTCACACCTTTCTCGGTGTCTTTCGTCGCCCTCTTGGTCGTGTCCTTCATTTTCGTTCCGGTGCTCTCGGATTTGCTCTTGTCCGCACTGCCGGCAGCGGCAGTTCCGCTGTTTTGCGCAAACACGAACGGCGCGCATCCCAGCAAAGCAGCTACAAGGATTGCCGCCAATTTCGTTTTCATAGTTCCTCCTCAAAGATTGCAAATGTGTGTTATGCGAGTATGCAACATGCGCTGCGCCAGGGCAAATCCCGGTCTTAGCTGACCGTTCAGCTTTCGCTCTCCAGCGCTTCCAGCGTCTCCTCATCCACGTCCCACTTTTTCAGGATCGTCAGTATGGTTTTCGTGCCGAATCCGGCCCGCACTAGCTGACGAAAGATGCGCGCCGCCTGCTTCTGATCCTTCGGTTTCTCCAGCCGCTTCCGCCGCAGATACTCTCGCGCCTGCTTCTCCTCATTCACGCCGTCAAACGCCGCGTCGACAGCTTTTTCGATCACCTCAGCGTGCACGCCTTTGGCCTTCAGGTCGGTGATCACCCGCATGCGGCCATAACGCTGGTTATCGCGCCGCAACGAAGAATAAGCCGCCGCGTACTGCGAGTCGTTGAGATAGCCGTGGTCTTTCAGCCGCCGGATCACCAACTCCACCAGCGTCTGCCCATACTCCGACTCAGCATCCTCCACCCTCGCCCGCATCATGCGCTTCAACTCGGCCACCGTCCGCATGCGGCGCGCCAGGGCACCGACTGCATATTCATACAGCTCGTCTTCGGTGTGGGACTTTTTCTTCGGACGCGAAAACGCCATGCGCTAACGATAGCACCGCGCGGCTGTGAGCGTAGCAAACGGGAAAGGAAAGGATGTCATCCTGAACGGCGGTAAAGCCGCCGTGAGGGACCTTATGAAAGCCGATACTGCCGACAGCATCGACAGGATTGTGGTGGACGTATGCAGCGCACGCCATCCTCTCGGCTGCATTGCGCCTTTACACCATCGTACGATCCCTCGGACGGCTTGTGCTGCCCTCGGGATGACACCGTGGCTGTTCGCGCTATGGACTCGGGACTCGCAGCTCGCAACTCGCGACTAGAAAAAAAGGGCGCGATCGCTCGCGCCCAGTGCAAGGAGGACAACACTTTTGAAGGCGAATCCGAAAAACGCAGCTACCGCAAAATTCGTGCCCTAGCGCCTGTTTCTTACCGCCCGCCAAATCCCGCCGACTGCATCGACTGCCGCGAAATATCCGACGTCGACGCGATGCCCTGCATGCGCAGCTTGAAGTCGTCGGCGTTCGAAGCGTTTTCGAGAGCCGTTTCGTAATTGACCAGGCCTGCCTGGAACAAATCCCACAAGGACTGGTCGAAGGTCTGCATGCCGTATTGCGAAGTACCCGCCGCAATCGCGTCGCGAATTGACCGCGTTTTTTCCGGCACCAGTACGCACTCGCGGATGTATGCCGTATTGATCATCACTTCCACTGCCGGCACGCGGCCTTCGGTGTCGCAGCGCCGTACGAGACGTTGGCTGATAATGGCTCTCATCACCGCCGCCAGTTGCATGCGAATCTGTTTCTGCTCGGGCGGAGGGAAAATCGAAATCACGCGGTTGATGGTTTCCACTGCATCCAGCGTATGCAGCGTCGAGAACACCATGTGGCCGGTCTCGGCCGCATGCAGTGCCGTCTGGATCGTTTCTAGGTCGCGCATTTCACCCACCAGAATCACGTCCGGATCCTGACGCAACGAGGCGCGCAGCGCCGTCGCAAACGAGGGCGTATCCACGCCGACCTCGCGCTGATTCACGTATCCCTTCTTGTCGCGGTGCAGAAATTCGATCGGGTCCTCAATCGTAATGATGTGTTCCGCGCGCGACGCATTCACCCGATCTACCATCGCCGCCAGCGTCGTCGACTTGCCGGAACCGGTCACGCCCGTCACCAGCACCAGCCCGCGCGGCATGTCGCAAATCTGCTCCACCACTTTGGGCAGGAACAGTTCGTCGAGCGCGCGAATCTTGGTCGGAATAACGCGCAGCACCAGTCCCACGTTGCCGCGCTGCTGAAAAATGTTCACACGGAAGCGGCCCAGGCCGGCCACGCCGTACGCCATGTCGATTTCCGTGGTTTCTTTGAACTTCTGCTTCTGCCGCGCCGACATCATGCTGAACGCCATATTCAGCATGTCTTCGGCCGAGATGCGCGGCTGGTCGGTCAATGGCACGAGATCGCCGTCAATGCGCAGGTGCGGATAGTTTCCCACCTTCAGGTGCAAGTCGCTGGCTCGCCGTTCTGTCGCTATCCGAAGCAGATCGTCAATGTTCATGAGGGGCTTTCCCCGGCTGTGTGGGGCCGGGTCTCTGACCCGGCTCGGCCGAGCGCAAGCTCAGCTGGGTTGTCCAGGCTCTCTGAGCATCATCGCCCGAACCGTCACGTTTCCCAAGATGACCTAAGTAATGGCCCCCACCGGCAGCGGAACTACTCCTTGCGGGACTTCGCATCGCCGTGTTGCCCCATCCTAGCGACGTTCCTTGCGGCTAGGGTGGGGATTTGCGAATATAATGGCGGCCGCATGCCCTTAACTTCCGGCACGAAACTCGGCCCCTACGAAATCCTCGACCAGCTCGGCACCGGCGGCATGGGCGAAGTCTACCGCGCCCGCGACACACGTCTCGACCGCACCGTCGCCATCAAAGTCCTCGCTTCGCATCTTTCCTCTTCGCCGGAACTCAAGCAGCGTATGGAGCGCGAGGCCCGCTCCATTTCTTCACTGAACCATCCCCACATCTGCCATCTCTACGACATCGGTTCGCAGAGCGGCGCCGACTACCTCGTCATGGAGTTCCTCGAGGGCGAGACCCTCGCCGAGCGCCTGCGCAAGGGCCCGCTGCCGATGAACGACATACTCAAGATCGGCATCGCCGTCGGCGAAGCGCTGGCCGTCGCTCACCGCCAGGGCATCGTGCACCGCGACCTCAAGCCGGGGAACATCATGCTCAGCCCCGGTGGCGCCAAGCTGATGGACTTCGGCCTCGCCAAGCCTCTCGGCGTCGCCAGTGCCGGCTCCGCCTCAGCCCCGCCGTCATTCACCGCAGCCGCAACGCTCAGCGGACCCAGCCCGCTCAGCCCGCTCACCACTGCCGGCACCATCATCGGTACCATCCAATACATGGCGCCTGAGCAGATCGAAGGCAAGGAAGCCGACGCCCGTTCCGACATCTTCGCCTTCGGCGCCGCGCTCTATGAAATGGCCGCGGGCAAACGTCCTTTCGAAGGCAAGAGCCAGATCTCGCTCGCCTCTTCGATTCTCGAGAAAGACCCCGAGCCCATCCGCACCCTCAAGCCGCAAACTCCCGCCGCCTTTGAGCATGTGGTCACGACGTGCCTGCAAAAAAATCCTGACGACCGCTACCTCGCCGCCCACGATATCAAGCTCGAACTGCAATGGATTGCCACAGAGAAGACCGCCGCAGAAAAGACTTCATCCGAACAGCCGACAACTCCTGCGCTCGCCCCCGCACGCCGCCCGCTCGCCTGGGCATTCGCCGTGATCGCCGGCCTGCTGCTCGGCGCCATGGCCGGATTTCTGCTTCATCGCGCTCCCAGCGCGCAGTCCATTACCACCGTTATTGATCCTCCACCCAACACCACCTTCCGCCTCTCCGATGACCTCGCCGGACCACCCGTCCTCTCGCCTGACGGCTCTTCGATTGCGTTCACTGCCACAGGGTCAGATAGCAAGGTTGAGCTGTGGGTTCGGCCCATGAATTCGCTCGACGCGCGCGCCCTGCCCGGCACCGAGAATGCGATCTTCCCTTTCTGGTCGCCCGATAGCCGGTCGCTCGGCTTTTTTGCCGACGGCAAACTGAAGACGATCGATCTCAATGGTGGCTCTCCCGTCGTGCTCAGCGATGCCCCCATCGGGCGCGGCGGCGCCTGGGGACCCGGCGGAGTTATTCTGTTTTCAGCCGCCCCGGTCTCGCCCATTCTTCAAGTCAGCGCCAGCGGCGGAACGGCTACGCCCATCACGAAAATCGACGATGCCGTGCACACCTCGCATCGCTGGCCCTTTTTCCTCCCCGACGGCAAGCATTATCTCTACCTTGCCATGAACCACGACGCGGCCAAGGCAGCCAACGATGCGGTCTACTACGCGTCCCTCGACGGACGCGAGAATCGCCTGCTGCTGCGCTCGGAGTCCAACGCCATTTATGCTGACGGCTTTCTGTTGTTCGCCCGCCACGATCAGTTGATGGCGCAGCCCTTCGACCCTGCGACGGGCAAGTTGAGCGGTGAGCCGCGCAGCCTGGCCAAAGGCGTCATGAACGACCTCAGCACCTGGCACGTCGACGCCTCCGCCTCCGACAACGGCTTGCTCGCGTTCGGCAGCGGCGGAATCGGCGACCTGCAATTGGTCTGGTTCGATCGCAAGAGCCAGCAGACCAGCATCGCCACCGACAAACTCACCAACTTGCAATTCGCCACGCTGTCGCCGCAAGGCGATCGTGTCGCCCTCCAGCTTGACTCGGGCATTAATGACGTTTGGGTCTTGGATCTGGCCCGCGGCGTCCGCACCCGCCTAACTTTCGGTCCCGTCGCCAACACTTACCCTCTGTGGTCTCACGATGGCAAATGGATCGCCTACTTCTCCTTTCGCGATGGCAAGTACAACATTTACCGCAAGCCGTCCGATGGCAGCGGCGCGGAAGAACTTGTGGTCTCCGACGATCAAGAAGCGATCTATGCCGTCGATTGGTCGCACGACGGCAAAACCCTGATCTACCAGCGCGATACTCAAGGAGGCCACGGAATTTGGGCGTTGCCGCTGGAAGGAGAGCGTAAACCACGAATGCTCCTTTCGCGCGGACTTGGCGCGAAACTCTCGCCAGACGGCCGCTGGCTGGCCTACCATTCGGTGGAGTCGGGCTCGCCCGAAGTCTTCGTGGTCGCCTATGGCGGCGGCCAGGGCAAGTGGCAGGTCTCGGCCAACGGAGGACAATGGGCGCGCTGGAGCAGCGACAGCAAAGAACTCCTCTATTTTGACCTGAACCAGAATCTTGTCTCTGTCCCTGTGAGGGAGGTCAGCGGCGTCCTGCAATTCGGTACTCCTCAAACCCTTGTGACCCGATGGACCGTCCTCACCATGCCCTTCTTCGACATCTCCCCCGACGGCAAGAGGATTCTGCTCGAACGCCTTGCCCAGCAGGTCAGCCAATCCCTCACCGTCGTCACCAACTTCACCGAGGACCTGAAAAAGTAAGTGACTCTAGAGAGAGCGATGGGTGCCCACCCTGCGCGGTTTTCGTAGGTGGGGATTCGCGGTTGCCCCCACCCTTGTCGTGTTCTTTGCGACAGGGTGGGGAATTCTGCCTTGAAAGGGCGCGGCTTCCAGCCGCGCCGTAAGAATCACACGATTACAAACGGCTTCAGCCGCTGAGGTAGTGCGTGCCCCATCCTAGTCGAGTTGCTTGCAGCTAGGGCGGGCAATTCGCACATCAACCGGCAAGAACCCAGCCGCGCAGCGGCGAAATAAGAAAGCCCGGCACGGCAGTGCCGGGTGTGTGGCGGAGAAAATGAAAGGAGTCCCGTAGGGACGGCACCCGCTACACCGCCTGACGCCTCGCCTTCGGGACCTCCGCGCCCTCCGCATGCCATTTCCGCGACAGCCCCTCCAACTGCTGCAACACTTTCTCGATGTCCTTCATCCGGTCCGTAATCCCATACGTCACTGCCGGCGGAATCGTCTGCTCGTAATGCCGGAACACGAAACCGTTCTCCTCGAGCGTACGCAGCCGCTCGGTCAGGACGCGCGACGAAATGCCATCCACATTCTTGCGCAGCACGCCGAACCGCATGGGCCCATTCGTGCTCAGCGACCACAGAATGTGCAGGGTCCAGGGCCGCGTCAGCAGTTCCAGAAGTCCACTGATCGCACATGGTGAAGGAATTTGTGGCGATCGTCGCATAAGCCTCTCTCTGTCACCCTCGCAAGCAGCTCGGGAAGGGCATGGTTTTCAGCATCCTGTCCCCCCAAAAGCCGTAGGCTTTAGCCCCTGCGATTCTCCGGCAAAGTTACAACACATGCTATAGGTTACTCCAAAGTGTCTAGTTGTACAAGAGAGTCAAGTTATTTATTGTAACCAAACCACTCCCCCCTTCATCCAACCCTGCTGAATCCGTTGAACGATTCGAAATCCTTAATTCAGGAGAACTTTCCCATGGCAACACTTGCTCAGCCTATTACTCTTTCGAAGCCCGCAACAACCGCGGTCAGCGCTCCCATCGTCCTGCTCGGCCGTGTTCTATTTTCATTGATCTTCCTCATGACCGCGCTGAGTCATTTCTCCAGCCAGACCATCGCCTTCGCTGCATCGCAGGGCGTGCCGCTGGCCTCGATCGCCGTGCCGGTCTCCGGAATCATTGCCATCCTCGGCGGCCTGTCGATCCTGCTGGGATATCGCGCCAGACTAGGCGCGTGGCTGATTGTTCTGTTCCTGGTCGGCGTAACGCCTATGATGCACAGGTTCTGGACCGTCAGCGATCCCATGATGCACATGATGCAGATGGTCATGTTCATGAAGAACGTATCCATGCTCGGCGGCGCGCTGCTGATCTCGCAATTCGGCACCGGCCCCTGGAGTTTAGACAACCGCGGCCTCGACGACCGCAACCTCTGATTGCGTGCGAACCGCTTGACGTGCTGAGCGGAGTGTGAGGATCGCGTTAGCGATCCTCACGCGCAGTCGAAGTTGAGGCGCCTGCGGGGCGTTTGAGCCGCGCACCGAAATCCTCAGCTTGTCGAAGGACCGCATCCCTACCCTTTGTCATCCCGAGCGAGGCGGTTTTCGCCGAGTCGAGGGACCTTGAGCTTGGTTTGCATTCCGGCCGCAGCCGCTGCAGCTGCGACAAGGGTGGAGGAATCTGCTATCACGTCGCGGCCCGCGCTATCTGTCCCGTTGAGCGACTGCCTTCATGAATTCTTCTTCCGCTCTCTTCAACCGCGCCAGCAGCCGGCGATGCTGATCCCGGTCGATGGGCTTGGCTCCTTCGACGTACGACAACAGCGCCTCCTTGGCCGCGTTCATCCTCGCCTCGGCCGACTCGACTTCCTCCGGGCTGCCCATGGACTCCTCCTTCTCGTCCTAAAAATTTAAAGCCGCCCCGCAGGGCGGCCTTGCTACATCGACGCTCATTAATCTAAGCGGCTTGTTCCGCTGCAGGCGGCACGAATGGCTCATCGTAGCTGCCGCCGTAGATCGACGGTACCTTCGATCCCATGGGCCGCAGGTACGTCGCAAGCTCGCCACGATGATGGATGCTGTGATTGTTAAGGAAGCTGAGATACAGCACCGCCGGGAAGTTGAACACGCCGGCAAAATTAACCGGCGTAAGTAACTGCTCAGCTGACATGGCCGCCAGCCGATTCAGGCCGCGTTTCATGTTCTCGTCGTACCACGCCACCACTTCGGTTGTGGTCTGCGGCTTGTGCTCTGGCGTTTGCATGTTGAACTTCAGATCGGCGATTCCGTCCAGAAACTGAACGTCACTGTTGGCGATGTGCCACGCCAGTTCCTTCGCGGACCGCGCATTCGGATCGGGCTTGTAGTCCGACTTCGCATCTGGAACTGCGCCAATTACCTTCTTCGTGCATTCCACTTCGCGCGCAATGCCGTCGAGCATCATGGCGCGATATCCGAGAGCAAATTCAGGAGTCAGGCCTTGAGACATACGTTTCTCCTTGAGGGTGTTATGTTTCGTTCGGACAAACGGTCGAAAGGGGCGCCGGTCGGCCGAAAGCGTCCCGCACCCCTCGCATAGATGATGTGCAAAACCGAGCCGTCGCAAATTATAATGCGCCGCCTCGAAGTTGTGGATCAAACCGTGACTGGCTGCTTCGTGCGCACCGGGACCGGCGTGAGCCAGCCGTGGCGGTCAGCCTTCTCGCCTCGCACCACGGCGTAGAACTCCTTCTGCAGCGCCTTCGTGACCGGACCCACCACGCCCTTGCCTACCTTGATCTTGTCCACGGTGCGGATGGGCGTGACTTCCGCCGCCGTACCGGTGAAGAAGGCTTCGTCGGCCAGGTAGAGCATCTCGCGCGGAATCATCTGCTCTACGATCGGAATGTTCAGGTCGCGCGCCAGCTGCAGAATCGAGTCGCGCGTGATGCCGGGCAGCACCGAGTTACCGAGCGGCGCCGTGATCAGGTTGCCGCGCTGCACGATGAACAAGTTCTCGCCCGAGCCTTCACTCACGTACCCGTTCACGTCGAGCGCGATGCCCTCGACGTAGCCGTTGACGATGGCCTCCATCTTGATGAGCTGCGAGTTCATGTAGTTCGCGCCCGCCTTCGCCATGGCGGGCAGCGTGTTCGGCGCCAGGCGCGTCCAGGAGGAGACGCACACATCGCAGCCATCCGTCTCGCCGCCCAGGTACTTGCCCCACGGGTAGTTGATGATGTAGACCTCGGTCGGCGAGTTGAAGGGGTTCACGCCCGCCTCGCCGTATCCCCTGAGGATGACGGGGCGCACGTAGCATGGCCACACGCCGTTGTGGCCGACGGTTTCGAGCATGCCGTGGACGATCTCGTCGCGGCCGAACGGCACTTCAATGCGATAGACCTTGGCCGAGTTGATGAGCCGTTCGATGTGTTCATTGGCGCGGAAGATGGCCGGGCCGCTGGGTGGGTTGTAGCAGCGGATGCCTTCGAAGACCGAAGAGCCATAGTGGATGACGTGCGACATCACGTGGATGGTCGCGTCGTCCCAGTTGATGAGCTTGCCGTTGTGCCAGATCTTTTCGGTCTTCTGAATGGCCATCGAGACTCCTTGGTCGTCAATATAGTTGTTCCATTATAGCCGCATCTATGTGCGCGGCCATTGCCCTGGGTCATTGCGGGCGTCAGGCGGCGGAGCGGAGTTTGAAGCCGAAGGGGAGCGTGATGATGGTGGCGAGGAGGGACCAGAAGGCGATGCGTCCCTTCCAGAGCGGAGCGGCGTAGGCAAGGGAGGGGTCTCCGGCGAAGCCGATGCTGTCGGGGAACGTGGGGTTGTAGGCGATCTCGATGCGGTCTCCGGGGTGAAAGCGGCGGGCTTGTTCGAGCATTGCGTCGCGATTGTTCTGCAGGTATCCGAGGTCGGCGGCTGCTTTCCACTGGCGCGATCCCACTGGGTAAGTCACATGGCAGCGCATGCCGAAGACGATTGTGTAAGCGTTTTCAGCCCCGCGGGTTTGCTTGTAATAGAATTCGCAGAAGTCGACTGTGGCCTCGACGTGCGGCCAGTGGGCGAGCCGGTCGCGGATCTGGTAAGCCTCGACGCCGCTCGACAGCCCCAGGGCGAGGGCGACCATGGCAGCCATGCCTCCGATGAAGAGCAGGAAGGCGGCGGCGAAGTTCTTATCCATCTGCGGTGAGGGGGGCGCGGGTTGTGACGGAGTGGAGATCGGCAGGCTGACTTGACGTTGGGTGTCGAGAAAGGATGCGTCGGGCGTCGCGTCGCTGGATGCAGGCGCATCGAGAGTGGTCCAATCGTTGATCGATCGGTCAGTCATTCCAAACTCAGATCCCTCGACAGCATCACTTCGCCGGAGTCAGCGCAGCCTGGATCGTGGCGGTTGAGATTTCATCGCCGCGGAAGAAGCGGTCTTTCTGCTTCGCGTTCGCCTCCTTCATCTCGGGCATAGCGATGAAGGGCTTCGAGTAGTCGTTGGCGGCGTTCCAGAATAAGAATCCGATGCCGCCTTTGTTCTTGGCGGTTTCGACCTGAATCTTGATGTATTCGGGTGAATAAGTCTTGGTGCGCCAGTGGAAGGCCTGCAGCCAGGGGCGGATGACGACGCCGCTGCCCTTGGTGATGAGTTCGAAGCGGTCCATGGATTCGCCGATGAAGTGGGCGGGCTCGTCGCCGGGATGCGGAATGTTGTCCATGCCGAAGAAGTGCGAGGGGTAGATCATGGGCGAGAGGACGTCGCAGTATTTGGCCATTTGCACGATGTCCTGGCCGGTGTGGGAGAGATCGACCTGGCGTTGCCATGCCATCACGCCGAAGACGTCGAGGGATAGCAGGACGCCGGTGGCGTGCAGTTCGGCATAGGCGCGTTTGAGGAAGCCGGCGATGATGTCGGAGCGTTGGGGACCGCGGGCGACGTGGACGTTGGCGGAACATGGTTTTGACCCGTCGGCGTTTTTGCTGCCGGCCCTACGGGACTTGTTCCCGGTTTTCGACGCTACCCGGGGCTTACGCCCCGGGCTTTCACATCCTGCCCCCTTCGACTCGCTACGCTCGCTCAGGGCAGGCTCTTCGGGGCTGGAGTTAGGCGATGCAGATGCCGTCGCGTTTCCTGGATACCGGTCTGCTGCCGATACGCTCCCCTTCGCTTCGCTCAGGGTCGCGGGACGGACGAATGCGTCCGTCCCTACATGGGCCGACGAGGCGTCCGCCCCTCCATGGGCCGTGGCGGGCTCCGCGTCCTTCTGGAAGACGAACTGGGCGTCGAGCTGGTCGCCTTCGGCGGGGAAGCGGACGTAGTCGAACTGGATCTCGTCCACGCCGAGCTGGGCGACGTGCTTGGCCAGGGCGATGTCGTAGTCCTGAACTTTGGGGTTGGAGGGATCAGTCCAGACGAGCTTGCCGTTCTCGCGCCAGGCTGCGTGGTTGCGGCGCGACTGGACGGCGAGTTCGGGGTGGGCAACGACGAGGCGCTCATCTCGGAAGATGGCGATGCGGGCGATGGCGTGCATATTCTGCTGATGCAGGAAGTGAACGAACTTAGGCACGTCGTGAATATAGACCTTGTGCTCGCCGACCAGCGGGTAGTCGAAGGGGATGTTGACGCTGCCGTCGGAGTCTTTGATGTCGAAGACGACGGCGTTGCCGCCGACTTCGCGCCAGTGCTTGATGATGCGGATGCCGTGGTCACTGGCGGCCATGACGCCGGTGAGGTAGACGGCGCGGACTTCGAAGTCTTTGGGGACAGGGATGGTGTGCTCGGTGATGGGCGCGGCAAGAATGCCAGGGATGACGATGGTTTCGTTGGCTTTGAGAATGTTGGCCGTGTCGGATTTGTGGTTGACGGCGCGGATGGCGTCGGCGAGTTCGGAAGAAGTCAGGTATGCAGTGCGGCCGAGATAATGACGGGCGATGGTCGGAATAGCTTCTCCGTGCTTGGCTGTGTAGAGCTCGGTGCCGGGAGCGGGAAGCGTGGGATCGGGAATCGTTGCGGACTTGCTGGTAGTGAGGCTCGCGGGTTGCAACTGCGGTGCTGTTGCGGCGGGGGAGGAGACGGCCGGCTTCGCCGTCTGGGCCTGACCGGTGTTTGCTTGTGCGGCCTGGGCTTGGCTGGTCTGGGCCTGGGCAGCAAAATCTGAGGCTGTGTGCGGGCCCAGGCGCCAGGCGGCGGCTCCGAAAAGCAGGCTGGAAACTGCGGTTAAGGCGCGAACGGACGCAAGGCGCAAAGGTTCCTCCCGGCGGACGGCGAAGCTTCCCGCTAGCGGCGATGCTAGCTTTCGCCTTTGTCTCGTGAAAGTTACGGAGGACTAGACACGGTTGGGGAAACCTTGCCCTGAGTACCGAGTCGCGAGTTGCGAGGACGCGCGCGGTGTCGTCCCAACGGGACTAGCTCTCGTTTTTCGCTATCTACCCGGGACTACCGTCCCGGGCTTTCACCTCCCGCCCCTCCGGGGCTGGAGCTGGCGAGGGAAAACGTCGTCGCGCCGGTCGGTCAGATTCTCAGCGCATGCGTTTATTGGTGCAGGGTTTATGGCGTCGCTGCGTTCCGCTCAGGGCTCGCGACTCGCAGCCCGGTACGCGGTACTAGGGTTACTAGCGCATGTTCCTTCCGCGATGGTGCAAAGTATTTCTCTTATCTTCCGGGGAGGTTTGGGGCAGGCGCATCCGCCGGAGGATAAGAAGCCTCTAACTATTAGCGGATGCGGGAGTTCCAGACTCTTCTGCGTCGGGCGTTCCGGTGGCGAATTGCTTGCTTATTCTAGAAGAGGGCAATAGCAAGATTCTGAGCGCGCTCGACTGGGGAAAGTGATAAATTTGAGCGCCTCATAATTCGGGCATCCAGGAAACGGGCCAGAAACACGGAAAAGGGCCAGGCAGTCCAGCAGAACTACAGACGAGAGCCGTAGAAACGGCCAAGGAAAGGAAGAAAATCCGGGAGGGGCTTCCGGGCACGATCCTATGAGAACGAATCTCGCAACAGTGCTGGATCCGAACC
This sequence comes from Candidatus Sulfotelmatobacter sp., assembly GCA_030038255.1. Taxonomy (GTDB): domain Bacteria; phylum Acidobacteriota; class Terriglobia; order Terriglobales; family Acidobacteriaceae; genus Sulfotelmatobacter. The sequence goes on along the minus strand of JASHPH010000001.1, from coordinate 14,208 downwards.
GTCGCAGCAACGATGCTGGAGAGTTTGAAGCCGCACTTCGCCGCCGCATTGTGGGGCAGGACCAGGCGATCGAGAAGGTGGTGGAGATCTACCAGATGTTCCTGGCCGGGCTGAATCCGCCGGGGCGTCCGGTGGGGAACCTGCTGTTTCTGGGGCCGACCGGATCGGGCAAGACGCGCGTGGTTGAGGCCATGGCCGAGGCGCTGTTTGGGGATTCGCGGGCATGCATCAAGATTGACTGTGCCGAATTCCAGCACTCGCATGAGATTGCAAAGCTGATCGGCTCGCCTCCGGGGTATCTGGGGCATCGCGAGACGCATCCCTTGCTGACGCAGGAGGCGCTGAACCAGTGGTTCACGGAGAAGCTGAAACTCTCGATTCTGCTGTTTGACGAAATTGAGAAGGCTTCGGACTCGCTGTGGCAACTTTTGCTCGGCATTCTGGACAAGGCGACTTTGACCTTGGGCGACAACCGGCGCGTGGATTTGTCGCAGTGCATCATCATCATGACGTCGAATTTGGGCGCAGGCGAGATGATGAACCTGGTGGATGGTGGTTTCGGATTCGCACCGAAAGTGGTGGAAGTCGACGAGTCGTTCGATGACAAGATTCAGCGCACGGCGGTCGAAGCGGCGCGGCGCAAGTTCACGCCGGAGTTCATGAACCGCATCGACAAGACGGTCGTGTTCAAGACGTTGCGCGACGAACATTTGTCGCAGATTCTCGACATTGAACTGGGCATGGTGCAGCAGCGCGTGCTCATGGCGGCGGGCACGAATCAGTTCGTGTTCAACTGCACATCGGCGGTGAAAGAGTACCTGCTGAAGGAAGGCACCGATCCGCGGTACGGCGCGCGTCACCTGAAGCGCGCGATTGAACGAAATCTGGTTTTCCCGCTGGCGAATCTGGTGGCCACCGGGCAGGTGAAGCTGGGAGATTTCGTGCGCGTGGACATGGCTTCGGAGAACAAGATGATCTTCGTCAAAGAAGCCGAGAATGCGATGGCGCCGGTGTTGCTGGAGCGTTATGGAGCGGCGGCGGCGAATCAGCCTTCGGCTCGGGCAGCGCGCACGGCGGTCAACAGCCGCCGGGATTTTGGGGCTCCGTCGCCGGGCGTGGCGGAGAGCAAGTAGACTTCAGATTGCAGATTTTTCCTTCTCGCAAGACCGCATCTCGCGAGTCGTGTCTCCTTAGTGGCGCCGGTTACCCTTCCGGCGCCTTTTTTCATACACCGGAAGCAGCTGTGCAGGGCAAGTTTATCCTCAGGAAGACGCCAGCATGATTTGCCGGATCAGGATGCAGTGGAGCGGAAAGGAGAATTCACGTCGAGAGATCTCTTCGGGCTAGGACGAGTTCAGCAGGGCGTCCGCGAAAACTAATCTCCCAACTGGTGATAACGACTGGAAAGACCGTGCCATCCCTGCTTTTATGCCGCCATTTCTCGGCTGTGCTTTGCCCGAACGGCCGGGGATGGTCCGTCTGTCGAAGAAACGCGGGCAGATCCTCCGCAGGATGTCACGGAGGGTCATCGTGAGGAACTCGCGGAGCGAAAATCCATAGGCTCGCAGCGCGGCGTCGTTTACTTGAAGGAATGCGAGCGTTTCACGATCATAGATCCACATGGGGTGTGAATTCCGCGCAAAAGCTATTCCGTCGAGTATCAGCTCCGTCCCAGCCTCCTGCTTATCCGGCACCGCAAAACACCTCCCAGGAATTCTCAACGGAATCGTCGGCAGCCTTGCCGGCGAGGATTAGGCGGGGTCTGACTAGTGTGCTCCGGACACGTAATGACCTTCGTAATCACCGTTCACGGTCACCGCATTGCTGCCCTGGGAAGCGGCTCCTAGAATCGGAGCAGGGCTTACTCCGCTCCAATTCCGCATGCCTGAGATCACAAAACGACTGGACCGGGCCGAGATGGCCAAGCGCGTGGAGCGGGCCGAAAAGCTCCTGCAAAAAGGCAAAACTCCCGAGGCGCTGGAAGAATACCTGCTGGTCCTGCGCGATGACCCGGAAAACGATGTGGTGCGGCAACTTGCGGCCGATCTGTGCCTGTCGCTGAGCCGCAACGTCGACGCGGTCAAGCTCTTAGGCGAGCTGTTTGAGCGGCAGGTTGCAGCCGGAGATGCGACTCGCGCCAGCCTCACCTACAAAAAGCTGGCCCGGCACGGGGTGCCGACCTGGCAGCAGAAATTCCGCTTCGGACAGCTGCTGGAGGGGTCGAACAAGAAACTCGCAGCCACCACCTACGAAGCGGCGCTGGCCGACCTGGCCAAGCTGGGCAAAAAGCAGGAAACGGCGGAAATTCTGGACCGGATCGTCGCATTGGAGCCGACTCAGGCCAACTTTTTGCGCGTGGCCGAACTGGCCTCGGAATCAGGCAACCACAAAGCGGCGGCGGCAGCCTTTGAACAGGTGGCAAAAATCGCAGCCAGCGAGGGTGGCGACGCGGCGCAGTGGTATGAGCGCGCGTATCAGGAAGACGCTTCCGATCCCGGGATTGCGCTGGAGTACGGGAAAACTTTGTTGGCGCAGGGACAGGCCGGGGCGGCGATTTTCATTCTTGAGCCGCAGATCAACTCCGGGCAGGCGACGCCGGAACTGCGAGAGGCCTACGCCGCGGCATTGCAGGCTGCCGGGCGCTACAGCGAGGCCGAACCGTTGGTGTGGGCTTTGTTCGAGCAGAATCCGGGGCGGGTGCAGCAGGTCATCACGCTGATCGGGCAGTTGCTCGACTCGGGGCAGGATGATCCAGCGGTCTCACTGGCACGCAAGCTGGAGCAATTCCAGCGCAAGCGCGGCGAGCGACGGCAGTTCATCGCCATCATGGAGGACGTCACGCGCGACCATCGCGCTTCGGCACAGGTGCTGGAATTTCTCAGCGAGCTTTACAACTCGTCGAATCGCGAAAACGACTACTGCCGGACGCTGCTCAAGCTGTTCGATCTGTACGTCAGCACCAGCGAATTCGAGAAAGCCGCCGAGTGCCTGGACCGCGCTGCGGAAGTGGATCCCTATGAACCCGGACACCTGAAGCGCCTGGATCAGCTCAAAGGCAAAGTGGACGACGCGCGCTTTAAAGTCATCTCTTCGCGCTTCAGTTCGGTAGGCAAAGCGGCAGCAGAGCAGCCAGCGCAGGTGCAGGAACCGACCCTGGGCGCGGCGACGTTGCAGGATCTGATGTTGCAGGCGGAAATCCTGGTGCAGTACGGCATGCGCACCAAGGCGGTCGAGCGGCTGCAGCGAATTCAGGAACTGTTTCCGCGCGAAGAAGAACGAAACGAAGATTTGCAGCGGCTCTATATGTCGGCGGGAGTAACGCCTCGTTATGCGGGATCGGCGCCGCTGCCGCCCGCGACGGCTCCCACGCCACAAGCGGCTGCGACGCCCACTCCGGCTCCTGATCCGGCAAACGATGTCCGCAGCTTTACGCGCGTAGCGGAAATTACGCGCAAACTGTATCACCAGAGCACGGCGCCCGCAGTGCTGAACACGGCGGTGCGTGAAATCGGCGCGCATTGGAAAGCGACGCGCTGCATCGCCGCCATGGGCAAGCCAGGATCGTCTCCTACATCGGTGGAGGAGTTTTGCGCCGAAGGCACGAAAAAGGTGAGCACAACGGTGATCGCGGAACTAGTGGCATGCCTGCACCAGGCGGTCACAGGACACGATCCGCTGGCGATTAACGAGGCGCCGAACGCCGCGTCACTGCAGGCGGCAAAGAAGGCCGTGGGCGAACTGGGAGCAGCATCGATATTGGCCATTCCTCTGAGCGATGGCGAGGGAACTGTCGGCGTGCTGGTGCTGATTCACAGCCGGCCGCGCACTTGGCAGCAAGCGGACATGGTTGTGCTTAAGACGCTCACTGAGCAGATGGTAATCGCGCTGAACAACGCCGGCCTGCGACGGCTGGTGAAGAATCTGTCGGTCACGGACGAAAAGTCAGGACTGCTGAAGCGGGCGTCGTACGTTGACCTGCTCTTGGCCGAGAGCAAACGCGCCATTCAGAACGCTTCAGCGCTGTCGGTGCTGCTCATGCAGTTCGGCAAGAGTTCTCTGATGATCAAAGAATACGGCGAGGCCGAGGTGCAGACGGCGATTGAGAAAGTCGGACAGGTCTTCGCCGCCAACATTCGCTCGAACGATCTTGCCTTCCGCTACGACACGACCACGATCGCGATCCTGCTGGGCGAGACCGCGGAGAAGGAGGCCATGCTTGCCGTCGAGAAACTGCGCAAGACCATCAGCGACGTGCGCCTGCCTTCGAAAGACGGATCGGCGCAGGGACAACCGCTGCTGTTCTCCGCGGGGCTGGCTGAGGCGGTGATCCGCACCGAATACGATCCCGTGGACGTGGTAACGGAAGTGATCAACCGCGCCGAGCACGCGCTGGGGCAAGCCATGGCGCAAGGCCCGGGAAAGATCGTGGCAGAAGGCCCGGCGGCGCGGGCCGCGGGCGCGGTTGCGTAGACTCGGGCGCGCCTTTTCCATCACCACAGAATCACAGGGAAAACTTCTCTCAGAAATCTTCCCGCTAACATCTGACATTCATCCTGAAAATTTTCTTTCTTTTGTCTGAGTCTCCGTGCCTCTGTGGTGAATTCTCGTTCCCGCTGCTACACTGACACGTTTGGGTTGTCGATCTCGAATCGTTCTGGTCGGAGCCCTCCAGAAAGAAGGTCATGCTGAAGCCGGGTGACATTGCCATTGTCAGCGGGGCGCGCACGCCCTTTGGCCGCTATTGCGGCAAGTTGAAGGATTTTTCTGCGCAGGAGTTAGGCGCGGTCGCGGCCCAGGGCGCGATCGAGCGCGCCAAGATTGACGCAAAGGAATTCGATCACGTCGTGTTCGGCAATGCGCAGCAAACCTCAGGCGACGCGCTCTATGGGGCGCGGCACGTGGGCTTGCGGGCGGGTATTCCGATTGAGACACCGGCGCTGACGGTGAACCGGCTGTGCGGGTCGGGCATGCAGGCGATCGTGAGCGCGGCGCAGATGATCCAGACCGAAGAGGCGAAGGTTGTGCTCGCCGGGGGCATGGAGGCGATGTCGCAGGCGCCGTTTGTGATTCGCGGCCGCGATGGTTTCACGCTGGCTCCGGGCGGAAAGCTCGAGGATTCGCTCATGGTGGCGCTGCTCGATACATATTGCGGGCTTTACATGGCCAACACGGCCGAGCTGTATGGCTCGCAGCAGGGCATTACGCGCGAGATGCAGGACGAGTTTGCGCTACGGTCGCAGCAAAAAGCCGAGGCGGCCTACAAGGAAAATCGCCTCCAGGAGGAGCTGGTGCCGGTGCCTCTGCGCAATTCCAAGGGTGAGCCGACGGGCGAGCTTCTGAGCGAGGATGATCACCGGCGTCCGCAGACCACTCTGGAAGGTTTGGCGAAGTTGAAGCCGGCATTCGGCCGCCATGGCACCGTGACCGCGGGGAACGCGAGCGGCATTGTGGACGGCGCTGCCGCGGTGGTCGTGATGTCGATCGAGGAAGCGCGCAAGCGGCAGATTGAACCGCTGGGGCGGATTGTGGGCTGGGGCATCGCGGGAGTGCAGCCAAAGCTAATGGGCCGCGGGCCGGTGCCGGCGACGAAACTGGCGCTGCAGAAGGCAGGGCTGTCGCTTGATTACATCGATCTGATTGAAGTGAACGAGGCGTTCGCGGCGCAATATCTGGCGGTCGAAAGTGAATTGGGACTCGATCGCGAAAAAGTGAACGTGAATGGCGGGGCGATAGCGCTGGGGCATCCGCTGGGCGCGACCGGAACGAGGCTGGTAATCACGCTGCTATACGAATTGCGGCGGCGGAAGAAGAAGTATGGGCTGGCGACGGCGTGCATCGGCGGCGGCCAGGGGATCGCGATGGTGGTAGAAAGTATGAATTGATTTAGCCAGCCAATGCGACAGATATTCATTGACGCAAATATTTATCTCGAGTTCTATCGGCTGGACTTGCGCGAGTTCTCCGAGATCCTGCCCTCACTCGAGGAAATTGCGGACGATGTGTTTGTCACGAAGCAGATCAGAGATGAAGTTAACCGGAACAAGCTCAATGTTACGCTTGCCACCTGCCAAGAACTCGTAAAACGAGTCGATCCTAGCAAGGCTGGGCTCTCGGCTTCTCTTGCTGCTGACTATCAGGCCAAGTTCGGGCAAAAATGGCCCTTTATGCTGGACAAACCGCAGATTCAGGTAGCAAAAAACAACTTCTCACAGCTCATCAGAGACCGGGTAACTGCGGTTGCGGGTTCCACAGATGTTGTCTCCGTGGCCCTCGGAAAAATCCTCCGCAAGGCTAAAGACTGCAGTCGCGACGAATTGGAGCGAGCACGATCACGCAGGGAACGTGGCAACCCGCCCGGGAAAAAGGGGGACCCCCTAGGAGATCAGATAAGCTGGGAGCAACTTAAGGCGGCTCTGTCCGATGACGATGATGTGTGGATCGTCACAAAAGATACGGACTACTCGTCGAGCTTCGACAATGTCGTTTTTCTAAATCCGTCGCTGCAGGAAGAGCTAGAAGAGCTGCGACTTCGAAAATCGGATATCCATGTCTTCAACAGCCTTGCCGCCGCGTTAGTTGAACTGAACAAAAGCAAACCCTTCAAGAAACCTCCTGATCACGCGTTAATGACCGAAGCCGAAAAGGAGGAGCGGTTCAGTTTTGTCTTAGCCGACACGCGGGCGCCCTCATCTTGCTATCAGTGTGGTAGGACTGGGACGTTCGTAAATGGCCATTGGGGACGCTCTCAGTACGGTGGCCTCACGTGGCAGTTTGTGTGCAACGGCTGCGGGGCGTACTACGACACAGGGGACACATATGACGATTAAGAAAGTTGGTGTTCTGGGTTGTGGGTTGATGGGTTCTGGCATTGCGCAGGTTTGCGCGATGGCTGGATTCGACGTTACGGTGCTGGAGGTCGAGCAGAAGTTTCTCGACAAGGGATTCGCCGGGATTGAGAAATCGCTGGCCAAGTTTGCCGAGCGGCCGGTCGAGAAGGGCGGGATCACGGCGCAACAGAAAGATGCGGCGCGGGCGCGACTCAAAGGCACGACGAACAAGGCTGACCTGGCCGATTGCGACATTGTGATTGAGGCGATCATCGAGAACGTTCCGCAGAAGAGGGAGATGTACGGCTCGCTCGATGAGATCGTGAAAAAAGGGGCCATCTTCGCGTCGAACACTTCTTCTATTTCGATCACCGAATTGATGGCGGCGACCAAGCGGCCGGAGCGGTTCATCGGACTGCACTTTTTTAATCCCGTGCCGCTGATGAAGTTGGTGGAAGTGGTGCGCACGATAGCGACCGCCGATGCCGTTTACGAGACGGCGTACGAGTTCGCGAAAAAGCTGGGCAAGGTTCCGGTGCGCACGTCGGACAAGACCGGGTTCATCGTGAACCGGCTGCTGGTACCGTATCTGCTCGATGCGATCCGCGCATATGAAGAGGGCGTCGGGTCGATTGAGGACATCGACAACGCGATGAAGCTGGGCTGCGGGTATCCGATGGGGCCGTTTACGCTGCTGGATTTCGTCGGGCTCGACACGACGTACTACATCACGCACGTGATGTACGACGAGTTCAAGGAGCGGCGGTTCGCATCGCCACCGCTCTTGAAGCGGCTAGTGATGGCAGGGTGGTACGGGCGGAAGTCGGGCAAGGGATTCTATGATTACTCGGACCCGGAGAAGCCAAGGGCGCAAGAATTGTAACTTCTTTGGCCACGGATTTAAGCGGATGAACGCGGATTGAAAGGCAGTTTCACCACGGAGGAAGGTTGTGACTCGGGCCCCGTTGCGAGTTGTCTACAGCCTCAAGGATGATCAGACACATGCAGATGACTGGCGAGTGGTCTCGTCCGCCGAACAGCCCATACAGACCTGTGCGGGCGTCATCACCAGGCGTTACATGGGAAGCATGAATGACTGGCCCGAATTCACAATGCGCTGCGATTCTGGCGGGGAGATGAACTGGAGCCGCTACGGGCGTTCGGGGAACGATGACAGATATTACAAGGTGGGACGCCGCATCGAGGTCGATTACGTATTGTGACAGGGCAGGCGGGGACCCTACTCTAAGGCGGAACGCAGAGTAGTCGTTGAAGTCAGAATTGAGGTCCCTCCGGAGACCATACGAGAGCGAATCATCCGACAGCGAACCACCGGCAAGCCATTTTGATTCGTTTTCATCCGCGTGAATCCGCGGAAGGTTGAACTTATGAACTTCGAAAACATCATTTTCGAAAAGAAAAATGCGATTGCGTACGTTACCGTCAACCGGCCGAAGGTGCTCAATGCGCTGAACATGGCCACCATGGAGGAGTTGCGAGCGGTGTTTCATGATATCAAGAGCGACAAGGCGATTCGCGTCGTTATTTTTACCGGCGCGGGTGAGAAGGCGTTTATTGCTGGCGCCGACATCGGCGAACTGTCCAAGCACGATGCGGTCAGCGGCAAGGAATATACGCATCGCGGGCAGTCGGTGCTCAATTTGATTGAGAATCTGGGCAAGCCGGTGATTGCGTGCATCAACGGCTTCGCGCTCGGCGGCGGCTGCGAGATCGCCATGGCCTGCACCATGCGCCTGGCGAGCGAGAGTGCGAAACTCGGCCAGCCTGAGGTGAAGCTGGGCATTATCCCGGGCTACGGCGGGACGCAGCGGCTGCCGCGGCTGATCGGCAAAGGACTCGCCATGCAACAGGTGCTGACCGGCGAAATGATCACGGCGCAGGAGGCGCATCGCATCGGGCTGGTGAACGAAGTGACGGCGCCTGCCGATCTGATTCCGCGCGCCGAGGCAATCGCGGCGAAGATCATCGCGAACGCCCCATTGGCGGTGCAGTATGCGATGGAAGCCGTTAACAAAGGCATGGAGATGACCCTCGCCGAGGGGCTGTATCTGGAGGCGACGCTGTTCGGCGTGTGCTGCGCGACGGAAGACAAGACCGAAGGAACGAAGGCGTTTCTGGAGAAGCGACCGGCGCAATTCAAAGGCAAATAACTTCTTCGCCACGGATGCACGCAGACAGACACGGATCCAAATTAAGTTCACCACGGAGACACGGAGTCACGGAGAAGAAAATCAAATTGAAAGTCGAAAAGCCTCCGGCGCCGGCGGTTGCCGCGATCGAAGGGGAGCTGGACGCGTCGGGAAAGTGTTTCGCGGTTGTGGTCTCGCGATTCAATGCATTTATCACGGAGCGGTTGTTGCTGAGCGCATGCGATGGCTTGCTGCGAACCGGCGCGAAGAAGAAAGACATTGCCGTGGTGCGGGTGCCGGGAGCGTTTGAGATTCCCTCCGCCGCGCGCACACTCGCCGAGACAAAGAAATACGATGCCATCATCTGCATCGGTTGTCTGTTGCGCGGGGACACGGCGCATTATGACGTCATCGTGAACGAGGTCACGCGCGGGATTGGGCAGTCGGCGCAGGAGACGGGCGTTCCGCACGCGTTCGGCGTTCTGACTTGCGACACACTGGAAGAGGCCATCGATCGCGCCGGGCTGAAAATGGGGAACAAGGGGTTCGAAGCGGCGCTGGCCGCGGTGGAGATGGCATCGTTGAAAACGGCAGTCAGCACTCAGCAGTCAGTGGTCAGGAAAAAGCAGGTTCCTCCTTCTCGCTCGGCGAAGCGTCGGAATGACAACGCTAAAGTTGAGCGTGCAAAAAAGCGCAAGTAGTTCCTTCCTGCATTACACTGACGACTGCAGACTCAAATGAATAACGCGGGCTCGCGCCCGCGGGACGGACGAATTCGTCCGTCCCTACACAAGCTATGGGCACTCGAAGGAAATCACGGGAACTGGCGCTGCAGATGCTGTTCCAGTCCGACATGGGCAAGCAGAACGCTGAGGAGGTGCGGCGGACGTTCTGGGCCGAGCATGGGACGGCTAGCGCCGAGGTGCGGGGGTTTGCCGAGGACCTGTTTCGCGTTGCCACCGACCGAAGCAGCGAGATTGACGGCCTGATCGAGCGTCACGCCGAACACTGGCGCATGGAGCGCATGGCGGCGGTGGACCGTAATCTGTTGCGTGCGGCCGTCGCTGAATTTCTGGCGTATCCGGAGACGCCGCGGGCGGTGGTGATCAATGAAGCGCTGGAAATTGCGCGTAAGTTTTCGACACCCGAGTCGGTGCACTTCGTTAACGGGGTCCTTGATAGTGTAGGAAAAGAGCTTGGACGCAGTGGCTAGCGGTCACCGCACTCCCAATCCCTCCTTAGTGCTGCACTCTCATAGCGAGGCGAAACCCGCCCACCCTCCTTATGGCTTCACCACCAGCAGATCGAACGAACATGGCCCGGCGGTCAGTCCACCCTCGATACAAAACGGATTCAGGATATCGGGCAAGTTGGGAAACTGAAATGGAATGAGGTCGCTGCCGTTTAGCCCGGTCGTCACCTGGTGCAGCAAGCCGTCGTTGCCGGCGACCAGAATAAACCCAGTGTCGATGGTGGCCCCGCCGGTCACTGGCGCCGCGTTGTTGTGCAGAGGGATGCCACCGACCCAGGCAGCGGCGGGGAAATAATAGGTCAGAATTGAGTTCTGGTTGCTGGCCATCACATAAATCGTGCTGGCGTCGGGAGACACGAAGAAATTAATGGCCTCGACGGTCCCCTGCTCGAACTGGAGGCGTTGCACCAGGACGGGCGCAGGCGCGCCGCTGATGAAACTCGCGGTCAAGGGGCAGCCGGTCCCCATCTGCTGGGTCGTGAGGATATCAATGCCGGTCGCGTCGAGAATGAGTACGTGTTCGCCGTTGGGGATGAGGTAGCCGGAAGTGTCCAGGCCGTTGAGTAGCGGCGAGGGCAATACTTTCATGACCTTGGCAGCCGCGGGTAAAGCGACCGTGGCCGCCACCTGATTGTTGCAGGTGTCGAATAAAGTGAGACTTGCCGCGCCTGTGCTCGGAGAAGACTCCGCCACATACGCGAAGGCGCCGTTATTGGAAAAAGCAATGGCGTCCACCTGCGGCAGCGCCAGCGGCCGGATGATCTGCAAAGATTGCAGGCTGGAATACACGTAAAGATTCGGATTGTCGTTGTTGTCGAATCCGAAGATGAAGGCTTTCAACTCGTCCGGCGAAAAGCCCGCGGCCGAGGCTCCGTTAATGTTGAGCGCGACAACGTTGAGCGATTGGCCCGAGGATATCGTGATGTAAACCTGGTTCGGAGAATGCACGGTGTCCGAAAAGACAGCCATGTCTCCCTTGGGAGACACGGCCAACACCTGGCCAGTCACCGAACTCAGCGGCGAAAATGGGGAGCTAGTGCCGCCCACATTTCCGGGAGCCACTGCAAGCGCTCCGAATTGGCTGCCCATGTAGGCCTTGTCGCCTGCGAGGTCGAAGAGCAGGGAGTTGGGAGAAGAAGGCGCCGCGCTGGGGCTACCCGCCTGAGCTTTCGTTGTCGCGACGTTGTAAAACGCAGTCGTGCAGGTGGAGGGCGGCAAACTGGAGCATCCAAAGCTGCTGGCCAGCATCGAGGCCGAAGCGGTAGATCCGATCACCAGGCCAGAGATAGTTGTGGCCGGATAGACTGCCTGCGGCGGGAAAAGACCTGTGGGAGTCAGCGGGAACCCGATGTTGCAAGTGGGGGGCGAACACGAAGCGGTGATGGCTGCAGCGCCAGTTGAGGGAAGGGTCACGGCACAGGAGAGCGTGCAGTTCGACCCCGGCGCGATCACTCCAGACTGCGAGGAGGTCCAGGTCAACGGGATATTACTCAGAACAATCGCGCCATCGGTGTTGGGGAGAGACGTGAACCCCATCACATCGGTGACGGTGGCTACGATGGTTTGCGTGAGAGTCGTTCCCCCTTTGGTGACCTCGAAGCTGGTTATCCCGGAGCCGGCTTGCCCCACTTCCAGCTTAATGCTCTGGATGGGACACGTCTCAAAGTAATTCAGGTTGGTGCCGGGCGGGGGTTGCTGGAACGAAGTGCTGAACACACCGCTGGCCTCGGCATAGATCTGGGTAATGCCGGGCGTAACGGCGGTGACCGTCGCCTGGTTCGTGGCGACGTTGTAAGTGACACCCTGGTAGGAAACATTTTCGAGCAACGGAGTAATCTTCCCCACACTGCTGTTGTTCGCCGTCCAGATGAACGGGCCCACCGACGAGGTGATGTCGACGCCCTGGCTGAAGGCATGGGCCTCCACCGTCATGGTTTCGCTCTGTGACAGGCAGGGCTCCTGGATGGCCAGACCGTTGATCAGGATGCCGTTCACAGTGATGTTGTCGATGGGCGGGTGAACGTAGACCAGCGTGGTTGCGCTGGTGATCGATGAAGAGGAAGCGGTGGCGGTCACCAAAGCCAGGCCGGTTGCCCCCGGAGTGCAGATGCTGAAGGTGGCGTCCCAGTGGCCGCCGCAAGCGGCGCCGTTGGGGGCGATATTCAGAATCGAGGTATCGCTGGACGTAAACGTGAAGGTTCCAGCCACATTTTGACCGGAGCCGTTTTGGGCCGAAGCAGTGAACGTAATTACGCTGCCCTGCTGCAGCGACGCGGTCGGGGAGGGAATAAGGGTCACCCTTCCTGCGAATGGCGAGACGCCAGGCGGCTTGTGTCCGCCGCAGCCGGAGAACGCCAGGACGGTAATCAATGCCATGCCGAGCCACGGCATGCTCGAACGCAATCTACTCATCGAACCTACCCATGCAACCCACCAGTGAACTGCTCGTCAGTATTGGTCCAGACTGCGCGTTTGCCGTCGCGCAGGAGACGCCGTTGAATAAAGTAGAAAACTGTAAGTGTAGATGGCGCAACCGGAATCAGCAAGGTCCGTACAGGCCCATGCCACCAGGCACCGTACCACATGGCTTTCCAGGCTGCGGTAATGTGGGATGCAATTGGGCATAGATTCCGTTGCTAGCCGCCTCACACAACACTCTCGCCGGCGACATCTCGCCCGCCGTACTTCGGCACGCTGGTTTCGACGAGGGGTTTTCGGACTTGTCCGATTTCCGCGAGCCTTATCCGATTTCTTCGGGCCTTATCCGATTTCTTCGCTCCAAGTCTCGAGATTCTTCTTTACCTGCGCCATGAACTGGTCGGCAACGGCACCGTCGATGAGGCGGTGATCGTAGCCGAGCGTCAGGTGGACGACAGAGCGGATGGCGATGGAATCCGTGCCGTCTTTATCGGTAATGACGAGCGGCATCTTCGTGATGCCACCCACGCCCATAATGGCAGAATTGGGCTGACTGATGATGGGCAGTCCGAACACGGCGCCGAACTGGCCGGGATTTGTGACCGTGAAGGTCGATCCCTCGACATCTTCTGGCTTGAGTTTCTTGGTGCGGGCCCGCTCGCCAAGGTCGGTGATGCCGCGCTGCAGGCCGAGGAAATTGAGGTCGCCGGCATTCTTCAGGACGGGAACGATGAGCCCCCAATCGAGCGCAACGGCGATGCCGACGTTGATGTTGCGGTGGTAGCGGATGTTCTCGCCCTCGATATTGGCGTTGATGATCGGCCACTGCTGCAGGGCCATGATGGCGGCGCGCACGAAGAAGGGCATGTAGGTGAGGCGGACGCCGTGGCGCTGCTCGAATCCAGCCTTCTGCTTGTTGCGCAGGTTTACGATGCGGGTGAAGTCTACTTCGTACATGCAGTGAACATGCGCGCTCGTGCGCCGCGACTCGATCATGTGCTTGGCGATCAGCTTGCGCATGTTCGTCATGGGGACGAGATCGCCGGGATAGGGAGCTGGCACGGCGGGCCGTTGGGCAGGAGCAGTGGCCACAGGCTGAGAGGGCGCAGATGGCGCAGCAGCAGGTTGAGCCGCCCCCTGGCTCTCGATGAACTGCATGATGTCCTGTTTGGTGATGCGGCCGCCGAGCCCAGTGCCTGGGACTTGGGACAGGCTGATGCCGTGTTCGCGGGCAATCTTGCGGACGAGCGGAGAGGATCGCGCTTCCTCCTCCTCTCTAGCACGAACGACCGCAGCGGCAGACGGGGCGACTGGTGCGGGTGGTGGAGCTGGCGCTGCTTTCTCTTCTTTTTTCGCGGCGGCCGGCTTTTCGGCAGCGGGCGCGGCCTTCGCTGGTGCGGCAGATTCGCCATCCACCGCAATGGTGCCGACGACGGTGTTCACGCCGACGGTTGTGCCTTCGCCGACCTTGATTTCCTGCAGAACGCCGGAGGCTGGAGCAGGGATTTCCGCGTCGACCTTGTCCGTCGAGATTTCGAAAAGCGGCTCGTCGCGCTGGATT
>JASHPH010000094.1 GCA_030038255.1 Candidatus Sulfotelmatobacter sp. | reverse complement strand
TTTCAGCATCATCACGTGCTTCACCGCCGCATGGGCTCGCGCGGCCAGCCGGAGGAGAGCCGCGCGGCCATTTTGCAGGCCGCCGCGCTGGAGTTTGCTGAACACGGCATCGCCGGGGCGCGCACCGATTCCATTGCCCGCGAAGCCCGCGTTAACAAGGCCCTGCTCTATTACTACTTCAAGGACAAAGAGACGCTCTACGGCGCCGTGCTTGACGATGCCTTTGGCGGGTTGAAGAACGCGGTCTTCCAGGTGCTCGACAGCAATCTGCCGCCCCGGGAGAAGGTTCTCGAGTATGCCATGGCCTATTTTGATTTCATCGCGTCGAACCAGTTGTATCCCCGGCTGATGCAACGCGAAATGATGCGGGCGCGCGAGGGCCATTCTTCGCACATCGACAAAATAATCAACGCTTACATTCGTCCTATCTTTAGGAAGGTCAGCGAACTGATTCAGAAAGGCATCGCGGCCGGCGAATTTCGTTCGGTCAATCCCGTGCATTTCGTCCCCTCCATGGTGGCTATGATCGTTTTCTATTTCAGCAGCGCTCCCATGATGCAGAGAATTGTCGGTTTCAACCCTTTGACCCCGGAGCGGATCGCCGAACGGCGCGCCGCGGTTCTGGATTTCATCTCTGCAGCGTTGTTCCGAGCCAAACCCAACGCCATACAAGGAGCACGCTTATGAGTGCGCGCAATCGCTTTTTCATTTTGCTGGGAATCATCTTCGTCATTGCGGCGACTTACTACTATTTTTCGACCGACCATTCGCCGGATCTCGTGCTGATCGGCACGGTCGACGCGAACCAGGTCATCGTCAGCGCACAGGTTGAAGGCCGAATTCAGAAACTGCTCGTCGATGAAGGCACGCCGGTCAAGGCGGGAGATCTGATCGCAGAACTTGATCCGTCGGAATTGCAGGCGCAGGAAGCGGCGGCCACGGCCAACATCTACAGCCTGCAGCATAAAGTCGCGGAGATGGAGCACACGGAAAAATCGACTTCGGGTTCAACTTCGAGCGACGTAGCCAACGCGGAAGCGAAACTTTCGTCGGCGAAGGCGCAGCTGTTGCAGGCGGAGGCCACACTCGAACGCACAGAGAGCGATACGCGCCGCGCCGTGGAACTCGCCAAGGTAGGTGTGGTCTCCGATCAGGAGCGGGTGCAGGCCGAAACGAACTTGCAGGCAGCGCAAGCCAGTGTGCAGGCACAGCAAGACTTGGTGAATGCCGCCCAGGCTGATCTGAACGCCGCGCGCGCGCGCACCTATCAGGCAAACGCAGCGAAGAGCACCGTGGCGGCGACGGAAGCCGATCTCAAGAATGCGATTGAGCAGAAGAATCAGGCGGCGGTTCGACTGGGCTACACGCACGTTGTGGCGCCGGTAACCGGAACGGTTTCTGTGCGCGCGGCCCGCCAAGGAGAAGTGGTTAACATCGGCGCGCCGATCGTCACGATTGTGGATCTGAACGACACCTGGGTGCGGGCGGCGATTCCTGAAACCTACGCCGACCACATCGGGTATGGCGACACTCTGCGCGTGCGCCTGCCCGGAGGCACGATTACAAGCGGCAAAGTCTTCTTCAAAGGCGTGGAGGGCGATTACGCCACGCAGCGCGACGTGAGCCGGCGCAAGCGCGACATCAAAACCATCATTCTCAAAGCTCGTCTCGACAATCCGAAAGGCGCGTACGTGCCGGGAATGACGGCCGAAGTGCTGGTATCGCCCGCGCAGTTGAAGGGCAGCGCGCCGCAAAGCGTGCAGGCGGCTGGGCAGCAATAATGGCGGAGCGAGCTTCCAAACTCGAAGCAAAAGCGGCAGGCGCCGCCGTCATGACGAACGGTGCTCTGTTGGAGAAGCCGGTCTACGATCCCAATGCGCCGTCGGCCATCGAAGTCGAACACATCGTAAAGAAGTTCGGCGATTTCGCAGCCGTAGACGACGTTACGTTCAGCGTGAAAGAAGGCGAAATCTTCGGGCTGCTCGGCCCGAACGGTGCAGGGAAGTCGACACTGATCCGCATGATGACCACTCTCATCCCGATCACATCGGGCGCGGGGCGAATCGCCGGACACGACGTGACGAAGGAGCCGAATGCCGTGCGCCGCCTGATTGGCGTGATTCCGCAGGCGCTGACGAGTGATCTGGACCTGACCGTCGAAGAGAACATGAGCATTTACGCCAAGCTCTACGACGTTCCGGCGAAAGAGCGCGAAAAATCGATCAGCGAACTGCTGGAGCTCGTGGACCTGACGAAGTGGCGCAATGCGCAGACGAAGACGCTCTCCGGCGGAATGCGGCGGCGGCTGGAAATTGCCCGCGGGCTGGTGCATCACCCGCGCATTTTCTTTCTCGACGAGCCGACGACCGGTCTTGACCCAGTGTCACGCGTCGCGGTGTGGGAAATGCTTGGCAACATTAAGGAGCACCGGCGGCTGACGATTCTGATCACAACCCACTACATGGACGAAGCTGATCGTCTCTGCGACCGGATTGCGATCGTGGATCATGGCAAGCTCGTGGCGCTCGACACGCCCATGGCGCTGAAGGCGAGTGTGCCCGGATCGAACGTGATCGAGGTGCAGTTCGAAAATCCTCCGGCAGATTGGGAGCAGCGCCTGCACACGCTCGACGATGTGACTTCCGTGCAGCATGAAGGCGCGGGCATGTACCGCGTCTTGACGGGAAACGGCTCGCGCACCACGACGGAGCTGGTGGAAATGGCAGTTACGGCCGGAGTGCAGGTGAAGTCGCTTTCGGTGCAGAACACGACGCTGGACGACGTCTTCGTGCACTACACCGGGCGGCAGCTACGCGACGAATTGCAAAAAGGGTACGGCTTCGTGATGCCGCAGCGGCCGGGTTTGCAACCGTAGCTTGGGACTCAGGACTAACTATGAATCGGATCATGGCCATTGTCGAGCGCGAGATGCGCAAGTTCTTCCGCTCGCCTGCGTTGATGCTGGCGTCGATGATTTTCCCGCTGGTGCAGCTGATCATCCTGGGCAATGCCTTCGGCGGAAAAATTCACGACGCGAAGATCGCCATCGTAGATCAAGACGGTGGTCCTCAGGCACTGCGGATTCGTGAGGCCTTCGATGCCGTACGCGCGAATATCCGCACATTTACTCCGATCCCTTACGACAGCGACAAGCAGGCTCAGGAGGACGTTCGCAACGGTCGGCTGCAGGGCGCAGTGATCATTCCGCCGCAGTTTTCGCGCCGCGTCTACGAGGAGAATCATCCCCGCATCGTTCTGGTCGTCGATAACAGCGACAACTTCATGAGCTCTGCGGTAGAAGCCGAACTGACCGATCTGACCAATGCGCTCAACCAGCCGACAGTTTCGCCACGCATTTTGCAGCAGACGGCGCTCGATATCGTTGAACTCTACCCATATATCGAGTACATGAAGTACCTGCTGCCGGGCTCGCTGGCATTGGCCATGTTCGTCTCGGTAATGATCGGCGGCGGCATGCTCTACATCGACGACAAGGCGCGTGGCGTGCACGAAGGCTATCTGGTCACGCCCATTACAAAGCTGGAACTTGTGCTCGGCCTGAACCTTGCGGGCGCGATTAAAGCGGTCATGACCGGGGTGGTCATCGTGGTCATCGGGTCGATGCTGGCGGGCGTGGGCACGATTTTCAACCCCATCACCATGTTCGGTCTGCTGATCATGATCACGCTGACGTCGCTGGCGTTCAACACCATGATGTTCCTGCTGATGGTGCGCATCGAAGATCCGCTGGTGCCGCGCGCCATGTTCGGCATCCTCAACACGCTGCTGTTTTTCCCCAGCGGCTCGGTCTATCCCATTCAGGCGTTTCCGCCGTGGCTGCGCGTAATTGCTAAGGGCGATCCGTTCACGTATGCGGTCGACGGCTTCAAGTGCCTGCTGCTGAAGGAGACCACGCTCACGGCGGTATGGGGAGACATGGCGTTCCTCACGATTTTCGCGGCGATCACGCTGGGGATTGCGATTCCGCTGTTCAAACGAACGCTGTAACAGCTCCCAGGAACTTTTCGCTTGTCCCCTGTGTCCGTTATGCTAGAGGCATGACGCTGCTCGACGCCAGAGAGTACGATCACGCAAAAGAGCGGAAACGCCGGATGCAGATCATTGTGGCGATCGCTTTGCTCGTTTTCTTGTCTGGACTGGCCTGGTGGTTTCGTTACTGGCCGGAAGAGCGTGTCGTCGGCAAGTTTTTTGACGCGCTGCAGAAGCAGGATTACAACACCGCCTACGGCATCTGGATGCACGATCCGGACTGGCGACAGCATCCTGAAAGGCACCCGAAATATCCGTTCGGCGATTTCTATCGCGACTGGGGTCCGGGTGGCGAGTGGGGAATCATCAAGACCCAGAAAGTTTTCGGAGCCAGCACTTGTCCCGGCGGCGGCAGCGGTGTCGTCGTTGATGTCGTCGTGAACGACCGCGCCGAGCATGCGCAGGTCTGGTTCGAAAAATCCGACAAGACGCTGAGCTTCCCGCCCTGCGAACTGGTTTTCCGCTAGCAGACTTGCCCGAATAAATCGCTCGTCGACCAAAAAATAGCGGCCTACTCAACTCTCAAGTGGGCCGTTTTGTTCAGGCCAGGACCTACTTGCCCGCCTTCCCTTTGTTCGTGCCAACTCCCGTGCAGAAATCCCACCCAGTGCCAGCGCTGTATCCCGCATAAGGCCCGCAGTAGCCGGACGTGATGTCGTTGTAGTCCGCCGTTACGGTGGCCTTGCTGTAGATCGTCGTCAGCTCCGCATTCGACGAGGTAGAGAAGCTGCCGGCGAGGTTGATGATGCCGGCCAAAGACGGCGAGGCCACGCTTGTCCCGCCCACGATGTTCCATCCACCTGCATTCGTGTCATAGATCCAGACGCCGGTGATCGGATTCGAATCAAAGGACAGGTCAGGAACTCCCCGGTATTTGCCGACGATATTGGAAATTCCGCTCTGATAGCTCGGACGCGGTTCCAGCGCACTGAGGCCGCCACCGGCCGAGTCCCATGGAGCCTCTGCAATGTAGTTGCCCGTGGATGGGTTGCGGCGCACGGTTGTTCCTCCTGCCGCGACTACGTTCGCGGATGTGCCCGGCCAGGCTGTGCCTGGAAAATCGCCCGCAGAGGCAAAGAACACAACGCCCGACTTGACGAAGTGTGAGTCATACGTCGTTTCGCCGTAGAACTCGCTTCCGCCCCAACTGTTGGAGACTTCTCCGCCGCCGGCGGCATTGACCATGGCGCTGGCGACGTCCTCGGCAGCCATCAGGTCAGAAAAGCTGTTGGACGCCGCTTCCACCAGGACGATCTGCGCGCCGGGAGCCATGGCATGCGCCCACTGTACGTCGAGCGATTCTTCCAGCTCCCATCCGATGTCGTATTCCGGTTCTGTTCCGTCGGCATAGACGACCTGGAAGTTCGCCTGCGGCAACCGGAACTGTGCGGAGAATGCTGCCAGATCGGCGGCTGCATTGGGCGCGTCGTAGGCATCGACAATCGCGATTATCCTGCTTCCACCCGAAGGGACCGCTGTCGCCTTGTTGGGATTGCAGCCCGTAACCTGACTCACAAGCCCGTATACGCACGCCAGCGAGGCCGGCGTCTCGTAGGCATAACCGGGATACGGCGGGCCCGCGGTCTGGTGGTTCAGCAGAGGCTCGGCAGGAAGGAACAGTTGAACGTTTGTGTGAGCCGACCGCCCAACATCGGTAGGTTTCTCGATACTCGAAGCGGGTACCAGCACCTTGCCACTTGTTGGCCTAATCTGCGCTGACGCCAAAGCAACGGCCAACAGCGCAACGGTCATAACAAAAAGAGTTTTGATCTTCATGATGGCGGGATTCTCTCCGTTTTGTGGACAGACCGCGATGCACGTACCTGAGAGATTCTTCTGTCGGAGAATCGCTCTCACCCAGATGCCGGGCTGGTCCACGTGGGCAGTGTGAAGGTGTGAACTGAAAGGGACAAGATCACTGAGGATGTTTCTGCTGGGTTACGACTGTGGGAGTTTGTTAGAAATCGCTCATGCAAGCGACGCGAGAGTCTTCGCCAGTGAAGCTTCATCCCCGACATTCATAGCGGTCTTCGAGCGGTCGATCTGGCGCATAAGTCCGCAGAGAACCTTCCCTGGACCAACTTCAATAAACGTTTGCACGGCGTGGCCGATCAGCAGATGAATGCATTGCTCCCATTTCACTGAGCCCGTGACCTGGCGCACGAGTGTGTCGCGCGCGCGGGCTTCGTCGGTGACGAGGTCCGCATCGACGTTGCAGGCAACTGGGCAAGCCGGCTTGTGCAAGGTCAGCGTGTTCAAGTCCGCTTCCAGACGGTCCTGCGCGGGCTTCATCAGCGAACAATGGAAGGGAGCGCTGACGGGCAGCAGTTTGGCCCGCTTGGCGCCGCGCTCGTCGGCAAGTTTTGCGGCACGCTCCACTGCGGCCGTGTTGCCGGATATCACGATCTGTTCGGGCGAGTTGATGTTGGCGGGGTCGCAGACTTCTCCGTGGCGCGCGTCCTTGCAGACTGCTGTGACTTTCGCGAGATCCATGCCCAGGATTGCTGCCATGGTGCCCACGCCTACGGGCACGGCTTCCTGCATGTACTTCCCGCGTTGCCGGACGGAGCGCACCGCATCGGCAAAACTGATTGTACCGGCGGCGACGTGCGCCGAATATTCACCCAAGCTGTGCCCCGCCACGAATGCCGGTTTCGGCAGGCGAGTTTCCAGGACTCGCAGTGCAGCTACTGAGGCCGTGAGAATTGCGGGCTGAGTGATCTCGGTCAGGCGAAGCTGCTCTTCCGGGCCCTCGAAGCAAACTTGCGAAAGCTTGTAGCCGAGGGCCTCATCGGCTTCTTCGAATGTCTGCCGAGCGACCGGATATTTTTCCGCGAGATCTTTGCCCATTCCGACCACCTGGGAGCCCTGGCCGGGGAAGAGCAACGCGATGGAGTGGTTTGAGTTCGACATAGGTGATGGTTCGAAAATGCTTGGTGGCGGCTACTGAATGCGGCAGCGACGTCACTCGCGCAGCCGGCCCTAGCGCGGTTGCACGCCGACGGTCTCAACCGCCGCTCTGTGCAGCACGGCCAGCCCGCGCTCGATCGAATCGTTGATGCCGCGCCCGGAAAGCTCGGCCGCCACGCGCACGGCATTTTTCATGGCGTTGCCGTTCGACGAACCGTGCGTGATGATGCAGACTCCCTTAACGCCGAGCAGCGGTGCGCCGCCATATTCGGTATGGTCGAGGCGCTTTTTGAAGTCAGTAAAGGCGCTGCGCGAAAGCAAGGCTCCCACCTGCCGGGTGATCGTGGCCTTGAGCGACTCCTTCAGTGCCGTGCGCACCAGGTTGGCCACACCTTCGGAGATTTTCAAAGCGACGTTGCCGACGAAACCATCGGCCACGATGACGTCGACTTGGCCGTTGTACAAATCGCGCCCTTCCACGTTGCCCACGAAGTTCAGCGGCAGTTGCTTGAGCAACCGAAATGCCTCGCGGGTAAGGTCGTTGCCTTTGCCTTCTTCTTCGCCGATGGAGAGCAGGCCTACGCGCGGCCCCGGCGTCCCCGACTTTTTCCCGAACATGGAAAACATGGCGCGGAAATAAATGTCGCCCATGATCGCGAACTGCTCGAGATTCTCCGGCGTGCAGTCCACGTTCGCGCCGACGTCGAGCAGCATCGCTGGATTTCCCGGAGCAGTCGGGAAAACCGCAGCCAGCGCGGGACGATCGACACCAGGTACCGCGCCCAGCACAATCTTGGCCGTCGCCATGGCCGCGCCGGTGTTGCCGGCAGTGACGAATCCGTTAGCCCGGCCTTCGCGTACCAGGCGCAGGCCGACGCGCATGGAGTTGTCGCGCTTGGCGCGAATGGCCTCCACCTTGTCTTCCATTGTGATGTATTCGCTGGCGTGGACGATTTCTATCGGCAGGCGCGCGGCCGAGGAATGACGGTTCAGTTCGGCACGAAGCAAGTTTTCCGGGCCCACGAGCAACACGCGCACGCCGTACTGGAGTGCCGCATGCAAGGCGCCCTCGATCTCAGGCTTGGGCGCGCGGTCGGAACCCATCGCATCCAGCGCGATCACGCTAGGCATGGTGTGTCAGGAACTAGCTGGCTTCCTCGACCTCGAGAACTTCGCGTCCCTTATAGTACCCGCATTTGGGGCAGGCGCGGTGCGGCATTTTCTTCTCGTGGCAGTTGGGGCATTCAGAAAGTGAATGGCCCTTGAGCGCGTCGTGCGCGCGCCGGGTTGAGGTGCGTTTTTGAGAATGACGACGTTTCGGATTCGGCATGATGCTTTGATTCCTTTATAGGCGAAATCGCCTGAATAGCAGTTAGCAATTGGTAGTTAGCCACTAGCTTTGCGGAGACTGCGTTGGCTAACTGCTAATTGCCAACCGCTGATTGCTCGGTTTCAATGTTCCAGCCGGCCGCGGATGTCCTTCAATGCCGCCCACCGCGGATCTTCCGCCGGAACCGCACAGGAGCAGGCTTCCTGATTCAAATTCTTGCCGCACCGCGGGCACAGGCCCTTGCACTCTTGCCGGCAGGTGATTTTCACGGGCAAGGCGAGCAGCACCTGCTCGCGCAAAACATCTTCCAGCAGAATTCCTTCGCCCTGATAATAACCGATCTCGGCTTCGGCGTCGGTCACCGAAAGCTCGTCGCGGCCAGCGTCGGCGCCCAGCGGGCGATAGAGCAGATCGAACTCACGCTCGATCTCCTGCGGCACCGGCTCCAGGCAGCGCGCACATGCCAGTTCCAGACCGGTGGACAAGCTCCCGCGCAGGCGTATGTCCTTGATGACCTGATGCTTGCCGTGATGCTCCTGGACCACGTCGGCGCGGCCGGCCGTTCTCAGCGGCGTCCGCTGGCGAACGTCCTCGCCCAAATCGATGGCGTTGGGCAAAAACTCCTCCTTGAAATCCAGGGGATGAAGTTCCAAGTCTCTAATGTCGAGGAACATTCCCGAAACCTCCGCGGCATTGTCGCCGGAACCAGCCCGCGGAAGCACGCCAAGGGGCGTAAGTACCGCAAGGAGCAAGACTTAGGATAAAGGGCAGCGGCGGAAAGTGTCAAGGAAACCACAGTGCAGAACGGGGATCGAGCGGCGGATCACCGGATAACTCATCGTGCGGGTCCTAGCTCAGAATCGGCAGCGTCCGAATTCTCTTCTTTGTGGCCGCGTAAATTGCATTGCACAGAGCCGGAGCCAGAGGAGGAACCGACGGCTCCCCGATGCCGGTGGGTGCTTCCGTGCTCGGAACGGCGTAAACCTCGACCACGGGCGTTTCGTCCATGCGCAGAGGAGCGTAGTCGTCGAAGTTGCCCTGCACCACGCGGCCTTTCTCGATGGTAATTTTCGCGCGCAGAGCATTGGCTAATGCGAAGACGATTCCGCCCTGAATCTGTTGCTCGAGAATGCTAGGGTTCACCACCTGCCCGCAATCGACGGCTGCGACGACGCGGTGCACACGCGGCTGGGCATTTTCTGTTTGACCACCCTCCATCGTGATCTCGACCACCTCGGCCATATACGTGGCGAAGCAGCCGAAACAGGCGATGCCGCGAAAGCGGCCCGCGGGGAGCGGCTTGTCCCAGCCTGCTTTCTCGGCGGCAAGCTGCAGCACGCCGCGCATGCGCGCGGTTTTCCACGTGGTCGTGAAGTACTGCAGGTCCTGATCCCTCTGGAGCAGATGCAGCCGGTACTTGAAAGGATCTTTCCCTGCGGTAACTGCCAGTTCGTCGATGAAACTTTCCAGAGCAAACGCCGCCTGCAGCGCGTAGACCGACCGCATCCAGCCCAGCGGGACCGCGGTTTCCGCCATCACGTATTCGATGGCGTAGTTCGGCAGGCTGTAGACCGGGCCCGCTTCATCGGGCAGATCAGGGTCAACGTTCCCGGGAGTGGGCTGTCCCTTCTGCCCGGTGATCGACGGAGCAATGAGGCGATGCGTCAGCGCGACGGGAAATCCGGATCCGTCCACGGTTGCCGAGAGTTGATGCAAACTCACGGGACGATAGGTGGAAAAGCGCATGTCATCCTCGCGCGTCCAGATGACTTTCACGGGAGCGTTGATCGCCTTCGACACCAGCGCGGCTTCGAGGGCATAGTCGTGCTCGAGGCGGCGGCCGAATCCTCCCCCCATCAGCGTGACGTTCACCTTCACCTGATCGGGATCGAGGCCAACAGCCTGCGCGACCGAGTCGCGGCAATCCTGAGGAACCTGCGTCGGCGCCCACAGTTCGCACTTCGCGCCCTGACAATTCGCGGTGCAGTTTCCCGGCTCCATCGGCGCATGGGCCATGAATGGCAACGAATATTCCGCGGAGATTTTTCGCCCGGAAACTTTAGCCGGCTCGCCGACTGCATAAACGGTTGCGCCTTTCTTTGACGCCGCCTGCTTCAAGGCGGCCGTGACCACGGCAGTATTCAGATCCTTGTTCGGGCCATCGTCCCAGGCGAGGTTCAGCACGCGGCGGCCTTCCATGGCGCCCCACACGCTGTCGGCGACCACAGCGACGGCGGAATCGCCAATCTTGCCGACATAACTGACGCCAGAAATTTTCCTGGATTCCTTGTCGTCAAACCGCGAAACTTTGCCGCCGATTGTAGGGCAGCGCGACAGCACGGCGAACTTCATCCCGGGCAGGCGGAAATCAATGCCGAAGATGGCATCACCTTTGACTTTTGCCGGCGTGTCGAGGCGCGCCAGCCGCTGTCCGACAATCTTGTAGTCCTTGCTCTGCTTCAGCGGCACGTCGACAGGAATCGGCAGCGCAGCGGCTTTGCTGGCCAGTTCGCCGTAGGCCAGACTGCTGCCGGAAGCACTGTGCCTGATGCGACCGTTCTCTGCAACGCACGAAGATCGCGGCATTCCCCAGGTCAACGCCGCCGCCGAAATCAGCATCTCGCGTGCGGTCGCGCCCGCCTTGCGCATGGGGTCCCACGTTGTGTGGATGCTCGCGCTGCCGCCGGTCGTCTGGTCGCCAAACAGCGTGCTCGCGCCCGCCTGCTCAATCTCGATCTGCTTCCAGTCGGCCTCAAGTTCCTCGGCCAGGATCATCGGCAGAGCTGTACGGACGCCCTGACCCATTTCCGACCGCGCCACCACAATGGTGACTTTGTTGTCTGGCGTTATACGCAGATACGCGTTGGGGGAGAATGATTCCTGCTTCGATTCGCCTCGGTGCGGCAAATAGAAGCCGATGACGAGGCCGGCGCCAGCCGCGACTCCGGCGGCGACAAATTCGCGACGTGAGAGCGGGCTCAGCGCGCACCTCCACTGGCCGCACGATGGATGGCCTTGCGGATTCGTTCATAGGTTCCACAGCGGCACAGGTTGCCATTCATCACCTGCGTGATCTGATCGTCAGTTGGATTCGGCGTCTTCGCCAGCAAAGCAGCCGCGCTCATAATCTGACCCGTCTGGCAGTAGCCGCATTGCGGGACTTCTTCGGCGATCCATGCCTGCTGCAACGCGTGCAGCCCGTTCGTGCTCAGGCCTTCAATCGTGGTGACGCTCTTGCCTGCGACTTGCGAAACGGGTGTCGAGCAGGAGCGGATGGCGCTGCCATCCACGTGGACGGTGCAGGCGCCGCACAAGCCGGCGCCGCAGCCGAATTTTGTTCCCGTGAGGGCGAGTGTGTCGCGCAGAACCCAGAGAAGCGGAGTCTCCGGGGATACGCTGACTTTCTTTTCGTTGCCATTGACACGAAGCGTGATGTCGGCCATGGGGGTCAGTTGGTGAAGTTGTGAAACTGTATGCTACTGAACTGAACAACATGGTACTGAAGTGGCGGGAAAAGTGGAAATGAACAGGATGATACGGTGGGAGTTACGACGCTTTGCCACGAACAGCACCAAAGGCGGTTACGAGGACAGGTTTCGCTTTGTGGCGCAAAACAGCCAATGCCTACGGAGCTGTGCTCCGCAGCATCTCTTGTACGATCTCGCGACCCATGCCGTGCGCGAACTCGCGGAAGGCTGGAATGTTGTGAAGGCGCAGCGCGATTTCATCTTCGTCTTGCGGAATGATCGCCGCCTGAACGCCGTCTACAACGTAGTGTATCGTGCTGTGCACTTTATTGGCGGTGGCCACATCGAATCCCTCGCAAACGACCACCCGGTTGTCACTCCAGGATTCCACGACCACCGGGCCCTCCTCGGTCGAAAACTGCGCAGTTGAAACGGGACAGTTGGCGGTGCATGTGGCCGCAGGCTGCAGCGTCGCCGTCGAGTAACGCTTACCGACGGCAGTGGCGTAGAAATGTGCGAAGCGCTCGGCGGCCTGCGGCGTCTTCCACTTCGAGACATAGATAAGCGCCAGATCCGCCGTGGTCGGAGAATCGGTAGCGGCCCTGTCCTTTCGCAGATAAGTGACGTACGCACCGCCCTGCCAGGCGGAAGAAATGTCGCTTGCCAGCCTGCGTTCGCCGTACTGTTTCAGCAGCGCGCGCACGTCCAGTTCGCCAATGCCGCCCCGGTCATACATGTCGTACTGAGTGCCCAGGATCTGCTTCAAGTCCGGCACGCCGACGCGCGGCAGCTTCTCGCCGCTGATATAGGCCTCGGGCTGCAGCACTTCGTGCGAGTTGCGCGGCGGACGGGCGAACGCACCGGCAAAGGCCATTTCCTTGCCGCCCTTGTGCAGCAGCTCACCTTCAAAGATCAGGCCTTCGTTGTAGGCGAACGATCCCGCCTCGCGCAAAATCATGGGGGCGTCGTGCAGCATCTGGGAATCGGCAACCGCCTTCACCGCGGGCTCTTCCATCTGGTAGATCACTTCGGGAGTATCGGCCAGACTGCGATGTACTGGCGCGAGCAGATAGTCGACGTATACGACCATGGCTTGGCCTTCGACGACGGCTTTGCGGGCGGTCGGACCGTCATCGTTGGCCTGGTTGTCGGAAGCTTTGCTGGCTGGTTTCGACGCCGCTCTCATCCACTTGTGCAGATCGTAATTCTGGTCCTGCAATGCGTGAGTGAGTTCATGGGCGAGGATGGGTTGCTGCTGCTCCCACGGAACCCAGTTCAACAGAGAGATGGTCTTGGTCTCTTCGTCATAGTACCCGGCAATCTCCTGCCCGGTCGACTTGACCAGAAAATCGTGCAGATTGAAGTCGCGCGGCAGAAAGCCCAGCTTCTTCATGCTGAGTTCTTCCTGCGCGAATCGTTGCGTGAACTCTTCCCGCGCCAGGCGGCCGGTGGTGAACTTCTCGACGTCGGCCTTCGTCACCATCTGGCGTTTCACGACGGCGCGCTTGGGCATGCCTGTATCTTCCGCAGCAAACGCAAAAATCGTGTCCACCGACTCGAACAGCTTCTTGGCGTCGGCATCGGTCATGCGAACCTCGTTGGTTGTGTCCTTGCGCAGGCGGCGGGCGACGTCTCCCAGGCTCTGCGAAGAGGAATCCTGACCGAAAGAAGACGCGGAAAGCAGTGCGATCAGCGCGAACGCATAGAAGAGATGCTGGCTACGGCAGGTGGTCATGTGGCTCCGCCCCAAGAGAGTTTGTCCCCTTCAATTCTCTTTGAGGCGACCCGGGGACTTACACGGAAACAGTGAGATTGGGCTTACGAAGGTAATGAGGAGTAGGAGCTAGTGACCAGTGGCGTATGATTCCGAAAAACGCAATGGCGTGGCCGCGATCGCCAGCCGCGAGTCACCTCGCCCTATTTCAGTTCTGCCAGTTTTTGCGTCGCCAGCTGACCGGCTTCGTTGCCGGGGTTGTCCTTCTTGATCTGTTCGTACACGCGCTTGGCGTCGAGAGGCTGGTTCGAGTTCTGGTAGAGATCGGCCAATTGCAGCTGCGCGGTTACCTTGCTGACCGAATTCGTGGGCTTGTTGATCAATTCCTGGTAAAGCGCGACCGCTTCCTTGGTGCGGTTGGTCTGTCCATACAGCGAGGCTAGGGCGAGCTTGGCCACGGCGGCGATGTCGCGGTTGCCTGAAGAAGCCACATCTTTGAAGTTGCTCTCTGCAGCGCGTTTATCGGATAGATCGGCCGCGGTCACGCCCAGAAAATAATGCGCCATCTCGGATGAGCGGGTGTGTGGGTACTTGTCCACAATCGCCTGAAACTGCTTGCGGGCGGCCTCGCTGCGCTCTTTCGCCGACGTAAACGTCGGGAAATCCGGCTGAGCCGGCGTCCCGGCCGGCCGCAATGGCGTGTCCATGGTGCGAACCGCCTGATTGAGTTCAAAGCTGGCCTTCTCGTCCTGCGTGGTGAGGTAATACCATCCGCCGAGACCGCCGGCGAGCACGACCGCGACCACGATTGTCGAAATGATCAGCGTGGAGCGGTGTTCGACCGTCCAGTGAGCTGTCTTCTCCGCGGCTTCGATGGTGACACGGCTGAATTTATCCTGTTTCAGTTGATGGCGGGTTTCTGCGCGCACGGACTTCCCTTCTGATAATAGCGGTGGTTGGACAAACTAAAAGTCTAACAGGGGCAAAACAGAGCGTCAAAATGCGGGTGTCGACGGAGCGTTCCAAAATTCCTGCCACACCCGCTGCCTCAAGGAATCCGATGCCGCTCAGAAAGTCAGCCGGGCTGCAATCTGTCCGATGCGTGGCGCCGGTCCGCGGAAGCTGCCCGTGGTCGTGATCTGCCCGAACGTTGGCCCCAGGATGTTGGCCGCGCCGTCGAGCACGGTCGGTTGGGCAAATTCAGGATGATTTAGCGCGTTGAAGTACTCCACGCGCAATTCCAGTTTCACCCGCTCCGTGATAGAAGTCGTCTTGGCGAGTGCCATGTCGAGATTGGTGAGGGTTGGACCTCGCAGAATATTCCGAGCCAGCCCGTAGGTTCGATCTCCCGGGTTGTTGACGGGATCAATCTGCGGGAAGCATGGGTTGGTGCCGCCATAGTACGGGTTGTTCTCCAAAGGGACGTCGGAGAAGGCGTTCGGGTCGAACATGAAGTTGCCGGTCACCGGCGTCGTTGTGATCTGGCAAGCGCCAGTAGTTTCATTGGTTCCGTAAGTGATTTCATTGATAGTGTGCTTCTGCCTCGGATTAAAAGTCCGGATCGGCCCAACCACAGCCGCGTGGGAAAGAAGCAGATCTCCCGCGCCGGACGTCCCAGGGTTGAGCGGGTCGTACGGGTCGGGCAATTGGGCTGGAATATCAAATGGAAATCCGGTGCGCCACGTGAAGATCGGATAGAGGCTCCAACCCTGCGTCAGGCGTTTGGGTCCCGTGGCCCACAAGCGGTCGAAGGGCAGATCCCATCCTCCGCTGAAGCTGATGCGCTGGCGTACGTCGGAATCGGAGGAAGCGTAGAAAAAACCCGGGTTGTAGGCGGGCGCGTAGGCATTGCGTTGCTCGAAGCCGGAAGCGTTGTCCAGGCTGTGGCCGTAAGTGTACGCGAAAGTGAAGTATGCAGTGCCGATCTTTGAGCTCTTGGGCTGGCGCGTCAGGCTGGCTTCCAACGCGTTGTAGTTGGAGTTGGAAACGTTCTGGAACTCCGGAAGGAAGGAGTAACAGATCGGGTAATTCATGTTTGCGGCTCCGCAGGTCGCGTTGCCGGGCGCCAGGTTGAGCAGGCGGTTCGTCGCCCCCAGCACCATCGGATTGATATCTTTCAGCGACGTCAGGCCGTGGCCGGAGCTGCCGACATAGTTGGTCTCCAGAACAATGTCGGCGAAAAGCTCATGCTGCAGGCTTAGGTTGTATTGGTAGATGTACGGCGTGCGGAGGTGAGGGTCATCCAGAAAGATGAAGCCGGTGCTGTTGACCGGCAAGTCCGGAGTGAAGGCAACATTCGCCGCCGGCGGATGCGAAGGGAAGGTGTTGGCAACACCCAGCTGCGTGCAATTACCGAGTGCATTAAACATTGCGCATGCATTGGCAAACGGCTGGCTCATATAGCCCACTGGCCCATTGACTGGGCATCCCTGTGGGTTTTGACATGCCGGCAAATAGTTAGGCGATGTGAAGTAGAGCCCGGCATTGCTGACAAACGGCGGCTGGCCGTTGTACTGCAAGTTGTCCTCGCCTTTCAGGATGTCATAGAAGATTCCAACGCCGCCGCGCAGGCTGGTCTTCCCGCTGCCCGTCGGGTCGAGAGCAAATCCAAAGCGCGCCGCAAAATTTTTCTTGTCGGGAAAATTAACTCCCGTGGGAGCGCCGGCGTCGCCAGGGAAAACCATGTCCGGAGGAGCATTCACGAATCGCTGCGATTGCAATCCCGGAATCACCGAAAACGTACGCCCCTCGGTGTCTGTTTTGGGTGAGTTGTACTCGTAGCGCAAGCCTAGCGTCAGAATCACCTTCTTGTTCACGTGCCACTCATCCTGGCCGAACACGTATGTGCTCTTGCTGCGGATATTGGTGGGAGCGAGTGCCCCCTGGAAATACGCGTCAGGAATGCCGAGCAGGAAATCGGCGTAATCGTTTCCGGTTCCGGTGCTGGTGCCAGTGTAATAATCGAATTCGCCGTTGGTGTAGTAATCGTAGACCATGTTTTCCTGATACGGCGAGAATCCCGCTCCGAACTTCCAGTTGTGCCTTCCCCGAGTCCAGGTAAGGGCGTCGGTCCATGAAAAAGTGTTTTCCACAAAGCGAGTCGGGCCGGCTTCGCTAAGACCCAGGTAAAGTCCCGTGTCAAAGAATAGATTGGTGGGGCCGGTCGCGAGATCGGGAGTGATGTTCACCCCAAGTTGCGGGCCGGTCGGCAAATGAACCGCCGGTTCATCACCCAGGTAGTTGCTGCGATGGTAGACCGAATGAAATTCGTTGAGCAGCGTGGGCGAGAACACGCGCGTATAGGCGAGGTTTGTGAAGTAATAGTTTGCTTCGGTGCGGCTGGGAAATCCCGGTACGGAAGCATACGGCAGGGGATTGTAGTTGCCGGCGTAAATATTTCCCGATCGGTTCAGGCCGATGGTGGCTGAGATCTTATCTTTGGAACTGAGGTTGAAGTCGAACTTGGTGGTCAGTTCGTCGCGATCGTCGTCGGCGTCAACCGAGGTGGAAAGCAAACCGCTGGCATTGGACGGGATCAGACCGGCTTTGATGTAGTTTTGCGCGACGGGATCGAATTTGGTCGGATCGATGATGCCGTTGCTGGCATTGCCATTGGGAGAGGCAAAATACGGATTTGCCTCCAGAAACGCCACTACCCCAGGATCAGGCGTTCCACCCGGGACGGTTGAATTGGAAAAGTCGCCCTGCAAATTCGCCGTCGTGAAGACAGGAGCTTCGATGATCGGCTCAGCCTTGACCTGTCGCTGTCCCTGATAAGCGAGAAAGAAAAAAATCTTGTCCCGCAGGATGGGACCACCAAATGTCGCTCCATATTGGTTGCGCTTGAGGTCTAGCCGCGGCAGGCCCTGCTCGACGTTGAAGTAGTCGTTCGCGTCGAAGGCCCGGTTGCGAATGAATTCGAACAGGCTGCCGTGCCACTGATTGGTTCCTGACTTGGTGACGATGCTGATGATGCCGCCGCCGTTGCGTCCGTACTCGGCCGTGTAGTCGCTGGTCAGCAGGCGGAACTCGGCAATCGCATCAGGATTGGGATCGAGAAAATTGCTGTTATCCAGCAGGTCGTTATTCAGTCCGCCGTCGAGCAGAAATGTGACCGAATCCGTTCTTCCCCCGGCGATGCTGTAATTGCCCGCGCCGGCATTGTCGTCGTTACTCTCCGTCACGCCCGGTTGAAGCAGGGCTAGGTCGAGCATGTCGCGGCCGTTCAAGGGCATGTTGGTCAGTACGCGACCGGTGACGGATTGACCTAGAGTTGAGTTGACGGTTTCAACCGCCGCCGCTTCCGCGCCCACCTCGACTGTCTGGGTGGTTGCCCCGACTTCCATCTTGATGTCGACGCGCAGGGCCTGGTTGATCAGCAGCTTCTGCTCTGGGCTGATGACGCTGCGGAATCCCTCGTGCTCCGCTCTCACCGTGTAATTTCCGATCGGCAGCTCCAGCACCTGGAAAGAACCTTCATGATCGGTGGTCGAAAGGCGCTGGACCTGTGTGGCCGTATTCGTCACCGTGATTTTGACGCCGGGGATCACCGCACCTTGCTGGTCGTAGACGCTGCCGAAAATTCTCCCCGCCGCTTCCTGAGCCGGCAAATGTGGAGGAATGACCAGCACGGAGAGGAAAAACAATGCGATTTGTGCGACCGTAGTGCTGCGAGCCTTCGAACTCGTGACCTTCATGGGAGCCTCCGCAATTTCAGCATGAATCGACAGGTCTGATGGGAGGGGAAAAGGGATCAGAGGCCGGCTTCGAGTTTCCCGGCATCGACCAGGAAGAAGACCAGCAAGACCACCCTCTCGAAGTTATGCACGGCGCGGCGGCAAGGGCAGAGCGTGTGCATTTGAGACCCTTCAATTGAGCGAAGTTTGGCAGAGAACAAGTGGGGAAGTCAACCGAGGCACGCAGTCGCGGTGCAAATCGAAGGCGCCGGCGGCACGACCGCCGCGGACCGATTTCTTTGCTCAACTCCAGACACAAACGCCGCCGATTTTTTCGGCGGCGCGTCGCACGACCAAGCTTCTCCTACCGCGGAGCCTCTTCCAGCAATCCCTGCTCCAGCTTTTCCTGGCAGTCAATGCAGTGGCGCGTCCAGGGCACGGCTTCCAGCCGCTTGGCGTTGATCTCGTTGCCGCAGTGAACGCATTCGCCGAAGCTGCCTTCGCGGATGCGGGCCAGCGCGTTCTCCACCAT
>JASHPH010000093.1 GCA_030038255.1 Candidatus Sulfotelmatobacter sp. | reverse complement strand
ACCGCGCCCTTCGACGGCGTGGTGACGGAAATGGACGCGTTCACCGGGGCGCTGCTGCCCGCGGGCACGTCGTCAAATAAGGGCGACCTGGCGCTCTGCCGGCTTTCGCAGAACAACAAACTGCGGCTGGTGATCCCGCTGCCGGAACGGGCTGTGCCCAGTGTATCGATCGGCGAGACGGTGGCGATGCAGGTTTCTTCGCTGAACAAGACCGTGGAAGGCAAAATCGTGCGCGTCTCCGGGCAGATCGACAAGGAGACGCGCACGATGCACACGGAGCTCCAGGTGGAAAATCCCAACTACGAACTGATACCGGGGATGTACGCGTCGGTTGAAATTGCTCTACACACGGCGCAAGACGCGCTCACCATACCACTCGAAGCGTTTCAAGCCTCCGGAGAGGGACGCGGAACGGTGCTTGTGGTGGACGCCGAAAACAAGATCGAGCCGCGGCGGGTCGAGGCGGGGATACGAACCGCTTTTCTGGTTCAGATCTTGAACGGCGTGAAGGAGGGGGAGCTGGTGGTGATCGGAGATCAGGGCCAGTACAAGGGCGGTCAATTGGTGAAGCCTGTGGCGATGCAGCCCGCAAAAACGGAGTGAAATAATCCATGCCAGGATTTTCGTTGAAACACCCTTATTTCGTGATCGTGGTGTGCATGTTCATCATCGTGCTGGGGCTGACCAGCATGAGCCAGATGCCCGTGGACATGTTTCCGCCGATCAATATTCCCGTGGTGTTGGTGGCCACGTTTTACAACGGCATGCCACCGGAGCAAATGGAAGCGGACATCACGGACACGTTCGAGCGCTTCTTTACGCTGGGAAGCGGAATCGACCACATGGAATCGCGGTCGATGACAGGCGTGAGTCTGATCAAGGTGTATTTCCAGACAGGAACGGACGCGAACGCAGACGTGACGCAACTATCGAATCTGGCCTTGGCGGACCTGCGGCGGTTGCCGCAGGGGACGTTGCCTCCGGTGGTGCTCAGTACGGGGGCGTCCAATCTCCCCGTATGCCTGCTGACGGTGGAAGGCAAAGATCTGACGGAAACACAACTCCACGACTATCTCCAGTACCAAATTCGCAACCAGATTGCGGGCGTGCCCGGAGCCACGGTGCCGCCACCGTACGGGGGCCGTTACCGGCAGCTCATGGTGTACGTGGATCCGCTGAAGCTGCAAGCGCACCAGTTGAGCCCGATGGACGTGGTGCGGGCGACAAACGACTCGAACTTGATCTTGCCGGCCGGGGACGTACGCATTGGGCCACTGGACTACAACATCTACACCAATGCACAGGTGACAGACGGGCATGCACTGAACGATATTCCGCTGAAAACCGAAGGCGAAAAAACCGTGTTTGTCTCCGACGTAGGACATGCCGAAGACGGCTCCTTCTACCAGTACAACATCGTGCGGGTGAACGGACAGCGCTCCGTGTACGTCCCGGTCCAGAAGCAGGGCGGCAACACCAACACGATCGCCGTGGTGAGCGGCATTCGCCGCGCCATTCAGAAGCTGCGCGACATTCCGGAGCAGTTAAAAACCCACGTAGCCCTGGACCAGTCCGTGTTCGTCAAAGACGCCATTTGGACGGTAGTCCGCGAAGGCGCGATGGGCCTGGTGCTGACGGGGCTGATGATTTTGCTGTTCCTCGGCGACCGGCGGGCCACGTTCGCCGTGTTTCTAAATATTCCGATCGCGGTGATGATCACCTTCTTCATCCTCCACCTTCTCGGCAGGTCCATCGACAGCATGGTGCTCAGCGGTCTCGCGCTCGCGTTCTCACGGCTGATTGACGATTCGGTGGTGAGCCTGGAAAACATCTTCCGGCACCTGGAAATGGGAGAAGACCCCATGAAGGCGGCGCTCGAGGGCGCCAATGAGGTGGCGCTGGCAGTGCTGGCCATCATGCTGGTGGCGGTTGTGGTTTTCTTTCCCGTCACGCTGCTCTTCGGCGTGAGCTCGTACTTGTTCGGAGCGCTGGCCTTGGCAGTCGTGCTGGCGCTGGCGGCCTCGTACTTCTGCGCCATGACGATCGTGCCGCTCTATTGCGCGCACGTGCTGAAACCTGTGCACGGCCACGGGGAGGAAGCAGTAGCGAAGAGCTGGGGCGAGCGGTTCCATGCCGGATTCAACCGGAAATTCGAAGCCATGCTGGACGTGTACGAGAAGGGAGTCCGTTACGTGCTGGAGCGGCCGTGGGAGACACTGGGGGCGTTCGGGGGACTGCTGGCCGGGTGCCTGCTGCTGATCCCGCTGGTGGGCGTGGCCTTCTTCCCACGCACCGATGCCGGCCAGTTCGTGATGAACCTGAAAGCGCCCAGTGGAACGCGCATCGAGCTGACCAATGATTATGTGAAGCGGGTCGAGGACATCGTGCGGAAAACGGTCTCGGCGGAGGACCTGGACACAATCATTTCCAACATCGGCGTCTTCCCCGACCTTTCGGCCTTGTTCACACCCAACCAGGCCATGCACACCGCCTACGTGCAGGTGGGCCTGAGGGAGGACCACAAGGTGGACAGCTACACCTACATCGCAGAGGTGCGGAAGCGCGTAGCGGCGGAGATGCCGGAGCTGCGCACGTATTTCCAGTCGGGCGGGCTGGTGGATTCTGTCCTGAACCAGGGAGTGCCGGCGCCGATCGATCTGCAGGTGAGCGGAATGAACCTGAAAATGTGCCGCACGCTCGCGAATTATCTGGCCGAACAAATCCGAGGGATGAAAGGGATATCCGACGTATATATTCCGCAGGACCTGGATTATCCGGGACTGCAAGTGAATGTGGACCGGGTGCGGGCGCAGCAATTGGGACTCTCGCCGCAGGAAGTAATCAGTAACATGATTACGGCGCTGACCTCGGACGTGGTGATCTCCCCGAGCTACTGGGTGGACCCCAAGAGCGGGAACAACTATTTCGTGAGCGTGCAGTATCCGGAGAACCGCGTGGGGTCGTTCCGGGACCTGGAGGCCATGCCGCTGCGCGCTCCGAATCTCAAGGAACCCACCTATCTTGGCCAGGTGGCCAAGGTAACGCCCACGCTCACGCCGACCGTTGTGGATCACTATCAATTGCAGCGCACGATTGATGTTTATGTAGCGCCTTCCGGAGAAGACCTGGGGGGTCCGGCCAAGCAGATCGAGAAACTGGTGAAGGAGTTGCAGCTCCCGCCGAATATCCGCGTGGACATTCGCGGGCTGGTGATTACGATGCAAGAGTCGTTCCGCAGCTTCGCCTTTGGGCTGCTGCTGGCCATTTTGCTCGTCTATCTGATCATGGTGGCGCAATTCCGCTCGTTCACGGATCCGTTCCTGATCATAGTGGCCGTGCCTACCGGGCTCGTGGGCGTGATTCTGGTGCTGGCGTTGCCGGGCACCACCCTGAACATTCAATCGCTGATGGGGATCGTGATGTTGCAGGGCATGGTGGTGTCCAACAGCATCCTGATTGTGGACTTCTCCAACGTGCTGCGCGCCGAAGGCCACTCCCTGAATGAGGCGGTCACACGGGCCTGCCGCATCCGGCTGCGCCCCATCCTGATGACTTCTCTGGCCACGGTGGCGGGGCTGCTGCCGATGGCGTTTAAGATCGAGACCGGCAGCGAAGCCTATGCGCCGCTGGCGCGCGTGATTATCGGGGGACTGCTCACCTCGATTGTGCTCACCATCTTCATAGTCCCCGTCGCCTATCTGCTCATCTATCGCCGAAGCGAAGCGGCGCGCTCGGGGATCGCCCAGGAGGCACAATGAACGCGCGGCATCTGACATTTCTTCTCGCGGCTGCATTCGCATCCGGCGCCGCCCCCTGCCGGGCCCAATCCTCCGGGGCGCTGCCAGAACCGCCGCACGCTGCGAAGCCTGCGGCCGCGGCTCCGTTACCCGCGCTCTCAGTCGCCCTTGATTACCCGGCCGAGCACGGACCGCAGGAACAGGCCATGCCGGGACAAACCACAGCGGCTCCGGCCCGCGAGGTCCTCACGCTCGCCGATGCGGAAAAAATAGCGCTGCAAAATCATCCGCAAATTCAGATTGCCGAGCACCGCGCGGCCTTCGCTACCGCACAGGTGCAGGAGGCGCAATCCGCCTACGCGCCTCAGGCCAATGGAAGCGTCACGGGCGCTCTGGCGGAAACCGACAGCCGCATTGCCGCGGGCGCCCTGAACAATCCCATCATTTACGACCGGTTCGCCTACGGCGCGTTCGTCTCTCAATACATTACGGATTTCGGGCGGACCCAATCGCTCGTGCACAGCTTCAACCAGCACGCACGCGCGCAGCAGGCCGGCATAGTGACCTCGCGGGCCGACGTGCTGCTCCAGCTCCACGCCGCCTATTTCGCCTCGCTCAAGTCCAAGGCGCTGCTCAAGGTGGCGCAGGAGACGGTGCGCGATCGCCAATTGGTCGCCGACCAGGTGGGCGTGATGGCCCAGAACAAACTCAAATCAGGCCTGGACGTGGCGTTTGCCGGCGTGGACCTTTCCGAGGCGCAGCTCCTGCTCATTCAAGCGAAGAACGATTTGCAGGCTTCGTATGCGCA
>JASHPH010000092.1 GCA_030038255.1 Candidatus Sulfotelmatobacter sp. | reverse complement strand
ACGGCCTCAGGAGTCACCGAAATGACCGTCGCCTGCAGTTGACGGCCGTCCTCCGTCTTGTGCGAATGGCTCTTCTGGAACTGGTTGAGAATCTCGCCGAACGACTCTATATTCTCGGCGGGCTGAGTCTCTGGGTTAGGGACGTTGGGGCTAGGAATGGTTGGATTCGGCATGAAAGGTTACAGCCCTCGTTGCGGGGATCGAATTACTAGGATATCGCGAGCACTTCATAAGCGTCACCGCGCCACCCACTGCGGATCTTCTTCCGGCTTCACGATCTGCCCGTCGCGCATGTGAATGATGCGGTCGCCGTACTTCGCCGCCTCAGGATTGTGTGTGATCATCAGCACGGTCTGCCCCAGTTCCTTGTTCGACTGCCGCAGCATGCCGAGCACCACCTCGGAATTCTTCGAATCCAGATTTCCCGTCGGCTCGTCGGCCAGCACCACCGCCGGTTTGTTAATCAATGCTCGCGCCAACGCCACACGCTGCTGCTCGCCGCCTGAGAGTTCCGCCGGACGGTGCCCCAGTCGCCTGGTCAGGCCCAGCAACTCCGTGATGCGGTTGAAATACGCCGGATCGCGGCCGCCATTGCCCGAAATTTCCTGCGCGATCAGGATGTTCGATCGCGCATCCAGCGTGGGCAGCAGATTAAATTTTTGAAACACGAAGCCGATCTTGCGCTTGCGTAGGCGCGTGCGCTCGGCGTCGGAAAGTGCGGCCAGTTCCTCGCCATCCAGAATCACGCTGCCGCCGTCGGCCCGCGTCAATCCGCCCAGAAGATAAAAGAGCGTCGATTTGCCGCTCCCCGAAGGCCCCACCACGCTGACGAATTCGCCCTTCTGTACGCTGAAAGAAATCCCGCGCAGCGCCTCGACCTCAATCTTGCCCACGTGGTAGGTCTTGCGCAGATCGCGCGCTTCGATAAATGCAGTTTCGCTGGATGCAGGGCCCATGCCTGAAAGGAATCTTACACGAATGATGGGGTCAGGAGTGACGCGGAGGCAGTGAAGAAGAGCAATTGCGTCTTACCGAGGGGCGTTTCTCAGGCGACTCCGGCTTGCCTAGAAATCTGCGCCGCTCGCGGCTGTGGTGCCTTCGGCCCGCGCTTGCGAACCAGCAGCATCCGGATGCGCTCCAGCAGATCGGCCGGTGCGTACATGCCTTTCGTAAGGAATATGTCTGCCTTCGAGTCGTGATCGTAGATGCGGACCTTGCTCGAGATGAGGATGGCGGGAGTGTTGGGCGACAGTTCTTTGATCTTTGCGATCAGTTGCGGCCCGTCAAGGCCCGGCATGGCCATGTCGGCGATTACCAGGTCAATGCCGCCCTGGACAAAGCGCTCCAGCGCTTCCTCGCCGCGTGAGAAACTGGCGACCCGGTATCCGCGCGTCTCCAGCACAATCTTGCGGTGGGACAAGGATTGTTCGTTGTCGTCAACACACAGAATCGTACGCTTGGGTTTCATCCGCCTTCCGCAAACTGCCGATCGATGCTGCCGGGACCAGAACGACCAACAGAGGCTCTTCTCGATATGAAGAATGTCAGAGCGAACTGCATGCTAACTGGAAGACTGTTCGCTGTAAAGTGCCGCCGATGCTAATGGGACTTTCTGGCCATTGCCTTTTTCGCGAGCGAGTGCGTGCGAGATTTTTCCGCGTTTTGCGCGATGCTACTCAAAGAAAAACTTCTCCGCGCATGACCTCGACCGCGTTGCCGCCCACGCGCACGTTAACTATGCGGTTACCGTTCTGCGAGGCCCGCACAAAAATCCGGCTAGGACGTTGCATCTCTACGCCCTGCTCAATGAGCACGCGTTCGTCGGGTTTAACTACCCCGTGTGCCACCATCCACGCTGCCGCGCAACCAGCGGCCGAGCCTGTGGCCGGATCTTCGCCGTTGTAAAACAGCATGCGGGCGTGCAAACGGGCCGCCGGATCGACGGTTTCACGCACCACGAAATAGAAGAACTTCGCATCCGTCCGTTGCGCATACTCGCTGACGCCGTGAATGTCGATCCGCAAGTTCCTGATCACCTCGAGCGATTTCAGTGGCGTGATGGTGAAGGGAACCCCGGTCGAAACCGTCTCGATCGGCAGCGTCCCATCGAAATCTTCCAGGCGCAAGCCTGTGGCGCGCGCCACGGCCTCACGATCATGCTGTGCTCCGAAAACCGGGTCAATCTGCGTCATCTCGCCAAACACCGGCTGCGCCGCGGCTTCGTCAAACTGCACCGGCACTTTTCCCACGTTCAAATCGAGTGTGATGCGGCCGGCGCCACTGCCCGCGCGCAACGCGAACGCCGTGCCTAGCGTGGGATGTCCCGCGAACGGCAACTCCTCCTGCACCGTGAAAATTCTCACCCGCACTCCGCGCTCGTCTTCGACCGACTTATCACGTGGAAAGATGAAAGTCGTCTCCGACAGATTCATTTCTCGTGCGATCGCCTGCATCTCGGCGTCACTCAGTCCTCGGCCGTCAAAAAACACAGCCAGGGAATTGCCTTCGAGCGGCTTCGCCGAGAAAACATCCCACTGCGCCATCGCTAACCGGCGGGACCAGTTGTGCATGACACCTCCCGAGCGCGATCCGTACCAAGAAAGGAAGATGCCTCTGGCCACGACTGCGATGCAGGAAAGATGAAGTGCCCGGCGCCGCCGTTTGACACCGGCCTCCGCTGCTTCTATCCTTACCGGATGACGCTGCCTGCCAATTCCGGCATGATGTGTTGTTGCTTCTGCCTGCTCGGTGGGTAGGGAGTCAGCGAAATTCTTCCAACCCACCCCAGCGAGCGGGTGGGTTTCATTTTTTCCCGCTTTGCTACCGGGGTAGAGGCTGAACAGGCAAGATTCTTAATCTTGAGTAATCTAATGTACAAAGGAGACATTAAATGACCACAGCGACCGAAACCAGCAGCATCCCCCGGATCAACGACACAGCACCCGACTTTACTGCCGAGACCACGCAGGGCACCATCCATTTTCACGAATGGATCGGTGACGGCTGGGCGATCTTGTTTTCCCACCCAAAGGACTTCACTCCGGTCTGCACCACCGAGCTTGGAGCCATGGCGAAGCTGGCGCCGGAATTCGCCAAGCGCAACACCAAGATCATCGGCCTGAGCGTCGACTCCGTCGCTAACCACCAGAAGTGGGAGGCTGATATTGAAGAAACGCAGGGCGCGAAAGTGAACTATCCCATGATCGGCGACCCGCAACTGAAGGTTGCCAAGCTCTACGGCATGCTGCCCGGCGATGCGGGAGATACATGCGAAGGCCGCACCCCCGCGCTGAACGCGACCGTGCGCACGGTGTTCGTTGTGGGTCCCGACAAGAAAGTCAAGCTGCAGCTCAGCTATCCCATGACCACGGGCCGCAACTTCGATGAAATTCTGCGTGTCATCGACTCGCTGCAACTCACGGCCAAGCATTCGCTGGCGACACCCGCCAACTGGAAACCCGGCCAAGACGTAATCGTGGGCGGCAACGTCAGCGACGACGATGCGCGAAAGAAATTCGGCAACTTCAAAGCGCCGAAGCCGTATTTGCGAATCGTGCCCCAGCCGAAGTGAGCCGCGTAACACCAGGTTGCGACCTTCGAGGTTGGGGTTGGAACGGGCGCGGCTTTAGCCGCGCCGACAGCGGCGGAAACAACGCGGGCTTTAGCCCCTCAGGGCTTGCACCGCCATTTGCGAAACAGAACGGGCCACGGATATAACAGTCCGTGGCCTTTGACTGTCTCCTCGCGGAAGCGCATGCGGTCCGGTGATCGTCCCGGTCTTCAAAACCGGCGGGCGGCGGGTTCCCCCGTCGCCGGTGGGTTCGACCCCCACTCGCTTCCGCCAATTTATTTTCAATGGTTTGCATGGGGTCACTCTTATCGATCTCAATCCGAGATGGTCAGGAAAAGCTGGTGTCGTGATAAGAACGTGATAAACCGATGTGGGTACTCTGTGGAGATTGCTTAGAGGTCGTCCTTAGCCGCTTGCGAAAGTGAGATGGACTTTTGCTAGACGAGCACAACCCTTGCCGACCGAATTTGCCAAAGTCATTAATTCTTGTGAGATTCGAATAGACTTGGCCCAGGAATTTTCTTCTTCGCCACTTTCTTCTTCGGCTTCGGAGGCAGTCCGAGCGCGCCGGCAGCGCTGAGTTCATCGGTTGAGATCAGTGACCCCGAGCAAATTTTGTCGAGCAATTCCGCCTGCACAGGCTCAAGTTCTACAAGGAGACCCAACACGTTCAGCACATTGAGCAGTTCCGTCGTGTATTCCGGCAGCCAGTGATCTGGCTGGATCTCGCCAAGTGGCGAGGGTGGCCGGCGATCCCCA
>JASHPH010000091.1 GCA_030038255.1 Candidatus Sulfotelmatobacter sp. | reverse complement strand
ATTTCGGCAACGGCAGCCCCCGCAACGTGCAGCTCGTCGCCGAGCTGGAGTTCTGAGCCTGTAAGGAACAGTTCCGAGAAGGTCCCGGGAAAGTTTGACACCGCCACTTCAACTGCTGCACGGCGCTGCTCCGGTTTCAGAATCAAAGCTTAGGTTCCTTGCAGCGCGGCTTGGACTTTAGCTGCCGTGAACGGCACCGAGCGCAGTCTTGCACCCACGGCGTCAAATACGGCGTTGGCAATAGCAGAGGGGACAACCGCCGACGCGGGCTCGCCGACACCCCAAGGCTTTTCCGTGGGGCGATCGATAAGATCAATGTCAATTTCAGGGACCTCGGGGAATGCAAGGATGGGATAACTGGCCCAGTCCACGCTGGTCACTCGCGAGCGGTCAAATGTGACTTCCTCCTTCAGCGTGCGGCTTACAGTCTGGATGACGTTGCCTTCAATCTGATTTCGCACGCCGTCGGGATTGATGATTTGCCCGCAATCCTGGACGATAGCAAAGTGTTTGACGAGGATATTGCCGCTCTTGCGGTTCACTTCTACGTCGGCCACGGCGCCCACATAGGTGCGTGCCAGCTCGTACTTGACATAAGCAACACCACGACCGCTGGCGACGTCACCGCTGGCAGGTTTGTTGGCTCGTCCCTGCCACTGAGCAAGGCGCATCAGACGTTTGAGCAGTTCGGTGCCCCGCGCGTCGTTGCCTAGATAACGCAGCCGGAACTCGAACGGATCGGCGTTGGCGGCCACAGCAAGCTCGTCGAGGAAGGCTTCATTGCAGAACGTATTCTGCATGCGGCCGGGTGCGCGAATCCAGGAGGGACGGAATGGAGTCTCCGCCAATCGGTGGGCGACGGTCTTCACGTTGGGAAACGCGTAAGGGATTGCGGAGTTGTTGATGA
This sequence comes from Candidatus Sulfotelmatobacter sp., assembly GCA_030038255.1. Classification (GTDB taxonomy): domain Bacteria; phylum Acidobacteriota; class Terriglobia; order Terriglobales; family Acidobacteriaceae; genus Sulfotelmatobacter. The sequence continues at coordinate 4,660 of JASHPH010000091.1, read as the reverse complement.
TATTGCCGGGAAACATGCCCTTGTCGAAAGGCAATCCCGCAGCCTCGGCCGCCAGCAGTTTCACGTTGCCGCCTCCGCCCTCCGGAACATACAGCTGCGAATACCACGAGATTACCTGGCCGCTGGCATCAAGTCCCGCCTGCAGATCCATCAGAGTGGGCGGGCCTTTGGGATCCCATCCGTGCTCTTCCTCGCGCATCCACTGCACGCGTACTGGTCGCCCTACTTCGCGGGCGAGCAGTGCCGCGTCTGCGGCCGCATCTTCATGAGCGTTGCGGCCGTAGCAGCCAGAGCCTTCCACATAGATGACACGCACGTCGCTGTCCTTCATGGAGAGCATTGCGGCAAGCTGCAGGCGAAGGTCGTGGGGCGCCTGGCTGGCTGACCAGCAGGTGAGCTTGCCGTCTTTGAAATCTGCTACCGCACACGACGGCCCCATGGAAGCATGGGAGTGAATCGCGAAGCTGTAGGTTGCGCTGACAGTCTTGGCAGCTTGCGCGAGAGCTTTCTCGGCGTCGCCGACGTTGCTGGTCACGTCATCTTTATTTATTTTGGTGGCCCGTACGTAATCCCACAATTTGCTCTGCTCCGGCAAACCTTCCCATGTGGACCAGCTTGCCTTCAGCTTCTGCGCCGCTTTAATTGCGCCCCATTCGCTCTCGGCCACCACAGCCAGGAAATTAATTTGCCGAACGACTTTTATCACGCCAGGGATTCCACTTACCGACGTTTCATCGACGCTCTGTAAAGTGGCGCCGATGGCTGGTGGCCGGATTACGCGCCCATACAACATTCCCGGCAGCTTGAAATCCTGTACATAGGTGAACTGCCCGGTGATTTTCGGAGGAATGTCTTCGCGGAGAACCGGCTTGCCGACAATTTTATAGTTCGCCGGATCTTTGACTGGTGCCTGCTTGTCGAGTTTGAGCGAGAAGTTCTTGCCGCCGATCAGCTCTCCGTAACTCACTCTTTTCTGGCCGCTCTGCGGGCGCGCGACACCTTCTTCGACGACGAGATCGCCGGCAGGCACTCCTAGATTCTTCGCCGCTTCTTGCAGCAGTGCTTGCCGCGCTGTAGCCGCAGCCTGGCGAATTTGTATGCCGCCGTTCTGGATCGTGAGGCTGCCCCACGTCTTTCCCTGCGCTGGTGTGAGCGATGTGTCGCCCTCGACGAGGGCAATCCCTGCCAACGGCACATCCAACTCTTCAGCAACGATCTGCCTCAGGCCCGTGCTTACGCCGGTGCCAAGTTCCACCTTGCCCGAGTACAGAGTCACAAGGCCGGTCGTGTCGACGGCAAGATATGCATCAACTTCATCGAGGGCAACCGTCTTGGGCGCGGTTGCACCTTGAGTAACTGCTGCTCGGAAAGAGATTGGCAGCGAAAAACTGACGATCAGGATTCCTGTGCCCTGCAGGAATTCGCGCCGAGTTGGTTTGCCTGACAACATGTGGTCTCTCAAGCACTGGCAGCAGCGCGCTTGACAGCGCGCACGATGCGCAAATGAGTGCCGCAGCGGCACAGGTTATCGGCCAACGCCTGCTTGATTTGAGCTTCGCTGGGCTTCTTGTTGTGCGCCAGGAAAGCTGCTGCTTCCATGATCATGCCGTTAATGCAGTAGCCACACTGGGCGGCCTGCTCGGCGATAAATGCTTCCTGAATCGGAGCCAGCTTCCCTGCCCAGCCGAGGCCTTCGAGGGTCACGATTTTCTTTTTCCCCACAGACGAAATCGGTGTCACGCAGGAGCGTACAGCGTTGCCGTCAATATGCACGGTGCACGCGCCACATTGTCCCAAACCGCAGCCAAAGCGCGGCCCGTGGAGCCCAAGATTGTCGCGCAAGACGTACAGCAACGGCGTGTCAGGGTCGTCTACCGTAACCCGAGTGAGCTTGCCGTTCACGTGAAGGGGGATCGGCTTGGTCGGCATCGCATTAACCGGACAAACGAACCTTGAACGCGAAAACGGCACGATTGTACACCCGTTACACCGGTTCGTACCGCTACAGGCTGACGTTTTCCAGGAGCGGGACAACTGGCGCTGCCAGCATTGTGGGAGGATGCAACAGCTTCAAGTTCATCGCCAGCAGTTCCGCAGCCAGTCTGGTGGCGACACCGGAGAAAACTTGATCACCCTCTGTTCAAGATGCCACGCACAGGCGCACGAAGTGACTTCAGGTTCAATCCCTGTTCACTGCAAAAGGAACTCACAACCTTGGCAATGAGCCGGAAAGCTGCATCTTTTGTACTCTGGCACACATCAACAGATCTCGTTACATCTCGGTGCAATTGAACGCAGATGTAACGAAAGTCGCCGTTACGGCACAATAGAAAGAATAAGAGCGGAAGGCCGAGACTTGTCGTGGTAGACGACGTTCGTTGCGTGAGCCATGTGCGTTCCGCGCGCCTGGTCCTCGCCTGTATTCAGGTTGCGGTCGAAGCGCGGAAAGTTGCTGCTCGAAACCTCGAGTCGTAATTTGTGTCCCGGCAGGAAGACATTGCTGGTCGCCCAGAGATCGACAGTGATGTGATAGATCTCTCCGGGATTGGCAAATTCTGGTTTCTCCGGCGAGTTGCGGTAACGCAGGCGCAGGATACCGTCGGTCAGGTTTTGCGCGAATCCGTCTGGCCAGACATCTACCAGTTTTCCCGTGAAGTCTGTGTCCACGGCAGAACTGCTGACGTACAGATCGAGCACGACCGGGCCCGTCACTTCGGTCTTTTGAGTGAACGCCGGCGTAGAGAACACGAGCACATCGTCTCGCGCTTCGGCAGGCCGCTGGTCTTCCGGACCGATGCCGGTGGGCAGCGGTCCGCAGCAAAGTGGACCACCAATCGTGGGCACTGCGTTCTCAGGGTCATAGACGTATTGGTCGGGCTTTTCGTCAGCCGGCACGGCTGTGCTGAGCGTGCCTCCTCCTGAAACGCCATTCGCGGCTTTGGCCGAGTGCAGGTAATAGCGCGTGGGCTTGGCCCGTTCCAGGGGAAAGTCCTCTTCATCGCGCCAATCGTTCTCGCCCATGACGAAAAGCTTCACTGGCTTCTCCTGCTCCACGCCGTTCGCTATTCCTTTCAGGAGATGGTCGTACCAGCGCAGAGTTACGTCCCCAATATCGAAGGGCAACTTGTCCCCGAAATCCAGGGCACCGACTTTGCGGTTCTTCCATCCCCCGGCATGTCCTCCAACGTAGACCATCAACTTCTGTCCGCGCCGCGCGGCCTCAGTACCGGCTTCTTTCTTGAGGCGTTCGTAGTTTCTGAGAGTCCCGCCCAGGAAGATGTCGTACCACGCGCCCAAGCTGAACACGGGAACCTGAATCTCCGAGTAGTGATCTTCGATCGACCATTGCTTCCAATAGTCGTCATAGTCCGGATGCAGGAGCCAGTCGACGAAATACGGCGCCAGTTCCACAGACGCGGGAACTTCCAGCACTGGGTAGGAGGTCAGCGGTAGCTTCTGCGTCCAACTGTGCGTGTCATTGTCTTTGTGGCTGGCCCTGGCAGCGAGACGGCTGATCGTGTTTGTCGCCAAAGATGTGGTCCACGACTCGTTGAAATATTGTTCGAGCGCGCCGCCCTGGTAGGTCCATCCGTCGTGATAGTTGGAGGCGGTGTAGTTGGGGCAGATTCCGGCCAGGTGAGGGGGTTGGGCGATCGCCGCCAGAAACTGCGTGGCGCCAACGTAGGAACCGCCAAACATGCCGACTTTTCCGTTCGAGTAGGGAAGTCCGGCTGCCCACTCAACCGTCTCGTAGCCATCTTGCGACTCGTACTTGAACGGATACCAGTCGCCCTCGGAGGCATAGCGTCCGCGAACGTCCTGCACGACGACGACGTAACCGCGTTCTGCGCCTTTCAGACAAAAGTCGACAGAGCCATCCTTGTTATAAGGCGTGCGGGTCAAGAGAACCGGGAAGCTGCCATCCGCCTTTGGATGGCAAATATCTGCGCGCAACGTGACGCCATCCCGTGTCTTCATCGCCACACCTTGCTCGATCGTTACGCCGTAACTGTCTGCCCCGAGTGCATTCGAGCTGAAAACCGTCAGAATGACCAGGCAACACCCCAGCATCACCCATGAACTTGCACTCTTTCGTGATGCTGGATTGGCAGTGACCACTCTTGTCATTCTTTCTCCTTTGGCTGTTTCCAAAGAATACGAGTTTGGAGCGTAGGCGACGCGGTTTGCTTGTTTCAAGGCAAGTGATGCCTGCATAAATCGTCCCCTAGGTGGCGGCAGCAACCGTTCTCATCCGACTACCGGCCGCAGATCCACTTTCATGGTTGTGATCGTGACTCGCGTCGCCGGCAGCTTCAGCGACGCGTCTTCAGCCGTGGCCTCTACCGTTATTGTCCCAGAGGCCCGACTCGATTGCACAATCACCTGAGCGAGACCGTTAAATAGGCTGCGCCGAGGTTCCTTGTCGGATTCTTGACAGTTTGGATCTCCGTTGCCTACGCCGATCAGTTTGCCTTCGCCGGTGACCTTGAAGCTTATCGTCATGTCGGCCGTCGGAATCGCGCGCCCGTCCTTATCGAGCACCTCAACGCGGAGAAAAGCCAAGTCTTCACCGTCCGCGTTGATTTCGGTTCGGTCGGCCGTCAAACGAATCGCTTCTGGTTTGCCAGTCGTCTCGCGCTTTTCGACCAGAACAACTTTG
>JASHPH010000090.1 GCA_030038255.1 Candidatus Sulfotelmatobacter sp. | reverse complement strand
GGGATTCTTCGACTCGCGCTCCACCCACCCTGTCCGCTAAAGGCGCGGATAGGAAGGGGCACCCAGCACCGAGTCCTGGAAAATAAAATCCCCACCCTGTCGCACGAAACGCGACAAGGGTAGGGCACCCGGGCTCGCGCTTCGCTCAGAATGACTGGTCTATTGCTTAGACGCCGGCGCTGCGATGCTTGGCATCGTTGGCGGTCCGGCTGACGGAAGCGGCCAAGTCCGCGAGTGAGGGGATGGACTCCGGCTCGGTGAATTTGTGTTCGGGCAGCGCTGCGCCGCTTCTCATGGCCTGAACGAGCATCTCGATCGCCATGTCGGTATTGGGCTGAATGAAGATGGTCGCGGTCAAGGCACCGTTGCGCACCCAAGTTTGACCGGTCTTGGGCATGCCATCGCAACCAGTAAACGGGATCTTCATCCACTTTGCCCGCTCAGCCTCGGCCATCTCGCTGAATGCCTTTCGCGCGCCCATGGCCATGCTGTCGTCCTGCGCCCCCACCAGGCTGATGTGGCTTTCCTGCGAAGTCCGCAAACGCAGCCATGAACTCACCGCGCGATAGGAACTTTCTTCCGTCCAGTTCCCGCGCATGGACTTCACTTGAATGTTGGACGGCCTGGTCTGGTTCATGCCTCTGGTTCGTTCTTTCGCGGCTGAACTGTTCGCCGGCCCCTCGATATAGAGCACGCATCCGCCATTGGGCAACAGGGCTGCAAACTGGTTGCCTTGGATCCGTCCAATCTCAATGTGATCGGAGCTGATGGCGAACACGGGAACCTTGAAGGCGCGGCGCAGTTCGGGGATGTAGTCGGCGCTATGGTTGAGCACGACCCATCCAATTCCGGCAGCGACCGCCGCACGGGCGACTTGAGGAAAGGCAGTGCCGCCGGCTGGCTCGAACATGATGGCGTCGGGACGGACCACGGACGAGTCTTGAATGTGCTGCAGCAATTGCTGGCTTTGGGTCAAGGCGTCGTTGTTGGCGTGAATGATCTTCACCTCCACGCCCAGCCGCCGCGCGGCTCGTTCCGCCGCGGCCGCCTGCTCCTGCTGATAGTCGTTATCGTCGTTGGTCAGCGAGACGAGAAAACTCAGTCGTTTCATGACACGAGTCCCATCGTCGATCATAGCCGAATGCGGTGGATAACCCAGGTAACTAGGGTAACTCTTTCAGAGGCACCGCAGGGGTTGGGAAGTTGGCTACCTAAAAGAGAAAGATCAGGGTTAAGCGCCGGCAGCTGCGCCGTTCGCCAATTCTCCGACGAAGGATTTCAGATTCGACTCCAGGGCTTGCCGGTCAGCGTCGGACAGGGCTGAGAAGCGGAAAGGCTGCATCCATCCCTGTGTGGCCCACATGGGGAAAAGCATTTGCGCTTTGCTGCGAATAGTGGCCTGGCCCACGTGGAAGATCAGTTCGACCTCGAGCTTTTCTTCCAGTGGTTTTTCAATATGGATGACTCCGCCTGTGGTGGAAAGCTGATGGAACGCGGCTCTGACGGAGCGGCGATTGGGCAATCGCACCAACACCAGCACGGACCCGCGCAACTTCACGCGAAACGGGCGGTTCGCGGGTTTATTTTCGTCGGCAGGTGCTGCATTTGCCGTCGAATCGGGCTTTTCATCCATACGCCATGAGTATCGCAGCGACAGGGACGCGTGGTGTAGTTACGAAAGCACCATAACTATGAAGACTTTCGAGGCAAGGCTGGAAGACGTAGAGGCAGATCTCACTTGCGGGGATGGGTTTCGCCGCTTTCGGGGACAAGATTGTATGGCCAGGCTTTCTTGTTCACTTTCAGTGTTGGGGCGCTGGCGGAGGTGTTGTCTGCCGGGCGGGGTGCAGTGGTCTGCGGCGCGAACTTCCAGTCTTCGGGAGGATCAGAGATTCCCCACACATTGCCGTGAGTGTAGAGCGCCGCGCCGATCAGGAAATATTTCCCGTCGTTCCCTAGAGGAAGGCAGTTCGCTACCCGCGCGGTTACGCTGCCTCCGCCGGGAAGATCGCTCAACATGATGGGAGTTTCGATGGGCAGAGACTGGGGGCTGCGAAAGCCACATCCCTGGGCGCTCACGACGAGCACCATGCACTTGCCGACAAAGGGCCGCATGCGGTCGAGGCTGGTGACTGCAACCGGAATCTCAACCCGGATTCGGGTGCTGCGTCGGGTCGTTTTGGGCGTCAGGACTGCCATGACAGATGTCGCTCAACAGTCCGCTGCAATCGGGAGGCGTTGCACTGTTTAATTGTGGCAGATTTGGGCTGGCTGGGGGTGGTGACAAAGGTAATGCAGATCTCGGAACTGCTGGCGCAGAACGACAGCGACATTTCCGGAAGCGAGGGCTAAAGCTTTCCGGGAAACTTGACGCGGCCCTAAAGGGCCGCTCTTCCACGGCGCGCGAAATCATGGTGCGCAAAATTCTTCAGCGGCGCTCTTAGCGCTTCGCGTTGCGGCGTGCCTGGGCGATGCCGGCCTTCAGACCGTTAGCAACGACTTGCGCATAGCCGGATTTGTCCATCGCGGCCATGGTTGCCGCGGCGATTCCTCCGGGTGTGGCGGCTTCGTGCAGAAGATCGTCAAGACTTTGGCCGCTCTGGCGCCAGTAGGCGACGCCATCGCCGAGCGCGTGAGCCGTAGCGATCAAGGCAGTCTTGCGATAAAGCCCCGCGCGCTGTGCAGCTTGAGCCAGTGTCGCCAGCGCATGATAGCCGTGGCTGGAGGAAAAGGTTGCGGTGAAAGCATCAAACTGGTTCTCGGGGATCTCCACGACTTGTCCGACGTGCGAGAAGAAGCGGCGGACGCGGACGCGTTCTCGTTTTCGGACGCTGCCATCGAAGCACAGCGCGGTCAGACCGCGGCCGATGCGGCAGACGGGACTGGGCATGGCGCGAACCCAGCGCGCAGGGGGTCCGAGCCCCGCGTGCAGATTGCGCAACGGCACTCCTGCGGCCAGGCTGACCCAGAGCTCTGGGCGTCGGGAGGTCGCGCAGCTTGCGATCTCAGCCAGCAACCCAGCGACAGAAGCGGGACGGACTGCAATGATCACGAGTTCGGCTTGTTCGATTGCCGACTTAAGATCGCGCGCAATGTCAACGTGAAATTGGCGGCGCAGCACTCGCAACTTCTGCGATTTTTTTCGATCATAGACGACGATTGGGCGTCTATATTTCGCCAGCCGCAGGCCGGCCACCATCGCGCTGGTGATGTGGCCGCCACCGAGGAAGACTGTGGATTTCATGATGTGATTAGCGTATTCCGAGATGGGTCGTTGTGAAACCCCTGCCGTCCGCTAAAGCGGATTCTGTTGGTTCTACTCTTGCTTTCCCGGCATTGCCGTGCCGGGCCGTCACATTCCGCCGCTGCGCGGCTGAGAAAACCTTGAGAGCCTCTCAGCGGCTGGCGAGGCCGCCCGCGGTTTCTCCGCCATCGAGCGTGAAGACGTGGCCGGTCGCGTATGCCGCGTCATCCGAGGCCAAATAGGCAAACAGTGCTGCAATCTCTTGCGGCGTGGCATGCCGTCCGAGTGGAATCTTGCGGTTGACTTCGTCGAGCATGGCGTCGGAATATTCGGCGCGCTGCATGGGGGTCAGCACGTATCCGGGTGCGACGGCGCACACGCGAATCTTAGGTGCGAGTTCCAGAGCCATGGTGCGCGTCAGTGCGATCACTCCAGCTTTGGTTGCGTTGTAGTCGGCGTAGTAGGGATATCCCATTATGCCGTTGGTCGACGCGGTCTGCAAAATCGCGCCGCTGCCGCGCTCCCACATGTGGCGTGCAGCGGTCTGGGCGACATAGAACACGCCGGTCAGGTTCACGGCGATGACCTTGTCCCACTCTTCGGGAGTGATGTCGAGAAATTTGTGGCGGATGCTAATGCCGGCGTTGTTGACGAGCACGTCCACGCCGTCCATCAGGCGGATCGCCTCGCCGAACGCGGCCTCGACCTGCATCAGATCAGTGACGTCGGCAATGATTGCCTCACTAATGCCGGCCTCGCCGAGCCCGCGGAGTTCGTGCTTGATGTGCTCGCAGGCTTTCTCGTCGCGGTCGAGCACGCAGACGCGCGACCCCTCTTCGAGAAAGCGCGCCGCGGTTGCGGCACCGATGCCGCTGGCGCCGCCGGTAATTAAAACGCGTTTGTCTTTCAGGCCACGCATGATGTCTCCTTCACTCGATCAAAAAGCAGATTCCGCGCTCGTCCTCGTTGCCTGCGGCAACTCCGGGCGGCTCGGAATGACAAGGGTCAGTGTATGCTCTCACCCTCCCGCCGCACGCACGCTAATCGTATGCGGCACGGCGCGCAGCAACTGCATTAACTCCGCGTCGCACGGACGATTGATGTCGTAGATTGCGTATCCGAGCGTGCCGCGCGTGTCGAGTACCTGCCGCTCGATGTTGATGCCGCGATCGGCCAGAATGTCGTTGATCGCCCGCAAAATTCCCGGCACATTGTGATGAATGTGCATCAGCCGATGCGATCCGGGCTCATACTCCAGATGACAATGCGGCAGATTCACGCTGAGCATGGAATTGCCGGTCCGCACATAATCTATCAGGCGCGCTGACACGAACTGCCCGATATTCTGTTGCGCTTCTTCGGTCGAGCCGCCGATGTGCGGTGTGAGGATGACGTTGGGCAGTCCTTGCAGCACGCTGGTGAATTGCGCGCCGCTTTCGGGTTCTTTGGGGAAAACGTCAACGGCTGCGCCTGCCAGTTTGCCGGTTTTGAGATGCCTGGCGAGCGCCTCGTGATTGACGACGAATCCGCGACTCAAGTTGAGGAAGCAGGCGCCGTCTTTCATGGCGCAGAATTCTTCCTCGCCGAAGAGATTCTGGTTTTGCGGCTTGCCGTCGACGTGCAGCGTGACGACGTCTGAAATTTCGAGCAGCTCGCGGAAACCAACCGGCCGCGCGTTGCCGCGCGCCAGCACGTGCGAAACGTCGTAGAAGACGACGCGCATGCCCATGGCCTCGGCGAGATCGGAGAGCTGCGAGCCGATCTTGCCGTAGCCGACGATGCCGAGCGTGAGTCCGCGCACCTCGTGCGCGCCAGCGGCCGACTTGTTCCAGAAGCCCAAATGCATTTGGTTTGACGAAAAAAAGATCCTGCGCAGGAGCAGGATGATCTCGCCCATCGCCAGTTCCGCGACGGAACGGCTGTTGGAGTGGGGATCGTTGAAAACGGCGACGCCGCGCTCGCTGGCGGCCGCGCGATCAATCTTGTCGACCCCGATGCAGAAGGCACCCACTGCGATCAGGATCGGAGCCGCATCGAGGACGGCTCTTGTGACGTTCGTTTTCGAGCGCACGCCGAGAATGGAAACGCCGCGGACTTTTTCGATCAGCTCGCACTCATCGAGGGCGGACTTGTGCGACTCGACGGCGTATCCGGCGTCGCGAAACTGCTTGACGGCCACAGCGCTGATGTTTTCGAGCAGAAGAACTTTCAAGGACTCTCCGTCGGCAACAGAGGATTATCTCAGACCGGGGAAAGACAGTGAGCATTGGGTGACCCTTCCAAGCGGTTCATTGCTTGCGAGGTGCAGCCGAGCTCCGCTCCCCGGACGGGCAAGAGTGCCCGTCCCCACACAACAAGACAAAGCAGGTTCCTCCTCGCGCTCGCCTCGCTACGCTCGGTTTACGCTTCGTTCGGAATGACAACGATGTGAGGGAATAACTTATAGCGAGACTAACCATGCTGTCTCGAGCTGCACTGCGAAGTTTCGCTCCGCCGGACAGCCGCGGGCGACTGTCCCCACAAAAGTCAAAATCCCCACTTCTCGCAAAGGCGGCGAGAAGTGGGGCACCCGGCTCGGGATGACAACTTTTTATATGGGTTTGCCGCGGAAGAAGTAGATCAGCTCGATCACCAGGATGATGACGACCATCAGTTCGAGCACGAAGGCGCGACCCTGGTTAAACTGCTCGACCATGAAGCGGTAGAGATCCTCGGCGGTCTGCAGCTTTTCCTTGACTAGGTCTTTATAGTCGGGCACGCCGACTTTGGCCGCGCACAGCTTGTACAGGCGCGCGGAAAACATGTCGCTCAGAAATTTGATGGCGTTGTCGGCGCGCTCGGTGAGCTCGTTTACGTCAAGCAGTACGGTGTGCAGCTTCGAGGCGGCGCGCGCCGTGCGCCAGCGCGACCACAAGCCCGTCGCGCCGACTTCGAGAAAGTCGTATACGTTTTCAAGTTCCGTGGTGAGCAGATCGTCGTAATGGCGGAATTCGAGCAGCTGCGAGTTCGCGTATTGCAAGAGCTGGATCGCGGTCTCGGCGCC
>JASHPH010000089.1 GCA_030038255.1 Candidatus Sulfotelmatobacter sp. | reverse complement strand
CGGTCCTGGCCGCGAAGAACGCTCGTGAAGCTTTGCTTGCTTATGAACAACATCACGGCGATGTGGGATTACTGATGACGGACGTGGTTCTGCCGGGAGAGAGCGGCCGAATGCTTGCGCAGAAGATCTGCCAGATCAACTCCTCGACGAAAGTCCTGTTGATGACCGGTTACGCGGAGCAGATGGGTCTGGAGTTAGCGCAGCACGAAGACCTCCTGGCCAAGCCATTTGCCAGCGCCGAACTGCTGCGGCGCGTGGCGCGATTGCTCGGGCGCGAAGCCGAGGCTGTCGAACTCGAAACGGGGGAAGACAGAAAGAACCAGATCAGGCTCGCCTGCGGTACTGCGTAGCTTGCAGAATCTGGGCCGGAATCTGTGAGAGCGGGGCCACACGGTTGAGGATTCCCAGCTCGGCGCAGACACGCGGCATACCATAAACGGTGCAACTGGCTTCATCCTGGCCCAGAGTAAATCCTCCCTGCCTATAAATGGCCCGCATGCCTTCTGCTCCATCCGAACCCATCCCCGTCATGATGACGCCCATGGCGAGGCTTCTGTAGGCCTGGGCCACCGATTTCATCATGATGTCGACAGAAGGAATGTGCAGACAATTTTCGGGCTGAGTGTCGAGGTGGATGAAAGCCCGCGTTTCGGAATAACGTTCCACTGTCATGTGTATGCCCGCGGGAGCAATATAGACTACGCCCGGCGCAATGGGATCCTTCTGGTTTGCTTCGCGGACGGCAACCGCGCACAGAGAATTGAGCCGCTGAGCAAAAGGCGCCGTGAATCCCTCCGGCATGTGTTGCACGATGAGAATGGGAACGCCTAGATCACGCGGAAAAAGTGGAAGAATCTCCTGCAGAGCTTTGGGGCCACCGGTGGAAATTCCGATGGCGACGATGGCGGGGGCGAGTAAAAGCACGTCCGGGTTTTCGAGGGAGGTTGATTGTGCCCGTTTTCTCGAGGCAGAACCGGCCGACAATCCTCGGCGCGACAGTGCCGCGGCGCGAACCTTGGCGATCAGATCCGCGCGAATGTGAAGAATCTCGAGGGAACTGGATGAGAGCTGTTTGGGGACGTAGTCGAAAGCTCCTGCGGCAAGGGCATTGAAGGTCAGTTCGGCATCTTTCTCCGTCACCGAGCTGACCATGATGACCGGGCGCGGGTATTGGCTCATGATGCCACGCAGAGTTTCAATTCCTCCAAGTCCGGGCATTTCAACATCGAGAGTGACGACGTCAGGGTCGAGAGCCGCCACTTTGCTGAGTGCCTCAGAGCCGTTGCAGGCTGTCCCGGCAACCTCGAGGTCGGGATCGGACGCGATCACGCGGGACAGGGCCGTGCGCATGAAAGCGCTGTCGTCCACGATCAGGACACGGATGGACCCGCGGTTGGTAGCGTTTGCGCTCATGTGCGATAGATGGCGTGGACGAGCGAATGTACTTCGTCCATATAGTTGATATAGACATCCACGACGTTGGGCGTGGTATCAAACGTCAGATTCCACACGTGCTCGATGATCATCGAGCGCGTCACCTTGCGTCCGGCATTTCGCATCAGGTATTCGAGCAGGCAGAATTCCTTGGCGGTCAGGTCTACCCTGCGTCCGGCGCGCTCGACCTTCCGCTCCACGCGGTCCAGCTTCAGGTCGCCGATGGTGAGAACCGACTCTGACGGCAGATGGCTGCGCCGCACCAGTGCCCGAATGCGCGCTGATAGCTCGCCGAAAGAAAACGGCTTGGGAAGATAGTCGTCGGCGCCGGTATCGAGGCACAGGACCCGGTCTTCCACGCGGGTGCGCTGAGTCAGCACCAGCACCGGCAGACTGGGCTTCTGCAATCGCAACTGCCGCAACACGCTCACGCCATCCAGTTTCGGCAAATTCAGGTCGAGGATGACTAGGTCGTAGTCGGACTGGCACGCGGCCGCACTCGCCCGCTCTCCGTCGGGGAAAACATCCACTGTGTAGTGCTCACTCTCCAGACCCTGGCGCACAAACTTCGCCAATGCTTCATCATCTTCGGCGATAAGAATTCGCATAAGTTGAACCGTCCTTAATACGACAGCCCAAGTTTAGTGAGAAATAGCTCAACTGCAGCCGAAACTCCGCTCGCACGAAGGTGTGTAGGTGCGGAAATGGGGCGCGGTGCCAAGAAGGAACTCCGGATACGCCGCCGACGAACCTTTGCGGCCAATTCCTGGCCCACGGATGAACCGGAGATAATTTTCGGACGGAGCATTCACGCGTGCAGGTGTGGACGTGCAGGTCTGGAGCAGTGCCGCTATGAAGCCCCTCATCATACCGGGCGGAATCCTGCTCGCCGCCATCGCCATCCTCGTGCATTCCGGATGGCTCACCCTGCCTCTGCCCGCCCTCACCTTCCTCTATTACTGCGCCGTGTTCGGCGGCATGCTGCTGGCCTGGCGATTTCACTCCAGCCGCATCTTCTTCGCGTTACTGGTCTTGTTTCTGGCGCGGGAAGCGACCGTTGTTTTCTCTGCGGGTGGTGCGCCGAACTCATGGCCCAAAGCTCTGCAGATGGCGTCGGTGCTGGTTCCGCTGAACTTCATTCTCATAGCGCTCATGCACGAGCGCGGTTTCACCAAGGCGAGTGTCGCGCCGGTTGGACTGCTCCTGTTCTCAGAGTCCGTGATCGTGGCGGTAATCGGCACCACCGGCGGAGGATCGCCCGCCCGTCTTCATCATGCGGCGGCAAAGGCTGTTCTGCCCAACTACACGCTGATTGTCTTTGCCGTGGCAGGCATCTTTCTTCTGATTTGCGCGCTCCTCGCTCGCAAACTCGCCGACAGCGCGCTGCTGTGGTCGCTCGCAGCTTTTTTTCTGTCGCTCCGCTTCGCGACCTCGGCCCGCATTTCGACCGCCTACGCGGCCAGTGCTGCCTGCATCCTTGCCGCCGCCATCATTGAGAACTCCTATCTGCTGGCCTATCACGACGAACTCACGACACTGCCGTCACGTCGTGCCTTCAACGACGCGCTGCTGCGCCTGCCGCAGCCTTATTCGATCGCGGTTGTGGACATCGATCACTTCAAGAAGTTCAACGACACCTACGGCCACGACACCGGCGATCAGGTGCTGAGATTGGTCGCAGCCAGACTCGCCAGGGTGGGCGGCGGAGGACAGGCGTACCGCTGCGGTGGAGAAGAGTTCGCCATTCTATTTCCGGGCAAGGTCACCGCCGAGGTCCTACCGCACCTGGAACAGCTGCGTGCAACCATCGAATGCTCAGAGTTTCACCAGCGCGGCACAGATCGCCGCCAGATTCCGCGCGGACCTGACCGGCGCATGGAACGCGTGCGGGGCCGTGTCAGAAAAGGGCATGCGATTCGCCAGCTCCTGCGGGAAGCTCCAGCTGGTGCACTCTCCGTTGCGGTCAGCATTGGCGTCGCAGACGCAACCGCCGCACGCACAACCGCAGGCACAACCGATGACCGCCCTCATCCGGATCTTGTGCTTGAGCAGGCTGACAAAGCTCTGTACCGCGCAAAGGCCAACGGCCGCAATCGCGTCGAGGCCGCAACTTCGGTTCGGCGGCGAAAGGGCGCGAAGGCCGCCGGGATAGCCTGAGGGGCGAGTGTTCCGACGCGGAGACAAATCAGAAGCACTCGGAGGAAGAATTCAGGAGGAACCTTTGCAACGTGCGGTCCGGGCCGCCAATTGTAGGACGGGAAGTTTGACGGCCCGGTTCCGTACGTTTTCGCAAGCACCGCTGGCCGTGCGGTCAGCCGGCGGTTGTGGGCGGGAGTGGGCTTTTCCGTCCGCTGCCTCCGCAGGCAGGACATTTCACTCGGATAAACGCAACTCCCTCGGACTTGCCATTCAAGTCCACAGGCTTCGCGACGTATCCAGTACCGCCGCAATTCGGGCAGTCGTCCGGGCTCAACCCTTCCCCCTCTGTGGTAGGAGCATTTTCCACGACTCGCGGGAAAAATTTGCAACCGAGCATTTCGTGTTACGAATCACGAACAAACCCCGGGAGTAAGAAGGAGAAATTCGTGGCCAGCAATGAAGAACGCGTCGGCAAGTTCCTGAAGCGCCTGCTCGAGCGACGATCGGCGTTGGAGGTGGCCCAATCGCTTTCCGCATCGGACATTCCCGCACCTCCGCACATCCCCGGAGGAGCTTCGGTCGACCTTTCTGTGGTCAACAAACGTTGGGAACTGTTTCCGAAGCACGACCAGCTGCGCAGGGCGCTTTTGCCGCCTGAAGCTGAAGGCGACCTCGCCTCCTATGAAAATCACATCGAAAACTGCATCGGGGCCGTCAAAATCCCGATCGGCATCGCGGGACCTTTGCGCGTGCGCGGCGTTTTCGCCTCCGGCGACTATTACGTGCCGCTCGCCACCACTGAGGCCGCTCTGGTCGCTTCCTACTCTCGAGGCGCGAACGTGATCAGCGCCGCCGGCGGATGCGTGAGTGTCCTGCTGCACGAGGGGGTCAGCCGGACACCTGGATTCGCCTTTCGAAGCCTGGTGAGCGCGGGATTGTTCGCCGTCTGGTGCCATGAACATCGCACGGAACTGCGCGCGGCCGCCGCGGCAACCACCCGCCACGGCGAACTCACCGACATCGGCATCGCCATGGAAGGCAACCACGTCTATCTTCTCCTCGAGATCCAGAGTGGAAGCATCGGGGCGCAGGGACAGTACCAGCAATCAAGATTGCATTTGTATTCGGTGAACAGGTAGGCCGTGATGGGTGAAAGTTGCCGGGCAGCAGGCGTGACCCGATATAAGGGAATAGCCAACCGCGCATCGTGCGGTAGACGTCATGTCCCGACCACTTTCGCTTCTCCGGGTCTGTCCCGGGCCCCGGATCACGCAGCACTTCAGGAAAACGAGGAAATACAGGCTCAGATAGGGTTAAGCCCTTTGACCCCGGTGGCACCGGTTGCCAGGTTGTTCCATGTGCCAACGTAGCCGAGGATTCCGGATTAGTTCGAATATTGGAAGTACTCACATCGGACATCTCTTGCTCCTTGTTCAAAAGCGCGAGTGCATTAGCGCTTGATCTATCGAGAGACAAGCTCCGCTCCCGCGGGTTGGTCCAGCGTGAACTGGTCGTCGGTCAGCGCCTGGTTAAGCGTTAGCCGGGTGATCGTGAGCGTGATCGAGTACTCCTCCTTGGGACGCCAGATCTCAATCTTGGTTGGGAACGAAACCCCGTTGAAGAGGCTGAATAGTTGGTAGTGGGCATCGGTGGCAACGTAGCCGTCCGGGTCATAGACAATCTGCTCATGCGGTTCGAGATCGATCCGGTCAAGAACCGCCTTGCGTGACAGATACCAGCCACGATCTGTGTGCCGGATTATGTCGAGAATGTAATCGGGCTGGAGTTCGCTTTTCTGTGTCTTGGGATCGACGACGGTCTCGTTACCTTGTTCCAGCACTGTGACCTCGTCCTCTGGATTGATCGGTTGCAGCAGAAGCGCGTCATAAATAACCTGCGGTCGCAAGTTTCCCAGGGGCTCGGTGGAAATCATCACCTGGTCGTTGCCCACAATGAACTGATTCTTTGAAGGAATCCACAGTCTGAAATCATGGCCGCTGCTCACCAGGTCGAAGACACGATTCTGCAGGATAGGAAACAAACCGATCATTCGCAGCCGCGACGGCTTACTAGCCAGGATATAGCCGTGAATTTCGTGATAAGCCTTTACCTTACCGGTGCGGCTACCGCCGACTGACGTCGCGATATCGACTGCAGCCTTCAGTGTCCGGATCTGGGACGCCTGAGAGTTGATGCGCTCGATCAGTTCGTCACAAGTCGCGCTTTGAAGCGGGGCTGTGCTCATTTGCATCGGGACTGGCCGAGAACGAAACAGGCATCCGCTGAGGGGAAAAGTCGCGACGAGCAGGAGCAGAAGCCACCATGGAATGACGCGGTTCATGACCTGGTCCGTCTGTCCATCCAAAACCTGACCACAGAGTTAGCAATCTTATGCGTCCTCGATGGGCATAGGTTGGCGCTCAGGATTGCTGCGAATCGATTCCGTTGGTCTGGCGGCCGGAGGACGATGAGGAACAGTCTGCTTCGGGAGGGCTGCCGTCGTCCTTGTGGATTCCTGGGGACAAACCGAACGGACACTATTGCCGCACTCCAGTGTTATTATACTGATTAGTCAGTCAATAGAATGTATAGTTTTGTGAGCAAGACTGACTCGCGGAAAGTGCCGCACTCAGAAAGCATGCAGTCAAGCCGTGCCAGCCCTGATCGAAAAGAGTCGGATAGCTCCCACCCCAGTGTCGGACAGCCGGCTGTCTATCGTGGCAGCAGCGACTGAGGAGTTCGCGAAAAAAGGATATGCAGGAGCGCGCACTGAGAAAATCGCCCACCTCGCTCGCGTGAAACATACCCTCGTTTTCTATTATTTTCACAACAAAGAAAAACTGTACCGAGCTGTCTTGGAAAAGGTGTTCTCCGAGTGGGCCGATCGCGTTTCACGTGCGCTGGACCAGAAAGAGCCGCCTGGCCAACGCTTGCTCGCCTACATCAATGCCTATTTTGATTACATTTCCGAGTTCTGGTGGGTGCCAAGACTGGTGCAGCAGGAGCAGTTGCGCCATGAGGGCAGAGAGGCGGGCCGACTTCGGAAACTAGTGGAGCGACACAGTCATCCCGTCCACCAAAAGCTAGCAAACCTCATTAAAGAGGGCGTTTCCACGGGTGCGTTTCGCGATGTAGACGTCGAACACTGCTTGCACTCGATCTCAGCCTTGATCGTCTTCTACTTCACACGCGGCTCGTCTGTACAGGCGCTGGAACGAGGAGAACCTGAGGTGCGCAGGCAAATTGCAAGACGACGCAAGGCTG
>JASHPH010000006.1 GCA_030038255.1 Candidatus Sulfotelmatobacter sp. | reverse complement strand
CGCGATGGAGCGGCTGTATAACTCGTAGGACAACGCATCTGGTGCTTAGGCGAAACTTTGTCTCTAGTCGTCCGCACCCGCCAAGACTGGGCCGCCCTGGCTCAAAGTAAGGCAGGGGGCTTCGCGTGCAACCATCAAACGACGGTGGGATCCGCCACACACCGCCGCGGCCCTTCCCTGAGCTTCTCCTTCTCTTCATGCGTATATTCCTTGAGACCGTAGAGGATCGGTAACGATGGCGTGGATAGAGTTAGGGGACCGGTTGTCCATCCATTCGAGGCAGTTAGCCAGCTGGAGGCTGTACTTCACGTCGCCAACATGGGAAGTGATCCGAGTTTGCGTGGTCGTCGCCGGAGCAGCCATATATTTGAATAAGTACCACGATTCAGGGCTGCGTGGGTATCCAAAAGGTCGTCGTCGCGAATCGCGGCTTCCCGCTCCGTCAGGGTTCCCAATTTGACTGGCTCGAAGCGACAGGTTTGACCATCCGTCACGCCTTTAATACACTCAGAGTCCGTCCCCAAAGGTTTGAGATGCTGCGCGTAACCTTTTCTCCTTTCTGTCCGTTATCCCTGTGTAAGGCAAAACCGCGGTGAATTCGTGAAGGACCGGAAGTGAAAGCTCTGAAGAAAGAAGCGGACGAGCGGCTTCTGATCGAGGCTGCGCAGCAGGATCCTGCCCGCTTTGGCGAGCTTTACGAACTCCATTTCGAACGCGTGTATGCATACGTCGTGCGGCGCGTGGCCAACCGCACCGAAGCCGAGGATGTGACCGCGGAGGCGTTTCATCAGGCGTTGGCGAATTTGAAACGGTTTGAGTGGCGCGGGATTCCGTTCGTGGCGTGGCTGTTCCGGATCGCGGCGAACCTGATTTCTGACCGCTGGCAACGGTCAGGGCGGGAAGTCGCCGACGACGAGAAGATCGAATCGGCGCAGGCGAGTCCGGCCGAGATCGAGGAAGTCGAGCGGCGGGCCACTCTGTTTCGCCTGGTGGATACCTTGCCGGGCGAGCAGAGGCGCGTAGTTGTTCTTCGATTCGTGGAAGAGAAAAGTATCAAGGAAGTGGCACGGGAGGTTGGCAAGACTGAAGGAGCGGTGAAGCAGTTACAGTTTCGCGCGCTAACCAATTTGCGGGCGCGCCTGGAGGGTGCCGATGCCTAAGCGCTCTCTACATTCCGGAAATGGCGGTCAGAACAAGGTCGACCTGAAGAAAATCGACCGGCTGAATAAGGCCGTGGAAGTGATGCTGGCCCGGGCCGACGGGAAGCTCGGCAATATGAGTGCGGACGTTGAACCTCTGGTGCGCATCGCGGCTGACTTGCGCAATCTGCCGCGAGAACGATTCAAGGCACGATTGAAATCTGAGCTGACAGGGAGAAATCGTATGTCTACGGTTACTGAACCCGTTGCAGCCGTGCGCGTAACCGCATCGCCTAGGATCGCCTTCCGAGATCCAGCGAAAGCAATTGAGTTATATAAGCAGGCTTTCGGTGCGAAGGAAATGTTCCGTTTCCAGATCGCCGAGCGGGACATTCATGCCGAGATCATGATCGGCGACTCCATCATCCACATTAGCGGCGAATGGCCCGCGGGAGGCCGCTTCAGTGCCGAAACGCTAGGAAACTCGCCCATCTCGCTATCCATTCATGTGCCTGATGTGGATGCATTTACAGAACATGCCGTGGCGGAAGGAATGAAGCTGGTGCGTGCACCGCAGGATCAGTTCTATGGACGCCGCGATGCGACGCTACAGGATCCGTTTGGCTATACCTGGGTCGTGTACACCGTAAAGGAAGAAATGTCGGTGGAGGAAATGCACCGCCGCATGAAGGGGATGCAACGCGGCCCGGAGGGCGGCGAAACTTCGGAGAAGAAGACAGGAGTGAGCCCCGTCCCGCGCGGCTTCCGCATGGTGACTCCCTACATGGTGGCCAACGACGGCCCGGCGCTGCTGGACTTTGCCAAGCAGGCATTCGATGCGCAGGAGGTGTTGCGCGCCGTTGGGTCGGCGGGCGGGCTGCACGGCGAGGTGCGCATTGGCGACTCCATGCTGATGATGGGCGGAGGCATTCCGGGCCAGGAATTCCGCGCCACGCCCAACGTGCACGCGCTGCACATCTATGTGGAAGACGCCGACGCGGTGTACCGCAAGGCGCTGGCGGCGGGAGCGACATCGATCGACGAGCCTCGCGATCAGGAGTACGGCGAGCGCTCGGCCAGCGTGAAGGATCCGGCGGGCAATTACTGGTACATCGCCAGGCACAAGGGCGAGAGCTACATTCCCAAGGGCCTGCACAATGTGAATCCGTATCTGCACCCGCGGCGCGCTGAACCCGTGATCGGCTTCCTGAAGCGCGCGTTCGGAGCGCAGGAGCTGGCGAAGTACGCGACGCCGGATGGCGTTGTGGTCCACGCAGAGATTCGCGTCGGCGATTCCGTCATCGAGATGGGCGAGGCGCACGGCAAATATGCGCCCAACCCGACGATGTTCTACCTCTACGTGCCCAACGTGGACGATGTGTACCGCACCGCTCTGGCAGCGGGCGCAACTTCGGTGCAAGAGCCGGCCGACCAGCCTTGGGGAGATCGCCTGGGCATGGTGAAAGACGCGTTCGGCAATACGTGGAACATCGCAACACACATCAAGGATGTGAAGATGTAAGAACGTAAGAACGAAGGACGGCAACTGGACGGGGCGGGCAGGTGCCCGCCCCGTTCCTGTTTCGGTGTGGATTAGCCCATGCGGGAAAACCGGCGGCACAGCCAAAGCTATTTTCCAGGCTCGAGGCCGGTCAGTTCCCGGTTTTTCTCGAGCGAGTCCAGCAGGAGCTGTGGGTCGGAGATGCGGAGGACGAGCTGCGTTCCTTCCCTGAGATGAAAATTCCCGTGGGTTGAGCGGATGGCCGAGACCTGTGCCGTGCTTGTCAGCTCAATGCCTTTTATTCCCACGATCCCCACGCTGGCTGTTCCAAGCGCCGGACCGACCTTCGTGCCGGGGACACCTGGCTGTTCCAAAGGACCGTTGGCAATTTCCGGACGACGGGAGCCGGGGGGTGTGGTGGCATAAGTGTGCCGCCACTCATTCGGGCCCATGGGTGGTCGTGCCGCTGTCGGGCTGGGCAAGTCCACGTCGCTCGACGCAGGGGCAGCAGCCCGCAAAGGCCCGCCGATGGCGCGAATGGTGGCCTGCAAGGGCAGTTCGCGGCCGTTCTTGAGGACGATGCGATCAAAAGCGATTTCCACGCGGGCCCCAGAGATATCGCGGGATCGCGCTGTGGCGGCGGTGACATGCCCGAGGATTTTCGTGCCTCGCGGAGCCACGATGTGGCCGTGGGCGAGCACGTCCATCGTCAGCCGAGCGGGGACCGGGTCGTCGGGCTTGGCTTTCTTGGCATCGATGGATTTGGTCAGTTCGGCCACGAGAGCGGCCGAAGGTTCAGTCTGGCTGGGTGAGGCGCTGGATGCGGAGTTTGCGGACTGCGATACGGCCGGAGGGTCCCACAAGGCCATCACAACGATGGCCGCGCCCAACGAAACCAGCACACCTGGCATGACCGCGTTACCCCTTCGCGTAAAGCGAAAAGACGATGCGAATACCGGAATCCGGTTTCTGACTCCGGGGATTGCAGCGATTATACGCCTGAATTATCGGTTGTGGCTGAGTCTGAGCAATTGACCCCTTCTTCGTGCCTTATCTAAACTGGAACATTCAGTATTCCTGCAGGTTTGCACATTATGGCTGACAGCATTCATATCAAGCTCCCGGACGGGAGCGTACAGGAAGTCCCCAAAGGCACGACTGCGCTTGAAATAGCGAAGTCGATCAGCCCGCGGCTGGCGGAGGCGGCGCTGGCTGCCAAGGCGCGTTCGCTCGCGCCGTCAGAACAAAGCCCCAATGGCGATTTGATTGACCTGACCCGGCCGCTCGAAAAAGATACCGATCTCCGCATTCTGACCGAAAAAGACCCCGAGGCGCTGGAGATTTATCGGCATTCGTCGGCGCATCTGCTGGCGGCGGCCGTGCTCGAACTCTTCCCGGAGACGAAACTAGGCCACGGACCCGCCACCGACAGCGGATTTTTCTACGACTTTTACCGGCCGACTCCGTTCACGCCCGAGGATCTGGAAAAAATCGAAAAGAAAATGCAGGAACTCGTGCAGCAGAACATTCCCTATGCGCGCGAGTTTCTTCCCCGCGACCAGGGCCTCGCCGAGTTCAAGAAAGACGGCGACTTCATGAAGTGCCATTTCATCGAGCAGTTCACCAAGGCCGATGAAAAAATTTCGATTTACCGCACGGGCAAGTTCACCGATTTCTGCCGCGGGCCGCACATTCCGTCGACGGGAAAAATCAAGGCATTCAAGCTACTCAACATTGCCGGCGCGTACTGGCTGGGAAACGAGAACAATCCGCAGCTGCAGCGGATTTACGGGACCTCCTTCTTCTCGAAAAAAGACCTCGACGATTATCTGAAGCACGTCGAAGAAACGAAGAAGCGCGACCACCGCGTGCTGGGAAAACAGCTTGATCTGTTTTCCATTCAGGAGCTGGCCGGGCCGGGGCTGATTTTCTGGCATCCCAAGGGCGGGATCATCCGCAAGGAAATGGAAGACTGGATGCGCGAGCAGTACATTAAGCGCGGCTACTCGCTGGTGTGCACGCCGCACGTGGCGCGGCGCCAGCTGTTTTATACGTCGGGCCATGAGGGCTACTACTCGCAGAACATGTTCGACGCGATGGAGCTCGACGACGCCGAGTATCGGCTGAAGCCGATGAACTGCCCGGGGCACATTCTCATCTACAAAGATTCGCTCAAGTCGTACCGCGATCTGCCGGTGCGGCTGGGCGAACTGGGCACGGTTTATCGGTATGAGCGCTCGGGCGTGATGCACGGCTTAATGAGGGTTCGGGGGTTTACCCAGGATGACGCGCACATCTTCTGTACGCCGGAGCAGATCGAGGGCGAGATTGCGCTCTGCCTGGATTTTGCGCTGGATGTGCTAAAGGACTTCGGCTTCGACGAATACCAGGTTGAGCTTTCGACGTGGAATCCGGAGGACAAGAAGAATTTCGTGGGCAGTGAAGAGCAGTGGAACCACGCCCAACAGTCGCTCGAAAAAGTACTGAAAGAACAGAAGATCGAGTACAAGACGATTCCCGGCGAAGCGGCGTTCTACGGCCCGAAGATCGACATCAAGCTGGTGGATGCGATTGGGCGGCTGTGGCAGCTTTCAACCGTGCAGTTCGACTTCAACCTGCCGCAGCGGTTTGGACTGGAATACGTCGCCGAAGACGGCACGCGCAAGCAGCCAGTCATGGTGCATCGCGCGCTGTATGGGTCGGTGGAGCGCTTCTTCGGTGTGCTGATCGAGCACTACGCGGGCGCGTTTCCGGTGTGGCTGTCGCCGGTGCAGGCAGTGATGATTCCGATCGCGGAGCGTCACACCGACTATGCGAACAAAGTTGCCGCACAGCTGAAGGCGATCGGCGTCCGCGTGGAAGTGGACGCGCGCAACGAGAAAATGAACGCCAAGATTCGCGAGCATGCCATGCAGAAGGTGCCGTTCCTGCTCGTCGTCGGAGATAAAGAGGCGGAGGCGGGCAAGGTGAACGTCCGCACGCGAGGGAAAGAGAAGACCGAAGACATGCCGGCGGCGGAGTTCGTGGAGAAGATACGGAAGCTGATTGTGGAGAAGAGCGCGGGAGTGTAAGGCAGGCTCAATGGCGAACAAGAAAAAGCCGGAGATCAAAAGTCTCTATTACATCACGCACGTTGAGAACCTGGCCTCGATGCTTGCGCAAGGGATCTTGTCACACCAATTAGTTGAGGATCGAGGCGTCAAATATAAAGCCATTTACGACGCTGAGATTGTCTCGAATCGAAAGCTCAAGACGGCACCAGACCAGCACAGTCTTTGGTATTTCGCCAACGTCTATTTTCAAGCCCGCAATCCGATGCTCTACCGTGTGGTTCACGAGAAGGAGCCGAAAGAGATCGCGGTGCTTGGAGTCAAACCGCAAGTTCTTCAGGCGCGAGGCGCATTCATAACCGATGGAAACGCAGCCAACAATGCCACCGATTTCTATGGATACGAAGAAGGCATTAAGGCGGTCTCAGCCATTTGGAAAACCATCAACGGGGAGTGGTGGAATTCGGTGGACGGATCAAAACGGAAGATCATGGCGGAGTGTTTGGTGCCCGGAAGTATCCCACCGGACTCGATTCACAGCGTTTATGTAGCCGATCACGAAGTTGCCGAACGAGTTCGAAAGACAATTGCGCAGTTCGGCCGACCGGTTATCCCAGAACCGGTGATGTTCTTTCAGCCCGCAAAGCGTTATCGGATCACGGCTAATCTGTCTTTGGCAGAGGGCGATATGTTCTTCTCCAAGATGCAAACTCTAACCGTGAGCGTAAATACGGTCGGTATCATGGGCAAAGGTTTGGCATCTCGGGCAAAATACCAGTTCCCGGACGTTTATGTGTGCTATCAGGATGCCTGCAGGAGCAAATCGCTGCGCATGGGCAGACCTTTTCTTTACAAGAGGGAATCGCCGTTTGACGAGGAGATGCTGGACGAACCGCGGACCCTGACGGCTCCGAACGATATCAAATGGTTCCTGCTTTTTGCGACGAAACGACATTGGCGGGACAACTCCGACCTCCAAGGGATACGCGAGGGGCTCGAGTGGTTGGTTGCGAACCACGCCAGTGAAGGTATCAAGTCATTGGCCTTGCCAGCTCTTGGTTGTGGACTCGGGAACTTGGAGTGGAAGGACGTGGGACCCGTGATGTGTAAGCAGCTCGTTAAACTAGGCATCCCTGTCGTCATTTACCTGCCTAGAGAACGAGAGATACCGCCCGAATTTCTTTCTCCGGAATTTCTTCTTCGGGACTAACACGGCAGTTAGTCGTCACGACCTACCCCTAGGGTTGTACCATGGTCCCGTGCACTCCCTTGCACAGCGCGTGCTTTCCCACATCCGGCGGCAGGAGGTGCTGAAGGCCGGGGACCGCGTGGGCGCGGCCGTTTCCAGCGGGATTGATTCGGTTGCGCTGCTGCGGCTTCTACTCGAACTGCGGGGCGAGTTGGGGATTGTCCTTTCCGTCGTTCATTTCAATCACAAGCTGCGCGGGGCGGAGTCGGATGCGGACGAGCAGTTCGTCGCGAACCTGGCGCACGAGCATGATCTGGAGTTCTACGTTGATAGCGAAGATGTGGCGCGGGTGGCTGCCGAGGAGCGCGTCAGCGTGGAGGCAGCCGCGCGGGACGTGCGGTATGGGTTCTTTCGTTATTTGTTGGGAGAGGAAGCTTCCTCAGGGGCTAAAGCCCCAGTCTCTCAAAATGGCGCTAATCGCAGCGCTGAAAGCGCTGCGCCACCCAAAGACGCTCCATCGTTGGACAAGATCGTGACCGGACACACGCTTGACGATCAGGCCGAAACGGTTCTCATGCGGCTGATTCGTGGAGCGGGGACGCGCGGGCTGGGCGGGATCTATCCGCGAATTGCGGTGGAAGATGACGCGGGCGAACTCTGCGGCGAAATTGTGCGGCCGCTGCTCGCCATTCGCCGGCGCGAACTGGAGCAGTATCTCAAGGAGATTGGGCAGGGCTGGCGCGAGGATTCGACCAATACGAATGAAGCGCTCACGCGCAACCGGGTGCGCAAGCTCGTCGTGCCCTTGCTCGAAAAGGAATTCAATCCGGGCATTGCGGAGAATCTGGCGGAACTGGCGGAGATCGCGCGCGGCGAAGAAGATTATTGGGAAAACGAAGCCGCTGGATGGATGGGGACGGTCGTCCACTGGTCGGAGCCGGAGTGGGTGAAGAAGGTGTCGTCGAAGGCGAGCCTCGTGCACATTGAGGTGGGTCATAAGGGAAGCGAGCCAAGCGTGCCAATTACGCGTTCGCAAGAAACGCGAACGCTTGGCACGACTCGCCCAGATCCTTCGACGGGCAAAGAGCGCCCGTCTCAGGATGACAATCTTCTGCGCGAGAAAGTCGAGAATGCGCCATGGCTGGTCATGAACGCGGCCGTGAGCCGGATGTGGTTTCTGGCGGAGCCGATTGCGGTGCAACGCAGGCTCGTCAAGGCGATCGGCGAGCATGCGGGGATTCCGCTCGAGTTCAAGCACGTCGAAGAGATCGTGCGATTTGCCGAGGAAGACGGCGCGCCCGGCAAAACGATGTCGCTGCCGCAAGGATGGGAGCTGCGCCGGGACGCCGATCAGCTCGTCTTCCTGACGCCGGACTTGCGCCAGCCGGCGACGACCGGCGATTACGAATACGACCTCGCAGTCCCTGGTCAGGTGAGAGTTGACGAGGCGGGAGTGGTAATTGAGACGCGGCGCGTTCCGGCAGAATCGCAAGCGGAGTATAATACTGTTCACCTTCTGGATGCGGGATCTTTGCCCGGACCGTTAAGGGTGCGGAACTGGCGTCCTGGCGACCGATTCTGGCCGGCCCATACCAAGTCCCCGAAGAAGATTAAGGAACTGCTCCAGGAACGGCACCTGGCGCAGGCGGAGCGCAGGCTTTGGCCGGTGGTCGTGAGCGGTGACGAAATTGTTTGGGTGCGAGGATTTCCGCGGCCACAGAAATTCGGGGCGCGGCCGGGGCGCGGGGCGATTCTGATCATAGAAAAGCCCTTGTGCGAACAGGCGAGGTAAGATCAAGCGGTGTGCCGGGGAGGCACCGAACTTCATGAGCGGCGCGAGAGTTGAGCCATTGCGTCAGGTGATCGGCAGCGAGCAGATCCAGAAGCGGGTGAAGGAACTGGGGCGGCAGATCTCCGACGATTACAAGGGCCAGACCATTCAAGTGCTGGCAGTGCTCGAAAACGCGTTCATGTTTCTGGCCGACCTGGTGCGGGCGATTGATATTCCGGTGGTGTGCCAGTTCATCAAGCCGAAATACCGGCCGGCAGCAGGCAGCTCGGCCAGCGACGTCATGGAGATTTTCTTTAGCCACGAGCCGGACATTCGCGGGCAGCACATTCTGCTGGTCGAAGGGCTGGTGCATTCCGGCGTGACCAGCGAATTTTTGATGAGCGACCTGCGAGCGCGGGGAGCGGCCTCGGTGAAGCTGGTGACGCTGCTGGACCGGCAATCGGCGCGGCGCGTTTCGCTGCAGCCGGATTATTTCGGGTTTCTGGTGGATGACACTTATATGGTCGGCTACGGCCTGGGAGCGATGGAGCAGACCAACCGGAATCTGCCGTATCTGGCGGCCGTACCTCCAAGAGCGCCAGTAACTTAAGTCATAAATGAATGCGCGGTTTCCGCCCGAAAAAGGTAGAATAAGGCGTTCAGGGATTTTGCCAATCAAAAGTCCCGCAAGGGCATCTAAATCTGTAGGGATTGTGGGAGCCCATTGTAGGCTGCCCGTGTTGAATTTAGGAGTCTTCTAGGTGAACTCAACTGTAAAGACCGCGCTGTTCTGGCTGCTCATTGCCGTCTCGGCTTTCCTGCTGTGGGAGGTGGTGAAGGGAGCGCGCGACAGCCAGAAAGACAAGGAAATCTCGACCACTCAGTTCATGAGTGATCTCGACCAGGGCAACGTCCACGACTTCAGGGTCACCGGGATGGAAGTGCGCGGGAAGATGCGCGACGGTTCGGCGTTCCACACCACCGCTCCGGGCAGCTATTTCACGCCCGAGGTGCTCGATAGTCTGCGAAAAAAGGGAATTGACGCCGACTTCCGCGACCCGAGCTCGGGAAGCCTCCCGCTGCAGTTGCTCGGGACCTGGGCTCCGCTGATCCTGCTGGGCGCGCTGTGGTTTTTCATGATCCGCCAAATGCAGACGGGAGGAAACAAGGCGCTGTCATTCGGCAAGAGCCGGGCGCGGTTGCTCTCGATGCAGCAGAAGAAAGTTACCTTCAAGGACGTCGCCGGAGTGGACGAGGCCAAGGAAGAGCTGCGCGAGATTATCGAGTTCCTGCGCGAGGCGCAGAAGTTCCAGAAACTGGGTGGGCGGATTCCCAAGGGCGTGCTGCTGGTGGGACCTCCAGGAACTGGCAAGACCTTGCTGGCGCGGGCCGTGGCCGGCGAAGCGAATGTTCCGTTCTTCTCGATTTCGGGCTCCGACTTTGTAGAGATGTTCGTGGGCGTCGGGGCGAGCCGCGTGCGCGATCTGTTTGAGCAGGGCAAGAAGAATGCTCCCTGCATCATTTTCATCGATGAAATTGACGCGGTTGGACGCCATCGTGGCGCTGGACTTGGCGGTGGGCACGACGAGCGCGAACAGACGCTGAATCAGCTGCTCGTAGAGATGGACGGCTTCGAATCGAACGAAGGCGTGATTCTGATGGCCGCGACGAACCGGCCGGATGTGCTCGATCCCGCGTTGCTGCGGCCAGGGCGATTTGACCGTCGCGTGGTGGTCAGCCGTCCGGATGTGCGCGGCCGCGAAGAGATTCTTCGCGTACACACGCGCAAGATTCCACTTGCCGAGGATGTCGATCTATCCGTTCTGGCGCGCGGGACGCCCGGCTTCTCCGGCGCGGATCTCGCCAACATGGTGAACGAAGCTGCGCTTGCCGCGGCGCGGCAGAATCGCAAGGCGGTTCTGCAGTACGACTTCGAACTGGCCAAGGACAAAGTCCTGATGGGAGTGGAGCGCAAGTCGCTGCTGCTCTCCGACGAAGAGAAGAAAAATACGGCGTATCACGAGGCCGGGCACGCACTGGTGGCGGCGAAGATGCCGCATTCCGATCCTCTGCACAAGGTCACGATCATTCCGCGCGGTATGGCGCTGGGCGTGACCATGCAGTTGCCGATCGACGACCGGCACAACTATTACAAGAACTATCTCGAGACTGAGATCGCCATCCTGATGGGCGGCCGTATTGCGGAGGAGCTGTTCCTGAACTGCATGTCGACTGGCGCGGGCAACGACATTGAGCGGGCCACCGATATGGCGCGCAAGATGGTCTGCGAGTGGGGCATGAGCGATCTGGGTCCGCTGACGTTTGGCAAAAAGGAAGAGCAAATCTTCCTCGGGCGTGAGATCGCGCAGCATCGCGATTACAGCGAGGACACGGCGATCAAGATTGATCAGGAAGTGCGCAAGCTGGTCAACAATGGCTACAACACGGCTAAGCAAATCCTGTCGGACAATCGCGACACGCTCGAGAAAATCGCGCGAGCGCTGATTGAACGGGAAGTGCTGGACGCGAACGAGATCAAAATGCTCGTGGACGGCAAGGAACTTCCGCCGCTGCAATCACCGCCGTCGAAGCCCGAGGATGGTGTGCAGCACGTGATCAAGCCGAATCTCGAGCCCGGACGCGCACCGAAAACCGGCGAGCGGCCCGCCACAGCGTAAGGGCAATTTCCAATCTATCGCAATCATGGGCGGCTGAGGTCGCCCTTTTTTGTGCACGAAACTCTACTTCTGAAGATGGTCTTGACTTTAGTAGTCGGATTCCGATATAACGCAATCCGACTATGAAGGAAGACTTCGATCAATTCCTGCCTCTCTCCGCTGCCGAGTTGCATATCCTGCTTGCCCTCGCCGGTGAAGATCGCCATGGATACGGGATTATGCGAGAGGTGGCCCGTCAATCAGACGGCCGCTACAAATTGGGCCCCGGCACGTTGTATGACAATCTTCAAAAACTGCTCGATCAAGGCATCGTGCAGGAGCGCTCGCCGCGGTCTCCGAACGATGATCCAAGGCGCCGCTACTATCGCCTCTCACGCTTTGGCCGTGAACTCTTGGCTACAGAGATCGCGAGACTCGAAGGCGTAGTGAGCGAGGCAAGACAACATCTCAAAATCCATCCCGAGAGGGCATGATGACTCGCACCTTGTATCGTTGGCTCATTTGTTTGCATCCGCCCGCCTTTCGGCTGCGGTTCGAGCAAGAACTCCTTTGGATATTCGACGAATCCAGTGACGCACTAGGAGCAGTGCCGCTATTGCATGACGCCGTCATCTCGCTCTTGCGGCAGTGGCTCGTGCGGTCGGGAATGTGGAAGTGGGTCGTGGGCGGTATCGCCGGAGTGTTGCCGCTCCTTATCGGATTTGGAACCTTCTTGTTCAACTGGCCTATGCGCCACCCGTAATACCGAACTGCAGCTCGGCAACTTCTGATGAGGAGGTCAGCACATGAGAAAGTGGGTTCGGAGAATCTCGTACGCATTGCTGAGTCTGCTGGTGCTGGCCTTTTTGGTGGGCTTTACCTATGAACAGGTCGGGCGAGCGAGAGATGCCAGTCGACTGCCTCCACGAGTTGGACAGGCGGTTGATATCGGCGGACGCACTCTGAACCTCTACTGCTCGGGTCAGGGTACTCCGACTGTGATTCTTGAAACCGGAGGCAACTCGCCCGGTTATGAGTGGGTGTTGCTACAGTCCAAAATGGCAGGGTTCACTCGCGCCTGCTGGTACGACCGCGCAGGTGTGGGGTGGAGCGATCCGCCATCGTCCCCGCGAACGAGTGCCAGTGTTGCCAGCGATCTGCACGAGGCGCTACAGCGGGCGGGGATTCTGCCACCCTACGTGATGGCTGGTGGTTCGGTCGGGGGCGAGTATGTTCGCATCTATACGGCGCGCTACCCGGCGGACGTGGCAGGGTTGGTGCTCGTTGATTCTGCGACTCCGGACATGCGTGAGCCGGACTTCTATCTCGGGGCAGCAAATCGCATGTCGGGCAGCACGAGACACATGATTTGCATGGCTCTGCCGGCAATGGCGCGGTTCGGCATTATTCGATATGTGGCGAGCGGAGAACGACGCCCCCCTCCGCCCGACTTCACCTCCGAGCAGGCCAGCGTATTGGCTCGGCTGGAAGCACAGCCGAAGGCGTTTGAGACGGATATGCAGCAAGGTTGCGCGGCAACCGATCAGGGCAGAATCGTCCCGAGAACCGGTGGCGGAAATCCTGAGATCGACAATGCCGTGCGGAACGCCGGCAGCCTGGGTGATCGCCCACTCATCGTGCTTACAGCAGGAAGGTACTGGGCTCCGGACGGTTTTGAAAAGGAAGCAGCGGAGTATCACGACACCTGGGTGCACCAATTGCAGGCGAGTCTTGTGCGCTTGTCGACGCGTGGTCGGCAAGTAGTCGTGGATGCGGAGCACGACATGGCAGCATCGCCGGACTCAATAGTCACAGCAGTCCGGGAGGTTGTCGAGGAAGTGCGATCAAACAACCACACGGAGAGTGTCCGCGCTGAAGCACCGCCGGCTGTGAAATAGCTTCTCTATTCCCTTCAAAATTCATGAGTTACCGAGTGGATTCGCTGCCGGAAAGCACAGCTCGGAGCGCGCCGTTTTGTGGTATAATTTTGCTAGTCAGAAACGGCCCTAACTATTAGCAATTTCAATAACTTGAAGTAGATTTCGGCTGCATTTAGGCGGCCCGGGATCGGGCGAAAATTTCGGGCAGATTTTGGCACGCAACGAAGACCAGGTTCAGAAAAAAGTCAGGACATTTTCGCGGAGCGGAATGGCCACTAAAGAGATCAATACCCCCATCGTCGAGACCAAAACAAAAAACGGAAAAGTGACGCCGATCAGCAACGGCAACGGCGGCAATGGCAGCGACTACACCGCCGAGTCGATCAAAGTGCTGGGCGGAATGGAAGCGGTGCGCAAGCGTCCGGCGATGTATATCGGATCGACGGGCGAGCTGGGCTTGCACCATCTCGTATACGAAGTCGTCGACAACTCTGTGGACGAAGCGCTCGCCGGATTCGCCACCAAGATCGAAGTCACGATTCACCTCGACAATTCCATCACCGTGATTGACGACGGCCGCGGCATTCCCGTGGACGACATGGAAATCGATGGCGAAAAAGTTTCTGCCGCGCAGGTGGTGATGACCAAGCTGCATGCCGGTGGGAAGTTCGATACATCGTCCTACAAAGTTTCCGGCGGCCTGCATGGCGTGGGAGTGTCGTGTGTGAACGCGCTGAGCGAAGAGTTGGAACTGGAAATCTGGCGCGACGGCGCGACTTGGGAGCAGACATATTCGAAGGGTGAGCCGACCAGCAAGCTGAAGAAAACCGGTGTGGCGAAAGTGAAGACGGGAACCAAGGTCCACTTCCTGCCTGACCGCACGATCTTCACCACCACCGACTACAACTACGACACGCTGGCGCAGCGGCTGCGCGAACTGGCCTTCCTGAACAAAGGACTGCTGATCACGCTGACCGACGAGCGCGCGACCGACCCGAAGACCGGCGAAGCGAAGCAGACGCAGTTCAAGTACAACGGCGGAATCGCGGAGTTCATCAAGCACCTGAACCGCGGCAAGCAGGCACTGCACGACAAGCCGATCTACATGGAGGACGATCGCAACGGCGTCCACATGGAGATTGGGCTGCAGTACAACGACGGGTACTCCGAAACGATTTTCAGTTTTGCCAACAACATCAACACTGTCGATGGCGGAACGCATCTTTCTGGCTTCCGCATGGCGCTGACTCGCACGATCAACTATGCGGGCCAACAGATGGGATTGTTCAAGGATGTGAAAGAAAACCTGACTGGTGATGATGTGCGCGAAGGCTTGGTCGCGGTGATCAGCGTGAAGCTGCCGCAGCCGCAATTCGAAGGACAGACGAAAGGCAAGCTGAATTCCGATATCGCCGGAATCGTGCAGGCGTTTGTAAACGAGCGCCTGGGCGCGTTTTTCGAGCAGAACTCGA
>JASHPH010000088.1 GCA_030038255.1 Candidatus Sulfotelmatobacter sp. | reverse complement strand
TGCGACTACGTTCGCCAGTTGGACGAGGTCCGCAAGCTGGTGTCCGAGCGGCTTGGCATCGCCAATCATGTACTCGTGTATCAGAGCCGAAGCGGAGCCCCGGGGCAGCCGTGGCTGGAACCTGACATTCTGGATTACCTGCGCACGGTGAAAGAGAAAAATCTGGCCAGTGCCGCGGTGCTTGCGCCGATCAGTTTTATCTCCGACCACATGGAAGTGCTGTATGACCTCGATGTCGAGGCACGTCAGTTGTGCGATTCGTTGCAGCTGCCGATGGCGCGGGCCAAAACCGTCGGCGTGCATCCTCAGTTCATCGCGATGATTCGCGAGCTGATTCTGGAGCGTACGAATCCGGGAACAGAGCGGCGCGCGCTGGGATCACTCGGCCCGCGGTCGGACGTGTGCGCGGATGATTGCTGCCCGGCTCCGCAGCGGCCGGTGCGGCCTCAAAGCGGAGCCGCCGTAGGCGTCACGTCGCAACCCAGCGACAGGGCTAAGCCTTAACGTCTACAGGTCCATTTCGAATCTGATTAGTGAGAAGTGACGGGCACTCGTGGTGGTTCGAAATCTGTGGCCTTCGGTCCGCCTTCAACCACGCGCATCGTCTTCAGGATGGTCTGGATCACCGCTTCGTTGCCCGCGGCGGTATTGAGCATAACGTGGTAGAGAGAACGCGTGGGCCAGTCCGCGTTGAAGTAGTGCTTGATGTAGGCGACGCGCTCGCGATCAACCGACTCCACTAGTTCCTCGGCGTCCTGCTGCGCGTGGCCTTCGGCCATTGTGCGGCGGATTTTCTCGGCGCGCGGGGCGTACAGAAAAACATGGAACACATCCGGATAGGCGCGCAGGAAGTAGGGCCCGCCGCGCCCCACCACGACAGCATTCCCTTCTCGAGCAATTCTATCCATGATGTCCTGCATCATCGACATCATGCGGTCGGTGTCGAAAATCTGACTGCCCAGGTTGGCGCTGCGCTCGTAGCTGCCGCGCCAGAAAGTCTTGGCCAGGCGATGCAGCCGGCTGTCCATGCGCTCGTCACAGCGCCTCACAGCTGAAGGATCGACGTTGGCCAGACGGGCAATTTCTGCGGTGAGGGTCTGGTCCCAGAGTTTCCAGCCGAGACGCTCGGCGAGGGAAGCCGCGATGGCGGCCGCGCCGCAGCCGTATTCGCGCTCGATGGTGACGAGACGAAACATGGCTAGTGTACCGCCATTCCGCCGCCTGGTTTCGCTTTCTTGACCAGGAAAACCATAGGCACCATCAGCAGGATTGCGACTCCGAGAAACCAGAAGCAATCGATATACGCCAGCATGGTCGCCTGACGCTCGACCGTGCCCTGAATCAGCGCGTAGGCCTGCTGAGTCGCATTCGCTGCGCTCGCGCCATGGGCCCGCATGGCATTCGAAGCGCCCTGAATCATCGCGCGCAATGCCGGATTCGTCAAGCTGAGATTGCCGGCCAGATTCGTCAAATGCAGCTGTGTGCGGCGGTCGAGCATGGTGGTGACGACGGAAATCCCGACGCTGCCGCCGATATTGCGCGCCAGGTTCATCAAGCCTGAGGCAGCGTTGTTCTTCTCACGCGGCAAGAAGGCGTACGCGGCCGTATTGATCGGGACAAACAGGAACGCCATCCCGGCAGCCTGCAATACCCGGGCCATGGCCACGGTGTGGAAGTCGATATCCAGATCGAATCGCGTCATGTGAAACAGGGACAGCGAGAGCACGGTCAGGCCGAAAAGCAGCAGCCAGCGCGGAGTGTAGCGCGACAACAAAAATCCGACCAGCGGCAGCAGGAGCATGATCGTGAATCCGCCGGGCATCAGGGCCAGGCCGGCCTGCTGGGCGGTGTACCCGAGCATGGTCTGCATGAACAGCGGCAGCAGCAGCGTGCTTCCGAGCAGGGCAAATCCAAGCATGAACATCAGAAAGTTCGAAATGCCGAACGTACGGTCGCGGAAGAGGTGCAAATCGATGATGGGATCCTTGTGCCGCCACTCCCAGAAGATGACGAATATCAACGAAGCGGCTGAAATCAGTGCGAGCGTCACGATGAAGTTCGATTCGAACCAGTCTTCGCGCTGGCCTTTATCGAGGACGATCTGCAGCGTTCCCAGTCCCAGCGCCACAAAACCGAGGCCCACATAGTCGATACTGGTTTCTCTCAGCTTGCGGCGCTTGAGATACGGCGGGTCCTGCACCAGGCGCGAGGTCAAAAGAATCGACAGTATTCCGACCGGAATGTTGATGAAGAAAATCCACCGCCAGGTGAAATTGTCGGTGATCCATCCACCGAGTGTGGGGCCGATGGCCGGCGCCGTCACAACGGCTATGCCGTACACAGCGAACGCCATGCCGCGCTTGGCGGGGGGAAAAGTGTCGGCCAGGATGGCCTGCTCGCTGGGCTGCAATCCGCCGCCTCCGGCACCCTGCAGAACGCGGCAAATGATCAGCGTGGCCAGGTTGGGCGCCAGTCCGCACATGAACGAACTGATGGTGAACAGCGCCACGCAGCCCATGTAGAAATTCTTACGACCCACAATGGACGAAAGCCAGCCGCTGAGCGGAAGGACAATCGCGTTGGAGACAAGATAAGAGGTCAGGACCCAGGTGCTTTCGTCCTGCCCCGCTGAAAGGCTGCCCGCGATGTGCGGCAGCGCCACGTTGGCAATGGAAGTGTCGAGCACTTCCATGAAGGTGGCCAGTGTCACGGTGACGGCGATGATCCACGGGTTAACCGCGGGGCGCCAGGCGGCGGCCTGATCGAACGTGGCGGTGGCACTGCTCATCGGCGGATCCAGACCTTCGGCTCAACCGACATGCCGGGACGCAACTGGTGATCGTTGTTCGAACCGGGATCGAGCACGATCTTGACCGGGATGCGCTGCACGACCTTGACGTAGTTCCCCGTCGCGTTTTCCGGCGGCAACAGGCTGAAGCGCGCGCCGCTGGCTCCAGCGATGCTATCCACTTTGCCGTGATATGTCCGGCCATTGGCGTCCACTTCGATATCGACCGGCTGGCCGACCTTCATGTGGCGAAGCTGAGTCTCCTTGTAGTTCGCCGTGATCCAGACGTCGTCGAGATTGATGACCTTCATCAGCTCCTGGCCGGGGCTCACGTTCTGCCCGACTTCCACTGTGCGGTTGCTGACGATGCCGTTCACCGGCGCGATGACCTTCGTGTACTGCAAGTTCAGTTGCGCCTGATCGAGGTCCGCCTTTTTGCGCTGCGCCTCGGCCAGAGCCGCGGTAGCGCGGGCGCGCGTGATCTGCACCTGTTTTGGCGCAGTATTGGCGTAGCGCCAATTGGCCTCGGCCTGAACGAGCCGGCCTTGCGCCTGCGTGACCTGCTGTTGCGCGGCATCGGCGCTGGCTCGGGCGGCTTGCACGGTCGCTGTGCTCGCTTTGGCTGCCGCGACTGCCTGGTCATATTGCTGCTGCGAAATCTCCTGCTTGTCGACCAGTTGTTTGTACCGCACCAGATCGTTTTGTGCCTTCACGTCGTTGGCTTCCGCCTGCTGCAGTTGAGCCTTGGCCGCCTCAAATTGCTGCTGTGCCACCTGGATTCCCGCGCGCGCGCTGGTCACGTCCGCCTCGGTCGCGGACACCTGACTGCTGGTATTGACGTCGGTCACTGGAACGGTGACGCCGGCAGCCTCGGCCGCGGCCCGCGCATCTTCGTAGTCCGCTTTGGCGCGATCGTAGGCGACTTGGTAATCCGTGGGGTCAATTTCAACCAGCACGGTTCCGGCCTGCACGTATTGATTGTCTTCGACGTTGAGCTTGATCACGTGGCCGGTAATGCGGGCGCTGATCGAGTTGACGTGGCCGTCCACCTGGGCATCGTCAGTCGATTCATAGCTGGTCACGTAGCGGAAGATAAAAATTCCCACGATCAGCAAAACAACAATGCCGATCGACAACCCGATGCGGAAGCCGGAACTGCCAGTTCGCGAGGGACGGGTGTGAAAGTCTTTCTCCGTCGAGGGCAGGGGTTTGGAGACTGGCTCAGGGCCGGTGGATTGGACAGGCGGAGCTTGAGCGGATTGTGCCATAGGCTAATGACTGCCTTTCAAATATCGCTTCACGCCTTCCTCGGCATCGCCGATAGCGTGAGCGAGTTCCACTTTCGCCAGATTGTGGGCGTACAGACTTTGGATGTAACTTTCATGCGCGCTGGCCAGGGCTTCCTGAGCCTGCACGACTTCGAGATTGTCCGTCACGCCAGCGGTGAAACGATCCTGCGATTGCGCCAAGGCCTGCTCGGCCAGATCCACGGAACTGCGGGCGACTTCCACCTGCTCGGCCGCGGCGTTTAAGTCGAGCACGGCGGTACGAACCTCGTAGTCAATGCGGCCGCGCAGGTCGGCCAGTCGCGCCCGTGCCTGTTTCAACTGGCTATCGGCTTCGAGCACATCGCTGTGCACGCGGTTGCCGGCAAAGATCGGAATGTTCAGCCCTCCGGTCACCTGCCACGTTCCATTCGACTGGCTGGGCGTTACGCCGATGTCTCCCAAGTTCGCGCTCAGATCGAGCGAGGGGTACCGCCCCGCGACCGCCGCGCGCCGCGACAACTCGGCCGCCTGCACTTGCGCCAGTGCCGCCCGATAATCGGCGCGTGAGCTGTAGGCCCGTTGCAGATATGTGTCCACCGGAAACGCCGTGAGAGTCTGGTAAGGCGCCTTTTCGGTAAGGACGAATTCCTGGCCCAGCGGCAAACCGATAATGCGCCCCACGGTCAGTTTCTGTTTCGCCAAATCGTTGCGTGCGACGATGAGTTGCTGCTGCCGTGTCTGCAGTTCGACCTGGGAGCGTAACGTGTCTATCGCAGGGCTGAGTCCGGCCTTCTGCTGATCGACAGCCTTATCGTAGAGCGCTTGGGCGCTTTTCACCTGCGCCTCGGCTGTTTCCACGCGCGCGCCCGCAGCGATGGCCTGCAGATATGAGTTGCCCACCGCGAGGACGACGGTTTCGCGCGCGTCCTTGTAGGTGAACTGCGCCGCCTTCAGGCTGGCCGACGCGGCCTGTTCCTTTTCAAAATCCTTGAAGTTGAAAATCGACTGGCTCAGGTTTGCTCGCGCGTCGAAGTAGTTGAAGGCCGCGGTAACGCGCGGGAACCTGCTGGTCTTGGTACCGGGCGCGGTCAGCAACGGTAAGAGCTTGCTAAATCCAAGAGCCGTCAGG
Source organism: Candidatus Sulfotelmatobacter sp. (assembly GCA_030038255.1). Lineage (GTDB taxonomy): Bacteria > Acidobacteriota > Terriglobia > Terriglobales > Acidobacteriaceae > Sulfotelmatobacter. The sequence continues at coordinate 20,390 of JASHPH010000088.1, read as the reverse complement.
CTCAGGTTCTGTGCGTTTTCCATGACTCGCGCGTTCAGATTCGGCAACAGATCGCTGAGTTCTTTCCATCTCTCGCCCCGCGCCGCTTCCGTCTGATCGGTGGCCAAAAGCACGCCCAGATTGTTGCGTAATCCCCGGTCGATGGCTTCCTTGAAATCGATCTGCAGCACTTCCGAGGTAGCCTGGCCTTCAGGGGCGGAGCCCTGAAATTGACTCGGAAGGCTGACGATTGGGGCTGACGACGAAGTTCCGGCTCCGCTCTGAGCAAGAAGGTTCGGGCGGGGAGAAAGGGCGAAGACCAGAACAGGAAGTAAGGCTGAAAAAGCCTTCAATGAATATTGCATCCGTAACCGTAGAGACCCCCGCCGGACTGAGTCCCGGGGCAGAAAGTCCTTTCTTGCTTATAGCATAACTTCTAGGATTGGATTGTTCGGCGACAACTTGCGATGCAAAACGATTGCGCCCCTGGGCTTTGGAACCGGTCTAGCGCCAGCAGGGGGAGTGACTCGGTCGACACACCCAAAGTGCAGTCCCTTCGGTACTTTGCCGGTCACAAATTGGCAGCGTTAAGCTTATGCAGGTCATGCATGCGTAGGTACGCCTTATTCTTGATTGCCATCGTAGTGTCGCTGACCGGCTCGACGCTGGCGCAGCACAGTCCCGACTCGGAAACCGCGCGCAAGGTCGTTACACGAGTCGCGCCCAGCTATCCCGAACTTGCCAAACGCATGCACATTGAGGGTTCAGTCAAGATTGAGGCCATGGTGCGGCCCAACGGCACCGTCCGCAGCACCCGTGTCATCGGCGGAAACCCTGTGCTGGTGGAGGCCGCATCCGCAGCCGTCAGCAAGTGGAAGTTCGAGCCCGCTCCGAACGAAACCGCCGAGGTTGTCCAGCTCACGTTTGTGGCGCAATGAAACAGACGCGTGTGCGAGGACGCGTAAACGAATGAAAGAGGTTCGACCTTAAGACTTGAGATCGCTCGTGGGTCTTGGGATTCCGCTATCATGTCATTCCAGCCAGGAAAAGCCTTGTATCGTGGGAAGGACCGCCCCCACCGCCGTTATCCGCGCTTTCAGTGCGAGTTTCCGGTCACCGTGTCATTATTCTCCGGAGAAGCGCACCGGCGCCTCGACGGTCGATGCAAAGACCTGTCCGCAGCGGGAATCGGCATATTGATCGCCGAGGAGATTCCCCTGGGCGAAGTGGCGTCGGTGGCCTTTTCTCTCCCCGACCAGACCGAGTCATGGACCGTCAGGGCTGTACTGCGGCACCGTCGCGGATATCATTACGGATTTGAATTCCTCTCCCTTGCGCCTCAATACAGCAAAGTGCTGGCGGATTATCTCCCCCGTCTCAAGCGGGCCGACTCTGACTAAGGCCGCTAATTGTGAATAAGGCGGCAGTTGATCCGCCCGGATTGCGCTTCACAAAAAGCGTCCGCCGCAAACCCACGTGACTTAGGTCATCTTGATAGGCGGTGACCCAGCGTAGAAGCTAGAGGGGAGCCTCTGCAAGGAGCAGAAGTTAGCATTTCCATGAGTGCTGCCACAGGAACTGATTGGACTCGCATACTCTCGGACCCGGACCTGGTCCGGCACGTCGGTAAACTGCTCCAGGCTTATCGTGAAGCGCCGGCAGAGAAGCGTGAAGAGGCTCTGCTCGCGGCCATGCGCCAGATCAAGGCAGCCTCCGCCACCGAGGGCAAGCCTGCTGGCCAAACAGACGCACCGGCGGCGCCGAAACCGGTGCCAACTCCCGCTTCGGCGACGCCACCGTTTGAGCCCGATCTATTCACCCCGAACTTTGGCAGTGACCGGCGGCGTCACCCGCGCATCAAGTGTTTTGTCGCGGTCGAACTGCGCGTCGAGGACAATCCCGCTCCGATTTGGGGCAATCTTTCGAACACCAGCGTGGGCGGATGTCTGGTCGAAACCGCCACTGCTGTCCAGCCCGGAGCCAAGGTGGAGATCGGTCTCTGGGTGCCCAATGGCAAGATTTGGGTGAAAGGATTCGCCCTCAGCGGAAAAGTTACTCGCAGCGGCCCCGCGACTGGAGTTCGGGTTCGCTTCGACGGCATGCAGCCGGCCGAGCGCGACAACCTGCGCCAGTTCCTCAAATTCGTGCAGGACACGACACGGGCATCCCACAGCGAAGACAGCTATTTACAGCTTCTGAAGTAAAACCCTCGTTTTTAGCTCGACTTTTTTCACCTCACCGCAATCCACGCCTCCGCGGAAATTGGTACACTTTCTCACCGAAACCTTTACCCACCAGGAGACTCTAAATCTCTGTGGGCAAATTCGGTGAGTACAAAACCTGGGCTGGAGGAGCGCAAACTGCATGGTCGCCAGTGAACAAGTATTAGTCACAGGAAAGCAACTGGACACGCTGTGCATTAACACGATTCGAACTCTGGCCATCGACGCTGTACAGCAAGCCAACTCTGGACATCCCGGCGCACCCATGGGCCTGGCGCCGGTCGCGTATTGCCTGTGGCAGGATTTTCTGCGCTACGATCCCGCTGATCCCACCTGGCTCAATCGCGACCGTTTCGTCTTGTCGAACGGGCACGCGTCCATGCTGCTCTACGCCATCTTGCATTTGGCGGAGGTGCGGCAGGTAGGCGCGGAGGGCCGCGTGTCCAAGGAACTCGCGGTTCCCATGGAAGAAATCAAGCGCTTCCGGCAACTCGGAAGCCGCACTCCGGGACATCCCGAATCGCATCTGACCTCTGGAGTTGAAACGACGACCGGACCGCTCGGGCAAGGCGTCGGCAACAGCCTGGGCATGGCTATCGCCGGCAAATGGCTGGCGGCAAACTTCAATCGCCCGGGCCTCGAGATTTTTGATTACAACGTCTACGCGCTGTGCAGCGACGGCGATCTGATGGAAGGCATCGGCGGCGAGGCCGCTTCCCTGGCTGCACACCTGCACCTGTCGAATCTCTGCTGGATCTACGACAACAACCACGTGACGCTCGACGGCCCGGCGGCGTGGTCGTTCAGTGAAGATGTGGCCACTCGCTTTATTGGCTACGGGTGGAACGTTACGCGCGTAGCCGACGCCAACGACCTGGAGATGCTGGCTCGCGCTTTCGAGGTCTTCCAGAAAACTACCGACCGGCCGACGCTGATCATCGTAGACAGCCACATCGGCTACGGTTCGCCGCACAAGCAGGACACCAACGCCGCCCACGGCGAGCCGTTGGGTGAAGAAGAAGTGCGGCTGGTGAAGAAATTCTACGGCTGGCCTGAGGACGCGAAGTTCCTGGTACCCGACGGTGTCCGTGAAAACTTCCGCGACGGCATTGGCAAGCGCGGGCGCGATCTGCATGCGCAGTGGTCGGAGCGCTTCGCGGAATATTCCGAGAAGTACCCGGAGTTGGCGGAGCGTTTGCGCTCGATGCAGCACAGCGAACTGCCTGCGGGCTGGGACAAAAATCTTCCCACGTTTCCCGCCGACACGAAGGGGGTGGCTACCCGCGAGAGCTCCGGCAAGGTCCTTAACGTGCTCGCGCAGAACATTCCCTGGCTCCTCGGTGGATCGGCCGATCTCGCAACTTCCAATAAAACCACACTGAAATTTGAAGGTGCGGGAGATTTTGAAGCCGGCAGCTACGGCGGACGCAACCTGCACTTTGGCGTCCGCGAGCACGTGATGGGTGCGGGCGTAAACGGGTTGGTGCTTTCGGGCATTTGTGCCTTTGGTGCGACTTTTTTCAACTTCAGCGATTACATGCGCGCCAGCATCCGCCTTTCGGCGCTGATGGAGATTCCGTCCATCTTTGTCTTCACCCATGACTCGATCGGCGTCGGCGAGGACGGCCCCACGCATCAGCCGATCGAACAACTGGCTTCCTTGCGCGCTATGCCGAATCTGGTCGTGCTTCGCCCGGGCGACGCCAACGAAGTCGTCGAGGCATGGAAGGTGGTTGCGCAACTGAAGCATTCGCCGGCGGCGCTGGTGCTGACGCGGCAGAATGTGCCGACGCTGGATCGCACGAAATACGCCTCTGCTGCTGGCGTGGCGAAAGGAGCTTACGTGCTCGCCGACGCGGCGGATGGCAAGCCAGAGGTCATTCTCCTAGCGACGGGAAGCGAACTCTCGCTGTGCGTTGAGGCTTACGAAAAACTCAAAGCCGAAGGCATCCGCGCGCGTGTGGTCAGCATGCCTTCGTGGGAAATTTTCGAGCAGCAGGATGAGGCGTACCGCGAGAGCGTTCTTCCGCCGAGCGTGACGGCGCGCGTTTCCGTCGAAATGGCCGCGACGCTGGGATGGGATCGCTATGTCGGCCCGAAGGGTCGAAAGATCGGCATGCATCGTTTTGGCGCGTCAGCTCCGTTGAAGGATCTGCTGAAGTATTTCGGATTCACCGTGGACGCGGTGGTTGCCGAAGCACATAAGGCAATCGGCCGCTAGAAAACATCTTGCACTCGATTCGCATCAGCTCTTTGGTCTCGCTCATCAAACCGCAATGGAGGACATCATGCAGCCAACGGGAATAGTCGAAAGCTCAAAAAGCACAAAGAATCCTCTGTTTGAACTGCTCGACTACGGCCAGTCGATGTGGCTCGACTACATTCGCCGTGACCTGTTCACTACCGGCAAACTGAAGCAAATGATTCACGACGACGGCCTGCGGGGAATGACTTCGAACCCGTCGATTTTCGAGAAGGCGATCGCCGAGAGCTCGCTCTACGACGACATGTTGACGTCGCTGGCCTCGCGTTCCGATCTCGACACGACCGCCCGCTACGAGCAGATCGCCTTTCGCGACATTCAGGACGCCGCCGATACGCTGCGACCCGTCTATGACCAATCGAATTTCCGCGACGGCTACGTCAGCCTCGAGGTCTCGCCCTATCTGGCGCGCAAAACTCAGGAAACGATCGACGAAGCCAGGCGCCTCTGGAAGACAGTGCACCGCGACAACGTCATGATCAAGGTTCCAGGCACCGCGGAGGGATTGCCGGCGATCCGGCAACTGATCGGCGAAGGCATCAACGTCAACGTGACGCTCTTGTTCGCGCAGGAAGTCTACGAAAAAGTTGCCGAAGCGTACATCGCCGGTCTCGAGGATTTGTCGGCGCGCAGTGGCAACCTGAAAAAGATGGCGGGCGTCGCCAGCTTCTTCATCAGCCGCATTGACACGCTGGTGGACTCTCTCCTCGTGGAAAAACTGAAAACCGCATCCGGCCCCAGCCAGGAAGCGCTGTTGAAGAGCCTGCTGGGCAAGGTCGCAATCGCAAACGGCAAGCTCACCTATCAGCGTTATCTACGCATTTTCAGCGGTCCGCGCTGGCAGGCTTTGGCCGCCAAGGGAGCGCAGACGCAGCGCGTATTGTGGGCCAGCACGAGCACGAAGAATCCCAACTACCGCGACGTGATCTATGTTGAGGAACTGATTGGCCGCGACACGGTTAACACCATGCCACCGGCTACGGTTGATGCATTTCGCGAGCACGGGCACCTACGCAATAGCCTGACGGAAGAGATCGCTGGCGCGCAGAAAGTGATGGACGATCTGGCGAGCGCCGGGATGTCGATCAAAGAAGTCACTGACAAACTGACCGACGACGGCGTCAAGCTCTTCGCCGACGCGTTCGACAGGCTGTTGGCCGCGGTCGCGAAGAGGGCAGAGGGCAAGACTGCACAGAAGAAAAGCTAGCCGGAGTCGCAGTGCATCTGGCGGACGGAGTCGAGTCGTGAACGCAACGAAGTTGATGGACGAAGCGAAAACGGCAAGTGGATTGAAGTCTTTCCTGCCCGAACCACTGGCCTCGGCGGTCCAGTCGGCGATCGCCGATTGGCAGTCTGGCGGAAAGATGCAGCGCCTGTGGCAGCGCGATGCGACACTCTGGACGGGCGACGACGAGGCCAAGTGGCTGGGCTGGCTCGATATTGTCGAGGAACAGGTCGCGCAGCGCGAGCAACTGCAGAAACTGGCGAAAGAAATTCAGCAGCGCGGATTCGAGCACATCCTGCTGCTGGGCATGGGCGGCTCGAGCCTTTGCCCGGAAGTTCTGCGCATGACGTTCGGCCGCATTGTGCATTTCCCCACGCTGCACGTGCTGGACTCGACCGACCCCGCGCAGGTGAAAGCGTTCGAGCACCAGATCGACATTCCGAAGACGCTCTTCATCGTTGCCAGCAAGTCCGGAAGCACGCTCGAGCCGAATATTTTCAAGCAATACTTTTTCGAGCGCACGCGGCAAGCAGTCGGCGTCACCAAGGCGGGCAGTCATTTCATCGCCATCACCGATCCCGGATCGAAGATGCAACAGGTCGCGGAATCAGATCATTTCCTGCACATTTTTTTTGGCCGGCCTTCGATTGGAGGACGTTATTCCGCGCTGTCGAATTTCGGCATGGTGCCTGCCGCGGCCATGGGCCTCGACACGAAGAAATTTCTCGACCACGCTGCAGAAATGGTGCGTGCCTGCTCGGGGGATGTCGCCGTCGCGGAAAATCCCGGAGCTCAGTTGGGCATCATTCTCGGCACGGCAGCTACGACGGGGCGCGACAAAGTCACGATCGTCACCTCGCCCGGCATTTCTGATCTCGGCGCGTGGCTTGAGCAGTTGCTGGCCGAATCCACCGGAAAAAACGGCAAAGGCATCATTCCCGTGGATCGCGAGCATCTGGCCGCACCGGAAATTTACGGCAAGGATCGGGTATTTGTTTACGTCCGGCTCCAATCGGGCGCCGACGCAGATCAGGACTCCAAAGTCGCCGCGATCGAGAAGGCCGGACATCCGGTGGTGCGCATTGCCATGTCCGACATTTACGAACTGGGAGCGGAGTTTTTCCGTTGGGAAATCGCCACGGTGGTCGCCGGCTCCATCATCGGCATCAACGCTTTCAATCAGCCGGACGTGGAGGCCAGCAAGGTCGTGACGCGCAGTCTGACTTCCGAGTACGAAAAAACCGGCCATCTGCCCGCCGAGAAGCCTGTCCTCGAAGACGCCGGCATCAAGCTCTTCACTGATGAGAAAAATGCCGCGGAGCTCGCCAAATCCGCAGACGAACCAACGCTGACTGGATATTTGAGGGCGCACTTGGCGCGCATCAAGCCTGGGGACTATTTCGCCGTGCTCGGCTACATCCAGATGAACGCCGAGCACGAGCGAGGTTTGGAGGCAGTGCGCCACGCGGTGCGCGACAAGAAAGGCGTGGCCACGTGCCTCGGGTTTGGTCCGCGCTTTCTGCATTCGACTGGGCAGGCTTATAAGGGCGGTCCGAACGCGGGCGTGTTTCTGCAGATCACCTGTGACGATCCCGTTGAACTGCCGGTGCCCGGCCAGAAATACACGTTCGGCATCGTAAAGGCAGCGCAGGCCCGCGGAGATTTTCAAGTGCTGGCCAAGCGCGGGCGGCGCGCACTGCGCATCCACTTAGGAAGCAACGTGAAGGCGGGACTGGCGACGCTGCAGGCAGCGGTGCAGAAGGCTTTGTAGTCAGGAGCAGGCATGCAACTGGGAATGGTAGGGCTGGGGCGCATGGGCGCCAACATGACGCGACGCCTGATCCGCGGCGGACATCAGTTGGTCGTTTCCGATCTCAGTGCCGACGCGGTCAAACAGCTCTCTGGCGAAGGCGCAACTGGTTCGTCTTCGCTCGAGGACCTGGTCGCAAAGCTCGCGCCGCCACGCGCGGTGTGGATCATGGTTCCGTCAGGCGCTCCCACGGAAGCAACCGTCCAAAAGCTCGCGCAGCACCTGAAGCCCGGCGATGCCATCATCGACGGTGGCAACTCCTATTTCAAAGATGACGTGCGCCGCTCCAAGGAGCTCACGCCCAAGGGCATTCACTACATCGATGTCGGAACCAGCGGCGGCGTGTGGGGACTGGAGCGCGGTTACTGCATGATGATCGGCGGGCCGAAAGAAGCGGTGCAGCGGCTCGATCCGATTTTCAAAACGCTGGCGCCGGGCAAAGGCGACATCCCGCGCACGCCGGGAAGAGAGAAACTCGGTGGCACCGCAGAAGACGGATACATCCACTGCGGGCCCTCCGGCACCGGGCACTTTGTGAAGATGGTGCACAACGGCATCGAGTACGGCATCATGCAGGCTTACGCGGAAGGTTTCGACATTTTCAAAAACGCCACCAGTAAGGACTTGCCGGAAGAGATTCGCTACGACCTGAACCTGCCCGACATTGCCGAAGTCTGGCGGCGCGGCAGCGTGGTCGCCTCCTGGCTGCTGGATCTGACCGCGATGGCGCTTACGGAAAATCCGACGCTTTCGGAATACGAAGGCTACGTGCAGGATTCCGGCGAGGGGAGATGGACGATCCAAGCGGCGATCGAAGAAGCTGTGCCCGCTGACGTGCTGACTGCGGCATTGTATGTACGTTTCCGTTCGCGGCAGCAGCACACCTTCGCCGAGAAAATGCTTTCCGCCATACGCCAGAAATTCGGCGGACACGTGGAGGCCGGCGAGGGACCGGCCGGCGCCGCCAAAAAGAAAAGCGCCTAGTTACGTTCGATGGTCTTCGAGAAGTGGGGAATTTTCTATGGCTCAACTCGTGGAAACTCCGGCGACAACGCCGCCGCGCATCGGCAAGCAGGGCGACCCATGCGTCATGGTCATCTTCGGAGCGGCCGGCGACCTGACCGGGCGCAAACTGATCCCCGCTCTCTATAACCTGGCGCGAGCCGGGCTTCTTTCGCGCGAGTTTGCCGTGGTGGGAGTCGCCCGCGCCAAAATGTCCGATGACGACTTCAAGAAGAAAGTTCACGACGACGTTAAGGAATATTGCGACGACTGCACCGAAGACGATCTGTGGGAGTGGTTCCAGCGGCGGTTCTATTATTTCGCCGGCGACTTCAACAACGACAAGCTGTATCCGCAACTCAAAGACTATCTCGCCAAGGTCGATCAGGATCACTCTACTCATCAGAATTTCTTTTATTACCTCGCGACTGCGCCCAGTTTCTTCGGACCGATCGTTGAAAAGCTCTCGGCCTGCGGTTTGATGGACCAGGGCAACGCCCAGAACGGCAGCCACTGGCGCCGAGTGATCATCGAGAAGCCGTTTGGGCACGACCTGGAATCCGCGAAATCGCTAAACCAGCAATTGCTGAAAGTTGCCGACGAAACCCAGGTCTACCGCATCGACCACTACCTGGGCAAAGAGACCGTGCAGAACATTTTGGCGTTTCGTTTCGCCAACGGGATCTTCGAGCCGGTCTGGAACCGCCGCTACATTGATCACGTCCAGATTTCCGTTGCGGAAACCGTCGGAGTCGAGGGCCGCGGCAGTTACTTCGATCACGCTGGGTCATTGCGGGACATGGTGCCCAACCACATCATGCAGCTCATCTCGCTCACTGCGATGGAACCTCCCATTTCGTTCGACGCCAATGCAGTGCGCGACGAGCAGGCCAAAATTCTGCATGCCATCCAGCCCATGAGTGATGAAGAAGTGCTCAGCCGGACCATTCGCGGCCAGTACGGAGAAGGCAACGCCGAGGGCAAAAGGGTTCCGGCTTATCGCGCAGAAGACGACGTTCCCACTGATTCCCGGACCGAAACCTTCGTCGCCATGAAGCTGCTCATCGACAACTGGCGCTGGGCGGACGTTCCCTTCTACCTGCGCACCGGCAAGCGCATGCCGGTGCGCAATACCCATATCGTGATACAGTTCAGACGGGCGCCATTCGTGCTGTTTCGCGATACGCCGGTCGAGCACCTCATGCCGAATCAACTGGTGCTGCACATTCAGCCGGAAGAAGGAATCTCCCTGCAGTTTGCGGCCAAAGTTCCGGGGCCGGTCATGCGCCTGGGAACGGTGGACATGAATTTCGAGTATCAGGAGTATTTTGGCAAGCAACCCAGCACCGGTTACGAGCGTCTGCTACATGACTGCATGATTGCCGATCAGACGCTGTTTCAGCGCGCCGACATGGTGGAAGCTGGATGGTCGGTGGTCAGCCCGATTCTCGACATCTGGAAAGCCCTTCCCCCGCGCAACTTCCCCAACTATGCCTCAGGCACCTGGGGACCGAAGGAGGCCGACGAACTTCTCGAACGCGACGGCCGCCGCTGGAGGAACTTCGAAAAATGATCCTGGCCGGCGATATTGGCGGTACCAATGCCAGGCTGGCTTATTTTCAACCGCACAATGGACACCTGCGCCTGCTCTCCGAGCGCGTCTTTCCCAGCCGCGAGCACAGCGAACTAGGCGAAATCGTAGAACAATTTCTGGAAGAATCCGGCACGCGTCCGGAAGCCGCGTGCTTCGGCATCGCTGGCCCGGTGCGTAACGGACGTGTCGAGACCTCCAACTTGCCGTGGGTCGTCGAACAATCACGGCTGGCGAAGCAGATTCACCTTCCCGCCACCCTTCTCATCAATGACCTCGAGGCCAGCGCCTGGGGCATCGGCGCGCTGGAGAAAACCGATCTGGTTCCGTTGAACCGCGTCACGGGCCCGGCCATCGGCAACCAGGCGGTCATCGCTCCCGGCACCGGCCTGGGCGAGGCTGGCATGTTCTGGGATGGGGCGCGGCATCGGGTTTTTGCCTGCGAAGGCGGGCACACCGACTTTGGACCGCAGGATGATCAGCAGATTGAGTTGTTGCGCTTTCTCCGGGCACGTTTCGGCCACGTCAGTTATGAGCGCATCGTGTCCGGGCCGGGACTGGTGAATGTCTACGAATTTCTGCGCGACAGCCGCTGCGAAGAAGAAACACCGGAGGTCGCAGCTCAAATGAAGAAAGGCGATCCGGCGGCTGCGATCTCCCGCGCAGCGCTCGATGCAACCTGTCCCCTCGCGCAAAAAGCGCTCGACGTTTGGATTTCCGTCTTCGGCGCAGAAGCGTCCAACCTCGCCTTGAAAACCATGGCGACGGGAGGATTGTTTCTGGCCGGCGGCATCTCGCCCAAGATTCTTCCCAAACTGAAGGGACCTTTGTTCATGGATGCATTCCTGAACAAGGGGCGGCTGCGACCGCTGGTGGAGTCGATCCCCGTGGAGGTCGTCACCAACGAGAAGGCCGGCCTGCTTGGCGCGGCGCGCTGTGCCGCCGCGCGCGCTATTCAGGGTGGACAGACAAAATGACTGCACATTCCGAGTGAGGCCCCGCGTGAGTTCTTCTTCGGTTGAAATCCGCACCCTGACCACGCCCCAGGAATTGTTCGATGCCGCAGCCGAAAAAGTAATTCAGGCCGCCAATGAAGCCGTCGTCGCGCGTGGCCGCTTCACTATCGCACTGGCGGGGGGAAACACTCCAAGAAGCCTCTACAACCTGCTCGCCACCAACGGCCGTTCTTCCCTGCCCTGGGACCGGATGTTTTTCTTCTTTGGAGATGAGCGGCACGTGCCTCCGGACGATCCGCAAAGCAACTATCGCATGGCGAATGAGGCGATGCTGTCGAAGATCCCCGTGCCAGCTGGAAATGTATTTCGGGTTCCCGCGGAAAATCCTGACGCCCCCGCCGCGGCTGCACTCTACGATCAGACCGTGCGCCAGTTTTTTGCACTCGCGCCCGGCCAATTCCCCAGCTTCGATCTCATCCTTCTCGGCCTTGGACCGGATGGGCACACGGCTTCTCTGTTTCCCGGCACCGCTGCGTTGCAGGAGAAGTCGCGCCTTGTGGTCGCCAACTGGGTCGAGAAATTCAAGACGAACCGGATCACTTTCACACTGCCGGTCTTGAATGCCGCGCGCTGCGTGGCATTTCTGGTCAGCGGCACCGACAAAGCGCCTGCATTGAAGGCAGTGTTGGAAGGCGACGCTCCGGACGAGCAGTATCCGGCAAGACTGGTGAGGCCTAGCAACGGAAAGCTGATCTGGATGGTCGACCGGGCTGCGGCGAGTGAACTCTCGAAAATTCCGGCGTAAGAATTTTAGTGAGAATGGCGCGCAGCACTACTTAGGAACTCCTTATCCCCGCCAGTCGCCGATTTCCTTCAACCCTTTGCCGCGCGCGTGTTCAAACAAGCGCACGCGGTGGCGGGAATGTTCGAACTCGTGGATATCGGCCCAGACCTCAGCCTGCCAGCCCTTGTCGTGTGCCGCCGATTCACCACAAGTGGCGCAACGGGTATGCAAAGTGACGTGCACCGCCTCGACGCCGACCGGAACGGCTCCCGGCAGTTCAATGAAAATGCAGCGGACTTCCTGGATTTCCTCATCCTGACCGAGGATGTGCTCGTAGCGCAGCAGGTAACCGAAGCCGAGTTTGTGGGCTTCCGCCTCCGCTTCGGTGCGAGTGTGAAAAGGGCCATACTCCGCCCGCAGGGGCTCCGTGGAGTCGCAAGCCATCCAGAAGGTTTCTTTGTAAGCCATCGCAGGTTCGCCTCGGGGGTCGCGAAGCCGGCTCGTGGCTGCGGTCGGAGCCTGCTTTCGAAATCCGGTCCCGAAGAGCAATTCAGAGGCCGCGGAGAGAATTGGCTAAAGCTCTTGCGCAACATAGAGTTAACTCAGGATCGGTGAATCCCGGCAAGGGCACTGCATGAAACCTTTTGCAGAAGTATGACGGGATGCGAGCGGTTCGAACCCGGAATGGAAAACGCTTCACTGCAGCTCCGCCACCCAGTGGTGGAAACGCGAAGACGCAAAGAATTGCAACGTAAGTACGGTTTCTCCGCGTCTCCACCTTTCTCAGTGCCGCTGGCCCCTGCGCCAAGCGTCCCACCGGCGTGGCAGCAATACTACCGGCGACGGCATCTTTCGTCGTCAGGCGCCGATCGCCCGCCCCGCCAGGTCGCTTTGCTCCTGCCCGAGTGGCCAGTTCCTGCCGCCATGGCAGGCCACGTACATCGCCAGCTCCAGACGGCTCCAGACGCCGAGTTTGTCAAATGTGCTGCGCAAGTGATTCTTGATTACTTGTTCGCTCGTGCCAACGATCTTGCCAATTTCCCGGTTGGTAAGCCCTTCCCACACGAGTTGCGCGACTTGTATTTCTTTCGGGGTAAGACACTCACACGGTGTCATGACTGCGGTTCCTCCTTGGCGAACATGGCGATCGCCAGCTTGACCCGTTTCCGGCCATCGTGGATTCCTGCGCGCAGGAATAGCGTGCGCAAATGTTGTTTAACGGTGCGCGGGCTGATGTTCAACTGCCCCGCAATTTCCTTGTTGCTGCAGCCCTGCACCAGCAGATTCAGAACCTGTTGGTCTCGCGGCGTGACTTTGACTTGCTCCAGATCGATCACAATTGCATCCTCCACGTTCCGGGAATCAACTTTCACCCTCCCCTAAAGCACATTCTTCGCCATTTGTTCGGGGCGCAGAAATAACAAAGCCCTAAGATATTGCGATCGCTATGGTTGTAGCGCCGAAGGCTGTGTTTCAGGCGTTCTTCAGGAAAGACGTGTTAGCCTGAAAGAGTTCCGATTTGGTCCGGCGACTTGACCCGCAAACCGGGTCTGCGTGATCTTGGTCTACGGAACGCCTGCTTGGGGGCAGGCCGATAACACACAGTGAGGGCAGTGCAGTTTCGCACACTTTTGGCAGATCCCCTTTTACATCTGCACGTTCCCCGGACATGACAGTGCCCGGCATAATTTCATGAGGCTTACATTGAAGAACTCGATCCGCACCGCGCAACTCTGCCGTCATCTTTCCCGCATCGGTCACGGTGCCGATGGCCGTATTTTCATTTTGGGGCTCACGGCGACTTTTGCACAGCCCACAAAGTCTTCAGCTCAGGTCCGTCGCGCCGTACCTGCTATGGCTGTCGAAAGCACTCTTTCGACACGAGGCCGAATCTGATACTCATGCCCGCCTTCATGTTCTTACGCTGTACGGGAGATTCAGGGCCGAGGCTTGGTCAGCGAGCGGTGATTTCTGAGCGCTCGAAAGGCAGGCTGCGGGCCATCCTCTGTTGTTTCTTCTCGGTCCTGTTTCTTGGCACTAGTCTCAGCTTCGCCCAGGGCGGGCCTCCCTTCTACACCACCGATCCCGGAACTCCCGGTCATCTGAACTGGGAAATGAATTTCGGTTACATGCCGTTTCTCTATAACGGCCAGTCCGTCAGCCACACGCCCGACGTGGACATCAACTTCGGCGTGGGAGATCGCATCCAGCTCACCTACGAAAATGCCTGGCTGCGCGTCTGGAACCAAGGCGCTCCCGCGAAATATGGACTCGGACAAAACGATGTGGGCGTGAAGTGGCGCCTCTATGACAGCGGCGAACAGGGGATGCAGTTCTCCATTTTTCCGCAGGCCTTCCTCAACAACCCGAATCATTCGGTGCAACGCGGCATTACGCCGCCAGGTTCAAGTTTGCTGCTTCCTGTTGAGTTCACCCGGAAAATAGGCCCCATCGATCTGAACCTTGAGGCCGGCTACAACATCGTGCATCTTGGGCCGAATGGCTGGTTCACAGGCATGATCGTCGGCCATGAGTTCACCAAGAAACTCGAACTGGACGCCGAATTCTTCAGCACCGGCACGTTCCACCCTGTGTATGCGCAGCCGACGCTCGACGTCGGCGGCCGCTACAAACTGCACCGGCCCTTCATTCTCCTCTGGATGGCCGGGCGCGGCGTCGAGCCGGCCAAAAGCGACCAGCCGTACTTCGTCGGTTATTTCGGCGTGCAGGTCCTGCTGCCCTTGAAGTCGTATGACAGGGAGTGACTTCTGGTTACCATAGTCACCGATTACCCTCTACAAGCCGCCTTCAGCCCCCGATTTTGCTCGCAAGAATACTCGCAAGCCGGGGCTTCCAGCGTTAAACTAGGAACGATCTTGGGCGCTCCCCGCGGGAGCGTCAGGCAAGCCCCGGAATTTTCTTCCCCCGTTTGAAAATCGGCCTTGGTACTTCCGCTGGATCGCGGAACTTGCAATAGAATAGGTACAACTCTCTCCGGAACAATACCGGACTGCACACATCGGACGGCTTCGTGAATCAGAAAAACAGGTCCGAAAAGAAAGACAAACCAGTTCTGAACGAGGAGCTTCTCGACAAGCTGCTGGAAGCGGCCTATGTGCTCCAGGAGCACAACCGCCTGGCGCAGGAAATGGAACTGAGCGTCGAACTGGACGAGCAGGAGGAAGCCGAAACCGCGGCTGCGCAAGCTCCGGCATCGCAAAAGTCAGCGATCATAGGAGCCTCTGCCGACGCTCCGCCGCTCGCGCAGGAAGAAGGAGTCTCCACCGCTGACTACACCGCCATCCTGGCGCAAATTGTCGAGACCCAACACAAGATTCAGCTGCACAATCTGAAATTGGAAGATGCC
This sequence comes from Candidatus Sulfotelmatobacter sp., assembly GCA_030038255.1. Lineage (GTDB taxonomy): Bacteria > Acidobacteriota > Terriglobia > Terriglobales > Acidobacteriaceae > Sulfotelmatobacter. Next base: position 5,191 of record JASHPH010000088.1, on the reverse strand, counting down.
ATGATGCTGATCGCGGAGCGTGTGCGCGAGATTGCCACGGCCGGCGGCTCCGCCATCGCCACGGTCAATGGTAAACGGATACGATATCGGGCAGCGGCTGGCGACATGGCTCTTCCCGTTGGAACCGAAGTCTCCACGGAAAAGGCGCTCTGCTCGGCTTGCGTTCGCACCGGGCAGGTAATCCGCGGCGCCAATATCAACGGCGAGTTTCTTCTCGACAGCCGAGAGTGCCAGCGGCGCGGCATTCAATCCATGATCGCAGTTCCCGTCTATCACGAGGGTCGAACCGTCGGCGGGATCGAGCTCTACTACGCCACATCCCAGGCCTTCACCGAAGAGAACGTTCACACTTGCCAGTTGATGGCCGGCCTCGTCACCGAAGCCCTGGCCCGCGATGAAGAAACCACCTGGAGGCAGTCGCTGGCCACGGAACGCAAAGTCGTGCTGGATGCCTTGCTAAGACTCGATCCCAGGCTCGCGCCGCTGGAGAATGCGACCACAGGCAAAGTCACCGAGGTGACAACCGCAGACTTCACCTGCCGCAAATGCGGGCATCAACTCGCGCGGGAAGAGAACTTCTGCGGAAAGTGCGGCACGGCGCGGCCGGTCGAACACCCGACGACTGCCACGCAACCCAAACCGGCTGCAACTGCGCGGGAGGCTGCACAGCAAGGCGCGGCACCGGCGCAGAGCGAGGCAAGCGTGGAAGCCCTCGCCGATACCGGCCAACTGCGTGGCGGCAAGCCGTTGGCGGAGTCGATTGAACAGGAAATGCCCGACCTGTTCGCACCGATCTCGTCAGGACCGGCAGAATCTTCCGCTGCGATGGTTCGCCGGCCCATTGAGATCACGGATCATTCGCATCGGCCCCTTGATCTCGAAACCAATGACCTCGAAGCCGACGCCACAGAAGAGGAAGCAGACGACACGCTACGCGAGACTTCTCTTGCCCCGGCAGAGCCTGTAGCAGACTGGAGTTCCGCCGCCTCCGCGCGTTCTTTCTTGCAGCAACTGGCGGCGGGCAGACAGGACACCTTCGCCCGCTTCTGGAGAGCGCGCCGCGGCGACATTTATCTGGCAGTTGCCGGAATCCTGGTCGCGGTGGTGATCGGCTGGGGAATCTGGTCCGATCACCCGGTCGGCGCCGCCAATGCAACGGCCGCGGGACACAGGAAAGCTCCGGACGCCGATCTCTCCGTCCTCGATCGCATGCTCATCAGTCTCGGCCTGGCGGAAGCGCCTCAGCCGCCTGAGTCCAAGGGCAATCCCAACACACAGGTTTGGGTCGATCTCCACACCGCACTTTATTACTGTCCCGGCGCCGATCTCTACGGCAAGACCCCGAAGGGGAAATTCACCACGCAACGCGATGCACAGCTCGACCAGTTTGAGCCTGCCTATCGCAAAGCATGCGAGTGAGCGATGCCACCGTACCTTCGTGCTGCAGCTCGCCGATTTAGGGCCCTGCACCTTCCTCACTGATTTCCACACTCTTTCGAATTGACAACCTACCACTGCCGGAGTGCAATCATATTTGGAGAACAGGAGCGATCTGATTGCCGCAGAAAACCGATAATTCTGACCATCCCAACTCGCTCCCTCCACCGGAATTAAATCCGCTCCTGAATCCGCTCCTGGGCGCGCACATGGGTCGCTGGGCAGAAGTCTATTTCACGAGCCCTCCGGAAAAACGCGACCAGGCCGTGTGGGACCTCTTGTGCGAACTGAAAGCCGAACAATCTTCGGGCGCGGGCCCCGCAGTCGCACCTTCTACGAACAGCGGGCAAGTCTCCACGCATCCAGTCTCGATGCGGGAGGTCTCTCCGCCCCAAGAGGCCTCTGAGATCGACGCCTCTGCCACAAAAGATCTGCGCGCCCGTTTCTCAGCTCATTCACTGGTAGAAGTCAGGCCGGGCTTGATCCTGTGTTCCGCTTGCGGTTTCGAAAATCCCGCCCGCCAGAGGTTCTGCGGCATGTGCGGCACACGTCTCGCGGAGGCACCGGCTGCCATGAACGCATCTTCCTCGGATTTGCCGGCAGCTCCTTCGGCTGCGGCAGAAACGGGCGGCAGACTCGAGTCCAATCTGAGTTCAGAACCAGATCTGACCCTTAAGCCGAGTCAAAGCTTTGAGGCGGATCAAGGGTCTGCGGCGAATGAAAGAAGTGAGCCGAATCAAGAACCTGAAACCGGTCCCTCCACCCATGTCCTCGACGAGTTTCCCTGGCGGCGCGACGAGACCTCGCTATTCCGCATCGCGGAGGAAGCGCGCCCGAATGGCATTCGCGGCAGCCTGTTCGCAGATTGGAGGAATGGTTCGGTACGGTACCGGCGCTATCTTGTAGCGGCCGTCGTCGTGGCGATCTTTGCCCTCGGCTATATCACGTGGCGGGCGCTGCAAAATCAGCCCGGCACAGCCCTGCCAACCACGCCGGCCACGCAGGAACAGACTCCCGTACCAGCATCGGTGGCGGATGCTGCGCAGTCACCGGCGCCGAGTCAAGTCTCTACGACTCAGCCCTCCGCAGCCCAGCCTCCCGATATCGCCGCATCCGTGTCTGCGTCTGCGCCCGCAACCGCGCCCGGCACTACGAAGACCAGCACGGCCGAATCAACCGCAAGCCGCGAACCCGGTCAGAACCCTCTGACCGCTCAGCCGACGAGCACAGTGATCGCCGCCGACCCTTTCCTGCCGCAGACTGCCGAATCCGGCGCCACAGACCTCGCCATGGCACGCAGCTATCTGGATGGCACCAACGGTCACGAACGCAACAGCACTGAAGCTGCAGACTGGCTCTGGCGGGCCGTCTCCAAGAAGAATGCGGAAGCCACGCTTTTGTTGGCCGATCTGTATCTGAGAGGAGACGGCGTTTCGAAGAATTGCGATCAGGCCCGCGTGCTCCTCGATGCCGCCGCGCGCAAAGGATCGAAAGACGCCGCCGAACGGCTGCGCAACCTTCAGGCTTTTGGCTGCGAGTAATCGCGGTTGTTTTTGGATGTGAGATTGCGCGTGCGACTGAACGCGCTCTACTGCGTCAACAACGTCGAGGGGCTGCGCCGCGCCTCATACCACAGCGCCAGTTCCACGCGGTTCCAAAGTCCCAGCTTGTCGTAGATCACCCGCAGGTAGTTTTTTACCACATGCTCGGTCGTGCCAATCTCTCGGGCGACGTCGCGGTTCTTCAGGCCTTGGGCAACAAGTTGGATGACTCTCTGCTCACGCTCACTGGGGATACGGGTGCCATAGCGTTCACTTGCAGACATGACTGCCTCCGATACAACAGGGTTGCGAGTTTCACTCGCTTGATGCCGTCCGTAATTCCAAATCGGAGGAATAGCCGATTGAAATGAGCCTTGACGGTTCGCCTCGCCATCTTGAGTTGGCTGGCGATCTCGGCGTTGTCGCAGCCTTGCAAAAGCAGTTCGACAATTTGCTCCTCGCGTGGACCTAGCCGGACCGTATGCTCCTTCATTCGCTCCCCCTAAACCGTTCTGATTTCTAACCCGATCCGGCGCGCGGGGCCGGGCGTTTCCAAAACTCATAGCACCCAAAATGCCAATTTGAGACGATTTTCGATTGTGACCACCGACCAACATTTTCCACAACATGCACTTACATACGAGAGGCCCATTGGACGGCCCCTTCGCGCCCCCTTCACGCTGCTGCTGTGGCTTCCCGTTTTCGTAACTCTGACTTCGACCGCGCAGAATCGGTGGGAAACTCGAGCCCCTTCCCAAATCGAACCGGGCCACCAACGCGGCTTTGCGCACCATGCTGCGCGAAATTGCGTCTTCGCCTCAGCGCAACGAGGTTGCATCGAGTCGTGCTCGTGCGGAGGATGTGGAAAGAAATTGCGACTTGCTCAGGTAAACACCCTAGGCGAAATTTCCTACCCTTGCCCCCGCCCACTGCAAAAATTTCACGATTCCCTTCATCCCGGGCGTTCTGCAAGGTCTGTTGCACGCCGAGTACAACCAGCCCTGCTGCAACGATCCTGGCCGGCTTGTAAGTAGTGCTAAATACTGGCAATCTGGAAATTCGGGGCAAGGGTATCCCCAGGGTTAAGTGGGTTGCACCACTCCGTAGGTTGACGACTGACGCGCCGCGTTGCGCCGTTATGGATTCCGAGCCAAGGGTTGAGATTCGAGACTACTCTGAGGCGGCCCTCCGCACTGTGACCAGTCTGCCCCCCGGAGTTGTCCACCTGTGGTGGCGATCGCTCGAAGAGCCGGAAAGGGAGGTCCAAGACTGCTTCGCACTTCTCTCGCGTGACGAGCAGGACCGCGCGTCGCGCTTTCGCGTGGATGATGCTCGCAAGAATTTCATCTTGACCCGTGGCACGTTGCGTCGACTGCTCGCTGCCTACCTGCGAGAGAAGCCAGACGAGCTGTCGTTCGGCCTTACCAAGTACGGCAAGCCTTTTCTCGATGGGCCCCCTAACGCACACTTCAATGACGTACGCTTTAACGTGTCCCACGCCGAGGGCCTTGCCCTGCTGGGATTCGCGCGCCAGCGCGAAATTGGAGTCGACGTGGAACGCATCCGGCCCGAGCTCGATACGTGGAAGTTGGCCGAACGTTTCTTCTCCGCCCACGAGCGCAGCGCCCTGAAGAATCTCAGCGGCGAGGAACTGCACTCGGCGTTTTTTCGCTGCTGGAGCAGGAAAGAGGCTTACATCAAAGCCCGCGGCGAAGGGCTATCCCTGCCGCTCAGCCAATTCGACGTGTCCATCGCACCGAACGAATCCCACGCTCTCGTGGCAACCCGACCTGACGCGACCGAAGCGGGACGCTGGGTTGTGCGCGACCTAGCCACGACTCGTGAATATGCCGCAGCCTGCGCCTTTTCGCTGAAGCCGGAGATTTGAGCTCGCCTGTGGAAACTTGGCGGTTGAGATCGCAAGTCTTTTCACACTTCCTCGTGTGGACTCCTCACCAGGGCCCTGCCGCCCCGGCAATTAAAAGCACCGTAAGGACTTACGCGATGATGCAAGAAGGGCATGGAGATTGCTCGATTTTTGTGTTATCTCGCAGAAGCGATTGACTATCCAGCAGCTGAGAAAAGTGTTAAGGTAACGAGAGTCAGTTTGGTTCTTTCCTCTCCCGTTTGTTTCTCCAAACCCGCTGTTTCGTGCTCGAACCGAGGTCTGGCGGTGAATCCAGACAATTGCAATAGGGGTACTAGATACACTA
>JASHPH010000087.1 GCA_030038255.1 Candidatus Sulfotelmatobacter sp. | reverse complement strand
TACGAAGCTTTTGTCCACGTTATCGATTCGATGTTCAACCAGTACGCCAAATGGCTGACGATCTGCAACCATTTGTCCTGGCGCCAGAAGATAGCCTCGCTGAACCTGCTGATCACGTCTACAGTCTGGCGGCAGGATCACAACGGCTTTACGCACCAGGACCCCGGCTTCCTGGACGTGGTGGTCAACAAGAGTTCGGCGGTGACGCGGATTTATCTGCCGCCGGACGTCAACTGTCTGCTCTCCGTAGCCGACCACTGCCTGCGAAGCGAGAATTACGTGAACGTGATCGTCTGCGACAAACAGATGCACCTGCAATACCTGGATATGGAAGCGGCCATCACCCACTGCACAAAGGGAATCGGAATGTGGGACTGGGCTTGTAACGATCAAGGCTGCGAGCCGGATGTGGTGATGGCGTCGGCTGGCGATATTCCGACGCAGGAAACCCTGGCGGCCATTACGCTGTTGCGAGGGGAGTTCCCTGATCTGAAAATTCGTTACATCAATGTTCTCGATCTATTCAGGCTGGAACCGAGCACCGAGCATCCACACGGACTGCCTGACCGCGACTTCGATTCGCTGTTCACCGTCGACAAGCCGGTTATTTTCAACTTCCATGGATATCCGTGGCTGATCCACCGGCTGGCGTACCGGCGCACGAATCATGAAAACATGCACGTTCGCGGGTACAAGGAACAGGGAAATATCAATACGCCTTTGGAGCTGGCCATCGAAAATGAGACCGATCGCTTCAGCCTGGCGATGGACGCGATCAAGCGCGTTCCAAAGCTGCAGGCGATTGGCGCACATGCCAGGGAAGAGTTCCTGAACATGCAGATTGCCAGTCGTAACTATGCGTTTGAGCACGGTGTGGACATGCCGGAGTTTGCCGGCTGGAAGTGGCCCTACCCGGCACACTGATCCGTGAAGGCTGAAGTGACCCGGGCCGGCGATTTAACGAGACCCGGATCGAGAGCGCACAACGCGAGCGGGAAGGCTCATTAGTCCAATGAATGTCCTTGTACTCAACGCGGGAAGCTCGAGCCTGAAGTTCCAGTTGATCGCCACGGACCGTGAGGCAATCGCCGCAAATAAGGACGTGCGCCTGTGCCGGGGACAGATTAACCGGTTCGGGGGAGAAGTCGTCATCGAAGTCCTGATGCGTGATGGCTCGCGAAGGAAGTTCGCTGCCTCGACGCGGGACATGCAGGCATCGCTGGAACACCTCATGCAGTGGCTCGCCTCAGATGCCTCCGGAATCGACGAAATCCGGGCTTTGAGCGATGTTCATGCCGTCGGCCATCGCGTTGTTCACGGCGGCGAGTTGTTTGCGGAGTCCATGCTGATCACCGACGAAGTGCTCAAGGGGATTGAGGACTGCATCGAGCTGGCGCCACTGCACAACCCGAACAACATCAAGGGCATCCTGGCGGCGCGGCAGGTGTTCGGCCCGAAGCTGCCGCAGGTCGCGGTGTTTGATACTTCCTTCCACCATTCGATTCCAGAGCATGCGTATCTCTACGCCATTCCGTACCACCTCTACCCTCGTCACCGCATTCGGCGTTATGGATTTCACGGAACCTCGCACCGCTACGTTTCCGAGCGCTACCGGATGCTACGAGGAGTGAGCAAAGAGCAGACGAATCTGATCACCTTGCACCTCGGGAATGGGTGCTCGGCTGCGGCCATTCGCGGCGGCCTGTCCGTGGACACCTCGATGGGGATGACGCCGCTGGAAGGCTTGGTGATGGGAACACGGTCGGGGGATCTCGACCCCGCGATTGTGGGCCTGATTGCGACCAAGGAAAGCCTCTCCATAACTGAGACAGAGGCTCTGCTCAACACCCAATCCGGATTGCTCGGCCTCTCCGGGCTGAGCAACGACATGCGCGTATTGCAGGAGGAACTCAAAGGCCACGACGACCGCCGCGTGCGCCTGGCCATCGAGGTGTTTTGTTATCGCGCGAAAAAATACATTGGAGCATTTCTAGCGGGGATGGGCGGTTCGGATGCGATTGTTTTCACCGGTGGGATCGGGGAGAACTCTGCGGATATCCGAGCGCGAATCTGCGCGGGTTTGGAGTGGGCCGGATTGAAGCTGGACGAAAAGAGGAATCAGCAAACGGTTGGATCGGAAGGACAAATCAGCACGGATGATTCCAGCCTGCATGCCTTTGTGATCCCGACCGATGAGGAACTCCTGATCGCGCGCGACGCGGTCCGCTGCGTTCTGGGCCAGCCGGATGCCGCTCACTCGGAGAGTTCGTCAAAAACCCGTGGAGCACGAATGTAACGAAGCCGGAATGCAGCGCCGGAGGCACTGATTCGCGGGATGTACTGGTTGTGAGAGTGCCCCGAAGTGATGGCGCCTATCGAGTCCGGCGAATTTGCACACGAAGGATTTTCTATGAACACAAAAGGTGCGGGACCTGCGAAACGCACGGAAGAGCAAACGGCGAGCCGCGAGTCACCGAACGTTTCAGAACTCTTAAAACAGTACGGGTGCGGCCCGATTCCTTTTGTCGGTTCGGAGGGTGCGTTTTACGAACGGCATCTGGTGTTCGACCGCGTCATCGACCTGAGCGTTGCAACTGCCCGGGAGCGTTTTGAGGCGGTTTCGCATTCGATACGAGATGTCCTCGCCCAGCGGTGGGTGCTGACGAGGAGCACGTATGAGAAGACGAACGCCAAGCGGGTGTACTACCTCTCCCTGGAATTCTTGATCGGCCGTTCGCTGATGAACAATATAAGAAATCTACTGCTGGAGCCGCTGTTTCGGGAGACGGCACAGAAGAAGGGTGTGGATTGGCTCGCGCTTCTTGAACAGGAACCCGACGCAGGCCTTGGCAACGGCGGTCTCGGCCGTCTGGCTGCCTGTTTCCTCGATTCGATGGCCACGATGGAACTGCCGGCCACGGGATACGGTCTGCGCTATGAATATGGTATGTTCAAACAGTCTATTGTCGATGGATGGCAAAAGGAGAATCCCGACAATTGGATCCGCAGGGGCGATCCCTGGGAGGTTGTGCGGCCTCCCGAGAAGGTGGAAGTCAATCTAGGTTGCTCGTTTGAGCTGGTCGGGGGTGGCTTTAAGTTTATCCCCGGCCGGTCGTCAACCTTGATTGGAATACCATTCGACCGGCCCGTAGTGGGCTACGGCGGCAAGACGATCAACACCCTGCGGCTGTGGGCCGCAGCCGCGCCGAACTACTTCAACTTTGAGGAATTCGGTACCGGCGATTTCGTGGGCGCTCTGGCCGGAACCCTCGGGGCGGA
>JASHPH010000086.1 GCA_030038255.1 Candidatus Sulfotelmatobacter sp. | reverse complement strand
GCAAGTAATAGTCGAACACTCCCGGTGCCCCCTGGCTGGCTTCGTTGGAATGGTGCTTGGAATATCCCGCTGCAGCGGCGATCAGAGACAGCAGCAACAGCAGGGCAATCTGCGCGCCCGGTCTTTTCATGATGCGTTTCCAGACTGCAAGGATAGGGAGACGCAGAAAGAATACCTCCGCGTCGGAAAATCCAGATTACGCGCCGAACCGGGCGGCTGCACGCGCTTTGGCCTTGGCCGCTTCTTCTTCGCGGTTTCTGGGTGCAGCGGTGGTTTCGAGCGAATGCAAAAGGCGAGACGAGACTGCTGCCACTTCGTCCACTGCGGCGAGGAATGCCGCTTCGTTGGCCTTAGACGGTTTGTTGAACCCGGTGATTTTCCTCACGAACTGCAGGGAAGCGGCACGGACTTCCTCGTCGGTGACCGGAGGATCGAAGTTAAACAGTGTCTTTATGTTTCGGCACATGGTTCGTGACCTCAAGCGACCGTCAACCAGCGCTCTTCTCGACCAGATCGTTATGAACCAGATCCAGAAATGCGCGGTGCACGCGCGTGTCTGCGGAAAGCTCGGGATGGAACGTTGCGGCCATGGTTTTGTCTTGCCGCACTACGACGGGATCGCTGCCTTCCGTGGCGAGAACTTCTACATTCTCGCCCACGTCCACGATTTTCGGCGCCCGGATGAAGACCATTTCGAGCGGAGACTCATGCCGACCGCCGCCCTGAGATCCATTCTTGTCCACAAGAAATTTGCCTTCACGAATCGAGCTGTCGATCTGGCGCCCATAGGCGTTGCGGCGGATGCGGATATTGAGCGCGCCTAGCCCGGCCTGTTTCGGATTTTCGACCTCATTGGCGAGCAGAATCGCCCCGGCGCACGTGCCGAACGTAGGCTTTACTTTGACGAACTGTTTCAGCTTTTCGAATCCGGCCTCGCCCAGCAGCTTCAGGAAGGTCCCAGACTCGCCGCCGGGAATAATGAGGCCGTCGATTTCATCCAGTTGCTCTGGTTTTCGAACAAGCACAACCCGGGCGCCCAGCTCCTCAAGCCGCCGGCGGTGGGCGTCGAAATCACCCTGCAGGGCCAGAACACCGATGGTCATAAGCGGATCATGCGTGGGCGTCTGCCGCCTCACGCACAGCTATTCGATTCTAATCGATGCCACTTTAGCGGTGCAGGGAACGGACGCCTGCAGGGAACTGCGGCCCACGGCCAGCCGCGCTATACTTGCGATATGTCTGGGGTTCCGCAAAAAGACGGGCAAAAGACTTTCTATCTGGAAACCTTCGGCTGCCAGATGAATGTCCACGACTCGGAAAAGGTCGTCGGGACGCTGCTGCAGGAAGGCTACCGGCAGGTGGAAACCGTCGAGCAGGCCGACCTGATCCTGTACAACACCTGCTCGATCCGCGACAAGGCCGAGCAGAGAGTCTTCCATCGTCTGGCCGACTACAAGAAGCTGCAATCGCAGGGAAAGAAATTCGGGGTGCTCGGCTGCGTGGCGCAGCAGGAAGGCGAAAAGATCTTCGAGCGTGCGCCGCACGTGTCGCTCGTGTGCGGTTCGGCGTCGTATCGCAATCTGCCGGAGATGCTGGTGCAAATCGAGGCAGGGAACCGCTCGACAGGGCTCGACGACCGCCAGACCGACGAGTGCTTCGAGACCGAATTCACTGCCCGCACCAACCCGCACCGCGGTTACATCACGATCATCGAGGGGTGCGACAAGTTCTGCGCCTATTGTGTCGTTCCCTTCACGCGTGGCAAGGAGCGTAGCCGGACTTCGGAGTCGGTGCTCGCCGAAGCGCGCCAGATGGCCGATCTCGGCTACACCGAAATTCAGTTGCTCGGGCAGAACGTGAATTCATACAAGGATCCGACGCGCGACACGTCGAAGAGGCGCTCGTTTGCCGAGTTGCTTGTCGCCGTGGCGGAAGTTCCCGGAATCAAGCGCGTTCGATTTACCACGTCCCACCCCCGCGATTTCGGGCGCGACATTGTCGAGGCCATCGCTGCGGTGCCGGCCTTGTGCGACCACGTTCACTTGCCGGTACAGAGCGGCTCAACCCGCGTCCTCGATGCCATGCAGCGCCTCTACACTCGCGAGGAGTACCTGGAACGCATCGCATGGATCAAGGCAGCAAAGCGCGACATCAGCATCACGACCGATGTAATCGTGGGCTTCCCGGGCGAGACGGAGGCCGATTTTGCCGAGACGCTGACGCTGCTCGACGAAGTCGGCTATGACGGCGTTTTTTCGTTCAAGTACTCGCCGCGGCTGAACACGCCCGCGCTACAGCTGGACGACATCATCCCGGATGAGGAGAAAGCGCGCCGTCTTGAGGTGTTGATGGCGAAACAGAAGGAGATTCAAAGTGCACGCTACAAGAAGTATATTGGGACAATTGCTGAGGTAATGGTTGAAGGGCATAACGAAGCGCGTGGCCAGTGGATCGGCCGCATGAGTTCGAACAAAACCCTGAATTTCACGGTAAAAGCCCAGGCAGCTCACGCCCTACCAGCGCCCGCCTTGGGAAGCTACGCGCAAGTCTTCGTCACCGGCAGCTTTCCCAACAGTCTTGTCGGCGAAATGGTGGTATAAGGGGGGTCAGCCCCAGAGCACCCATGGGACTGGAGTGGAGTTCACGATGGAAGTAGAGATGACAATCCGCGGGCTTCTGATGGACCCGGTGACCAATACGCCGATCGTGATTCTGAAGGATGTGGGCGGAGATACCGTCCTGCCGATCTGGGTGGGTGCCTACGAGGCCCAGGCCATTGCGCTGGAGATGGAGAAAGTGACTACGCCGCGGCCCATGACTCACGACCTCATCAAGAACGTGCTGACCGGTCTCGAAACTCAGGTGCACAAGGTGGTCGTGACCGAACTGCGCGAAGACACGTTCTACGCGGTGATCTGGCTGGAGCGCGGCGGGGAAGTCATCAGCATCGATTCCCGGCCCTCAGACGCACTGGCGCTGGCGCTGCGAGTCGATTGTCCCATCTTTGTGGACGAAGTGGTTCTGAAGAACTCGAAGTTGGCCGCAAACCTTTCTGAGCGAGTCAGCAGCGACGAGCTGCGCAAATGGCTGGAAGGCCTGAACGACGAGGATCTGGGGAAGTACAAGATGTAGCCCTAAGCTATAGCCCGATGACCCTTGGTGACATGACTCTCCGATTGACATCACGATCCGACGATTGACATCAATCCTCTAGAAGTGTCATCATGTGTTTGTATGCGCACCACCCTGAACCTCGATGATGACGCGCTGAAAATTGTCCGCGATTATGCGGAGACTCGCTCGTTACCCTTAGGAAAAGCAGCCTCAGAGTTAATGCGGCGGGGAGCGGCGAATCCGACTCCGACACGAATGGTGAACGGTTTCGTCATCTTCGACATCCCACCGGGTGGGCCAAAGATTACCAGCGAACGAGTGAAGGAGCTGGAATCTGAATTCGAATGACGTACCTGCTCGACGTCAACGTGCTGGTTTCATTGTCCTGGCCTGACCACGTCGCGCATGCAGTCGTGCGAAAGTGGTTCGCGAAGAATAGCAGCAAAGGCTGGGCAACCTGCCCGCTAGTTCAAGCTGGGTTTGTGCGAATCACATCCAACCCCATTTTCTCGTCACGTTCTGTTTCCGTGCAGGAAGCTGTGGATGGCCTGCGCGCTAGCCTAGCCAGCGAGGATCATCAGTTCTGGCCAGACTCGATCTCATTGCCGGAGGCCCTGGGGGTGCTTCCGATGCCCCTTAGCGGGCACGGGCAGATCACCGACGCCTATCTAGTGGCACTGGCGATCCGGCACCGGGGCAAGCTGGCCACGCTTGATCATAGAATTGCAGCGTTCGCCCCGCCCGGGTCGGTAGAAGTGATTGGCTAGAATACTTGCGCTTTACATAATACCTGTTATCGGACATTACTGAGGTCCCGCGTCTGGGGCGGAGATTCCTTCGCGATCGGCTCCGAGGACCCCATCCCTGCGTGAGCGGACGGGCGGACCCGCGGCTCCTTGAGGGTGTACTTCACCATGCACCAGAGGGCTCGAACGCCGTCTTTCCATCCAATCTTTTTCCCTTCTTCGTAGGTGCGCCCCGAGTAGCTGATCCCGACCTCGTAGACCCGCAGGCGACGTTTGGCGATCTTCACCGTAATCTCTGGTTCGAAGCCGAAACGGTTTTCCTCGATCGGAATTGACTGAATGACTTCCCGCCGGAAGACCTTGTAACAGGTCTCCATGTCGCTCAGGTTTATGTTCGTGAGGGCGTTCGAAATCACGGTCAGAATGCTGTTGCCGACGAAATGCCAGAAATACAGTACCCGGTGCGGCCCGGACCCGAGAAAGCGCGAACCGTAGACGACGTCGGCTTTGCCTTCAACCAGGGGCCGAAGCAGCAGCGGGTATTCAGCGGGGTCGTATTCGAGGTCGGCGTCCTGGATGATTACGAAGTCGCCGGTGGATTCCTGAATGCCACGCCGCAGAGCTGCCCCCTTGCCCATATTCCGGGGCTGAAGGAATACGCGAACCTGGGGATGGCGGGCTTCGAGCTCGTGCAGAATCTGACGCGAACCGTCGCGAGAGCCGTCGTCCACGCAGATCAGCTCAATCTCCAGCGGAACCGCCAGAACGCGCTCCACCACTTGGCGCAGTGTGGCGCGCTCGTTGTAGATGGGCATGACGACGGAGAGTTTCATGGATCACTGCAACAGTAACGGCGGCGGACGCCGGGGTCAAGGCTAAGAACACCCTCCGGATCGAATGGGCTAAGAGCGCACGGGCGCTTCTGTCGCGGATAGCACGATTCCCGGATGGAAAAGTGTGCCAGCCACACGTGTGGCGATGGCGATCAGTTCTCTTTGCCCGCAGAAAACTTTCACCTGGCGTGCGCGGGAAAGTTCCGGCAGATTGACGGTGCGGCCGTTGCGTATGCGCGCAGCGGCAAGCTCGTCGGCGGTAACGTTGGGCAACTCTGGCAGCAGTTTGCGGGGATGGACGAAGAGATCGTCGAGCGATTCACCGGCGTTGGCGAGCTCTTCCAGAGTGTGCGCGTCTTCGAGGGTGAACTCCGCCACTGCGGTGCGCCGCAACGATTCCAAATGTGCGCCGCAGCCGAGCATCTGGCCCATATCGTGGGCAACGGAACGCATGTAGGTGCCGGAGCCGACGCGGGCGCGGAAACGCGCGCGGTCGGCCTCGACCGAAAGAATGTCAAATTCCCTGATCTCGACCTGCACCGGCTTGACCGAAACCTCTTTGTGCTTACGTGCGAGCTTATACGCAGGGACACCTTGAATTTTCTTCGCAGAAAATGGCGGCGGTGTCTGCTCGATCAGTCCGCGAAAGCGCGTTGCCATCGCCTTCACCTCATCAGCGCAAAGGCGGACAGCCTGAGCCGCGGACGTCGGCTCGCCTTCCGCGTCGTAGGTGTCGGTAGAGAAACCGAAGCGGATGGTGCCTTCGTAGGTTTTCTCGGCATGGGTGTAGAACTGCGCGAGGCGCGTGAGGCTGCCGATGACCAGCGGGAGAACGCCTGTAGCCATGGGATCGAGTGTGCCGAGGTGCCCGACCGAACGCTGCCCGAGAATTCGGCGGACGCGATTGATCACGTCGTGCGAGGTCGGCCCTGCGGGCTTGTCGACGATGAGGACGCCATTCATGCCGGGATTTGATAACTTGGTAACGAACCTAGCCAATCTACCATGCTGCCCCTTAAAGACGACCAGCCGCGCTACAGCACGCCATTCGTGAACAATTTTCTCATCGGGCTGAATATTTTCATTTATTTGTTCCAATGGCTGCAATGGATCCAGGATCCGCGCGGTTCGGAATTATTTATACGGCAGTTTGGCGAAGTGCCATCCCATCTGTCGGTATTCCTGGCCGGCTCACATCGCTACACGTTGCCGCGGGTCGTGCTTCCCTTCTTCACCTCCATGTTTCTGCACGGTGGCTGGGAGCACGTTCTCGGCAACATGTGGTTCCTGTACATTTTCGGCGACAACGTTGAGGACTACCTGGGGCACTTCAAGTACCTGGTGTTCTATCTCTTGTCGGGATTGCTCGCCATGGCGACGCAGGTCGCAATCTATCCGCACTCCAATGTTCCTACGGTGGGCGCGAGCGGCGCTATCGCTGGCGTGCTGGGTGCGTATTTTCTGCTTTATCCGCGGGCGCGCGTGCTGACTTGGTTCTTCGTGTTTGTGATGTATCTCCCCGCCTGGATTGTGCTGGGCGAGTGGTTCGCGCTCCAATTTCTAGCCGGAGCGGAGGCTTTGTCAATGGCGCACGTAGGCCGCGACGTTGGCGGCGTCGCCTTCTGGGCGCACGTGGGCGGCTTTGTCTCCGGGATGGTGATGATCAAGCTGTTTCCCGAACGCCAGAGACGGTATCCCTACGCTTGGAGGTAAGCTCCGGGCATCCTTTTGCGAGGGTGAAGTTCGGGTGCCCCACTTCTGGCCGGTCTTGCCAGAAGTGGGGATTTTCACGTGGATTCCTGGGCCGCAATTACTTTCCCCCGAAACAATTCATCCCCCGAAAACTTCACTTCTTCGGGCGCGACTCCGGAGGAACCAGCCCTGCCAGCCGATAGTAAACAACCAGCTGGCCGTAGTGTTCGCCTGAGTGCTCGATGAACCCATAGGCCCAGTCGATAACGCGCACCTGCTGGTGAGCAAAGGGATCGACAATGAGATCGTTCATACCTTTGTCGCCTCTGGCCTGGATGGCGGCGGCGCCATCGGCAAAAGACTTCTTCACATAGGCGATCACATCGGCTTTGGTCTTATATTTCTCGCGGCTGGGATTCTCGTCGACCTTGGCGTTCGAGCCCGTGGCCGGGTTCGTGAAGTAGTAGTTGGCTCCGGCGGCGTGGAGCAACTGCTCGGCAAAGCTGCGCTGCGCCGGCGTTGGCTTCATGTCGTACTTGTCTTCCGGAAAATCCTCGGCCATGGCGATGAGCTTGCGGCCAATGTCGTTCCACGAGTCGAGCACCACTTTGGAGGGCGGGTCGGGAGGCTTGATGGCCTCTTTCTTCTCTTGAGCAGCAGCGGGAAGGGCGAGAGTCGCGGCGAACAGGGCCGAGGCAAGTGCTGTCGCGAACAGAAACGGGGACTTCTTCATAGGATTCTCTCCAGAATGTTGCAGATTTCAGCCGTGATTTGGCGGTCGCCATTGTACTTGGACTCACAGGGGAAGCAAAAGCGAGCAGAATACGAACTAGAGCGTCCCGACACTGGGGCGAATTTCGATGCTCTCGACCGTGGTATTCGCGGGAAGCAGGATCGCTTGCACGACGGCTTGCGCCACGGTCTCCGGCGCCATCATTTTTCGGCGTGGGGCTTGGGGCCACAACGTTTTCCAGATGTCAGTGTCCGTCGCACCGGGCAGCAGGGCGATCACGCGAATGCCACGCGGGCGGAGTTCCTCACGCAACGTGTTGGTCATGCCGAGGGCGCCGTGCTTGGAGGCATTGTAAGCGGCGGAGCCGGGAAATACCCGATTGGCGGCGACGGACAGATTGTTCACGATGGTGCCGCCACGTTTCATGATTGCTAGCGCCGCCTGCGTCACGAGGAACATGCCATTGAGGTTGGTCTCGAGGACATCCTTCCAGACGGCAAATGGCAGCTTCTCGACCGGCAGGTTGAGATGGGTAATCCCGGCATTGTTGATGAGTATGTCGAAGCGCCGGAACTCGCTGCGGATGGCGCGGAACAGATCATCGACGGAATCGGGATCGCGGACATCGCAGACATGAGCGAGGACGCGGATTTTCTTGCTCGTCAGTTCCCGGCTGATTTTCTTCAGGCTGGATTCATCGCGTGCAGTCACGACCACGTTGCAGCTTTCGCCTGCAAGAGCACGAGCAATGGCAAGGCCGATGCCGCGCGTCGCGCCGGTAATGAGAGCGACCTGGTTGTGCAGACGGGTCGACTCCGAAAGTGTTTTCACATTGTGTCGGCTCAAGGCTGCGGACTGGACAACCGAGGGCGGTCGTCCGCACACGATCTTACATCAGTCCCGGCTTCACACTCCGTTCGGGCGCTGGCGGATGAGCGACAGGAATTCTGACCGAGTCTCTTCTTCGTTGCGGAAACAGCCCAGCATCGACGATGTGACTGCCGCGGAGTGCTGCTTCTCGACCCCACGCATCATCATGCAGAGGTGGCGCGCTTCAATGACAACGCCCACGCCCTGCGGCTCGATCACTTTCTGAATGGTCTCAGCGATCTGTGTGGTCAACCGTTCCTGAATCTGCAGCCGGCGGGAGAACAGCTCGATCAGACGCGGAATCTTGCTCAAGCCGATGACCCGGCCGTTCGGAATGTAAGCGACGTGAACTTTGCCGAAAAACGGGAGCAGGTGGTGCTCGCACAGGCTGAACATCTCCACGTCTTTCACGATGACCATCTCGTCGTAGGTGACGGTGAAGAGCGCGCCCTTAAGCAGTACCTCTGGATCTTCCTGGTAGCCGCGCGTGAGAAATTGCATCGCTTTCCGCACGCGGTGGGGAGTGCGGACGAGGCCCTCGCGGTCAGGATCTTCGCCCAGGCGGACAAGCATTTCGCGGACGAGATCTTCGTAGCTGGCGCTGGTCAGAGTTGAGGCTTCGCTGAGCGTTGATGTGCTGAGGGTTGATGTGCTGAGCGTTGTCGTGCTGGTACGTTCCGTCGGTTTCATGGGTTTGGTTAGTGCCGCTTTTGCGGCACCTATGTCCTCAGTTCGTTTTCTCCTGCGTACTCGAACGAATTCATCATAGTTTCTTCAAGTCTTACCTTTTCCAGATGCGCGCGTTTGAAGCCGCGCTGCAATATTTCGAAGATTTCCATGCAGAGATTCTCAGTCGTAGGCACAATCTGGCTGAATTCTTTCCTGGTATTCAAATTCTCCAGGTTGTAGCGGGCGAGCACTTCCCTCTCGACAAAACCGTCGAGGTCGACCAGGTTGCAGACCATTCCGGTGGCTAGGTCGACTGGCCCGCTGACTGTCACCTCAAGCGCATAGTTGTGGCCGTGTCCGTAGGGATTGTTGCACTTGCCGTAGGTGGCGCGGTTTTCCGCCTCGGACAACTCCGCGCTGTGCAGCCTGTGCGAAGCGGAGAAACGATAGCGACGAGTGAGGTGTGCTTGCATTTTAGGCAACTCGTAAACGTGCAGATTCTCTTGCTTCTCACTCCTCTCCGTAGAAATCAACGAAGAGGTCCGGCGTTTCGTAAACGCGCACTCGATGCAGCTGCGCCTGTTGCAGCTTAGGTTCAAGCCGCTGCCAGATGGCAATAGCGATATTTTCGGTCGTTGGAATACGAGTCAGAAACTCCGGGACTTCTTTATTGAGAAACCGATGGTCCATCGCGTCGAGCACTTCCCGGTGCATGATTTCTTTTAGTTGCTTCAGGTCGACGACAAACCCCGAGCGCGGATCGACTTCCCCTTTCACAGTGACCTCCAGCGTGTAATTGTGACCGTGGCCGTTGGGGTTGTTGCATTTGCCGAAGACGCGCCGATTCTCCTCTGGAGTAAAGTCGGGATTGTGGTAGTAGTGCGAGGCGGAAAATTCGGCTTTGCGGGTCAAGTAAACCATGGATTCAGTTGTCAGTACCCAGTACCCAGAAAAGATTTTGAAGCGTTGGCCTGCGACGAGCTTGCGCGATGCCCTTGTGGCACCCGTGAGCGCCTGTCAGAGTAGGTTCTTCCCTTCCACAACACCTCGCCTTTCGAGTGCGCTCTTTTGGAGCGGAGCAATAGGTAGGCGAACATCGGCATGCCGAAGATGGCGCCAAGAAGTCTCATGCTCACGGGGAAGTTAGCCCGCCGGAGCCGCCACTCCAAGAAGAGAAAGCTACAGACGTAGATCGAACTCCACCACCTGCCCTGCGCTGAAAACACCGATTCCGTCACGATTGTCGCCCAAGGGACCGACCAGAGAAAAAGCGCTTTCCCCGCCAACCAGCCGGGATGTGGGAACAGCAGCGCTAGGTTTTTTGTCCAGCCGTCGCGCAGTTGACGAAAATTACGGTACATACGGGTACGGACGGCATCCTGCGCATAACGAAATCGAATCTTGCGTCCGGAGAGTTTCATAACGCGGGCGAGCGCGACGTCTTCGAGAATCTCTCCAGCAATAGCGGCGTGGCCGCCGACGGCATCATAAGCTTCGCGTTTGATCAGCATGTACTGGCCGTTGGCCGCCGCGTCTGGCGAATCTGGATCGCTCACCTTCGACGGCGGATACTGCCGCGCCAGCTCGGCGAACACCACAGGTAAAACCGCCATCTCCCAGAACGTGACGGCGATTTGCTCGGGCGAATACGAGAGCAGATCGACGCGGTGCTCCTGCGCTTCGGCCACAGCTCGGGCGGGCGAGCCTGGCAGGTGCACTGTATCTGCGTCAGTGAACAGAAGCCATTCGCCTCGTGCTTCCCGAACTCCGATCACGATAGCGTTATTTTTTCCGGTCCAGCCCGCCGGCAGCGGTCCGGCTTCGATTACGCGAACGCGGTCGGGATACGCTCTGGCGAACGACTCAGCGACCTCGCTTGTGCGGTCGGTCGAGTGGTCATCGACGACAATCACTTCGAACGCGACGCCGGGCTGTGAAGTCAGCGACTCCAGGCAGGCCGCGAGGCTGGCCTCTTCGTTGCGCGCCGGGATGATTACCGACACTACGGGCTGTGCCTTTTCGCGCTCACGCCGGACTGTTTCACTCGCAGTCATGCGGTGAATTTATTATTATAACGACATGCGCCGCCTTGCTCATGGCTGCTGGATTTCGATTGGTCTTGCCCTGATGCTCGCCTTTTCCGGCTGCTACAGCGGGTCGCGGCCGCCGCGCATCGGCTCGAACGCACCCGATTTCACCGTGCAGGATTCGCACAACAAAGTCACGCTGAGCCAGTTTCGCGGGCAGGTGGTAGTGCTGAATTTCTGGGCGACGTGGTGCCCGCCCTGCGTCGAGGAGATGCCGTCGCTGGTTGAAATGCAGCGCCGCATGAAAGACAAGGGCATCACCGTGGTCGCGGTCAGCATCGACGTCGACGAGAACGCGTACAAGAAATTTGTCAAAGAGCACGGCGTGAACCTGCTCACGGTCCGCGATCCGGAGCAGAAGACTCCCATCCTGTACGGCACGCACGGATGGCCGGAGACGTTCATCATCGACCGCAATGGCGTGATGCGCCGCAAGTTCATTGGCCCGGTGGACTGGACCGACGCCGAGATCACCGGCTTCCTCAGCAAGCTGTAGCGGTCAGCATTCAGCACTCAGCATTCAGCCGATTAGGGCTCCCCCTCCGGGTGGCAAAGTCGCACGCGCATTGGCCGAGTGCTGAATGCCGAGTGCTGTGTGCTATAGCTTGACGCTTCTCAAGCGCAGCGCGTTAGTGATCACCGAGACGGAACTGAAGCTCATCGCAGCTGCCGCGAAGATCGGGCTGAGCAGCAACCCGAAAAACGGATACAGCACGCCGGCGGCAATCGGCACGCCGATCGCG
This sequence comes from Candidatus Sulfotelmatobacter sp., assembly GCA_030038255.1. Classification (GTDB taxonomy): domain Bacteria; phylum Acidobacteriota; class Terriglobia; order Terriglobales; family Acidobacteriaceae; genus Sulfotelmatobacter. The sequence goes on along the minus strand of JASHPH010000086.1, from coordinate 3,268 downwards.
TTGTAAATGAACGCGAACAAAAGATTCTGCCGGATATTGCGCATGGTGGCCTGGCTGAGCTTGCGGGCGCGGACGATGCCGGTGAGATCGCCTTTCACCAGCGTGATGCCTCCGCTCTCCATGGCGATGTCGGTGCCCGTGCCCATAGCGATCCCGACATCGGCTTGCGCGAGCGCGGGAGCATCGTTAATGCCGTCGCCGGCCATGGCGACGACTCTTCCCTGCCCTTGCAGTTTCTTGATGACTTCAGATTTGCCTTCGGGGAGGACTTCGGCTTCGAAGTCATCGAGGCCGAGCCGCTTGGCAATTTCGGCGGCCACCAGTTTGTTGTCGCCGGTGAGCATGACGATCCGGATGCCGTTGCGTTCTAAATTGCGCAGAGCGTCCGGAGTGGATTGTTTCAACGGATCGGCAATCTTGAAATTGCCAGCGTATTTTCCGTCGACGGCGACGCACAGCGTTGTACCGTCCAGCGGACCGAGGGAGGAGAGAACCACGGGCTTTTGCAAGGCCCCGATGTCGACCATTAGGGCGGGGCTACCAACGGCGAGTGTGCGACCGTCTACGATGCCGGTGATCCCTTTACCGGTTGCGGATTGGAACTCCTGAGGAGCTGACAGTTTCAGATTGCGCTCGGCCGCAGCTTGCACGATCGCATTGGCGAGAGGATGTTCACTGGCGCGCTCGAGGCTCGCAGCAAGACGCAGAACCTCGCTTCCGCCGTCGGGGTCCTGCGTAACAACACTAAACAGCTTCGGCTTGCCTTCCGTCAGCGTCCCGGTCTTGTCGACGACGAGCGTGTCGACTTTTTCCATGATCTCGAGCGCCTCGGCGTTCTTGATCAGGACCCCGGCATGGGCGCCCCGTCCCGTGCCGACCATGATCGCCATCGGCGTGGCCAGACCGAGAGCGCACGGACAGGCGATGATCAGGACGGCGACGGCATTTACCAATGCGTGCGCGAGTCGCGGCTCTGGGCCAGCCACGAGCCACACAGCGAACGTGATAATCGAAACGGCGACAACCGTGGGCACGAACCACGCCGAAACGCGATCGGCGAGACGTTGAATGGGTGCGCGGCTGCGCTGCGCCTGGCCCACCAGTTGCACAATGCGCGCGAGCAAGGTCTCCGAGCCCACGCGTTCGGCGCGCATGGTGAACGATCCGGTCGAGTTGATGGTGGCCCCAATGACTTTGTCGTTCGGCGATTTTTCGACCGGCATCGATTCGCCGGTGATCATGGATTCGTCGACCGAGCTGCGGCCTTCGAGCACGACGCCATCGACGGGAACTTTTTCTCCGGGCCGCACGCGCAGGCGATCGCCGGGCTTCACGCGCTCCAGAGGAATGTCCTTCTCAGAACCATCCTCGGCGATCAGGCGCGCGATTTTTGGGCTGAGGTCGAGCAAGGCGCGAATCGCGGCGCTGGTGCGGCTGCGCGCGCGAAGCTCCATGACCTGGCCGAGCAGCACGAGTGTCGTGATCGCCGCGGCGGCCTCGAAATAGACATCGGGGTACCCGCCCATCGTGCGCATCGACGCGGGAAAAATCTGCGGGGCGAGGGTTGCGACGACGCTATAGAGATACGCGGCGCCGATGCCCAGTCCGATCAGCGTGAACATGTTGGGGCTGCGGTTGACCAGCGACGTCCAGAAGCGGTGCAAGAATGGCCAGCCGCACCAGAGAACGACAGGAGTGGCGAGCAGGAACTCGATGCGTGGGAGATTGATCACCAGGCCGTTGATATCGAGGTTGACCGTGACTTTGAAAGTGCTCGAGATCATGCTCCCCATGGCGATCGCCAGCAGCGGAGCCGAGAGTGCCAGGCTCACCCAGAATCGTCGCGACATGTCGCGCAGTTCGGGATTTTCTTCTGCAGCAGCCGCAACCGTGCGCGGCTCGAGCGCCATACCGCAGATCGGGCATGATCCAGGCTCAGAGCGCACGATTTCGGGGTGCATGGGGCAGGTGTACTCAGTGCGCGCGGCAGCTAACGGGACTTCCGGCTCCAAAGCCATGCCACAGGAAGGACAGGCTCCGGGCTTGCTCTCTCGCACCTCGGGGCACATGGGGCAGACGTAGGCCGGTTGCGCTGGGCTCGACCCAAGGTCCCTCGACTCCGCATCCGACTCGCTAGCGCGAAACGGACGCTCCGCTCGGGACGACACGGTGGGCGAAATCGTTACCACCGCAGGAGTTGGCTTCGCCGCGGGCATCCCGAGCGCTACCAGCCCGGAAGATGGCTTGTTTAAATATCCCTGCGGATTGGCTTTGAACTTTTCCGCGCACCCGCCACAGCAGAAATAGTATTTCTTGCCGGCGTGTTCGTGGGCATGCCGGGCAGTCGCAGGATTGACGTTCATCCCGCAGACAGGGTCGCGTTCGACAGTAGGAACCGGGTTCGAAGCCGAAGTTGTCATGAGGGCTGGCCAGGGTTCGCGGCGAATCGTGCCGTTTGATCGCCGATGCTCTATATTGGATTCGTCCGGCGCTGGCCGGACGCGTCCACTCCATCATACGGAAGGCTGCAAGCAATGACTTATCTCGATGTGGTTTACAGCTACGGCTCGGTTCCGGGCGAGAGCGAATTGCGCGCGATTGACGGCATGCGCGAGGTTTACGGAATCCGCAGCGTTCGGTTCAATGAGAAGGAGCACACCGTGCGGGTCGAGTTCGATGCTTCCCGCATGAAGCATGAGTCGGTAGCTCGTCTGTTGCGGCAGGCCGGAATTGATGTACGGGAACCGGTGGCGCTGGCCTGATGCGACACATACCCTGACTGCTGAGGTCTTCGGAGCGGGGTGCCCTGCAGGAGATGGGAAAAGCAAGGGGCGCCCAAGAAAACCTCTGGCCGAAGTTATTCTCTGGAGCGCCCCGTTGCGCGCCACTTCGTCTGCTCAGTGTTAGAGCATGCGGCGTGCCGCGCGCAACCTCTTCAAAACAAAAGCGGTCCATTTTCCCGCCCGGTAGGAATTGCCATGCCACGGGAAAGAATTACTACTGCGTCGCAAACGCAAAGGCTGGGCCAGAATGCTGTTGAAAACGTATTCGAGAGTGCCAGTCCCGATGGAGACGCCAGATCGAGCGCGGAAAGCGTGTCGTAACTAGCGGGTGCATCGTCTACAATTCGGCTATAATTGCAACGAGTTCTCCTTTGGAAAGCAACTCCGCTAGGCAGATCCATCCGATCCGCGCCCTTAGCTCAGTTGGATAGAGCGTCTGGCTACGAACCAGAAGGTCGGGAGTTCGAATCTCTCAGGGCGCGCCA
>JASHPH010000085.1 GCA_030038255.1 Candidatus Sulfotelmatobacter sp. | reverse complement strand
CAGCGAGATGGGAGCGCCGAGATTTTCGTATTCGCCGGGCGCAATATCGATTTCCGGCAGACCGAAGTCGCGGGCCGAGTTGACTCCGGTGTTCAAGCCGATCGCTGTTACGTTGAAGTCCTTGTCTCCAGGAAATGTTGTTTCGTTGTAGCGCGAATACCCGAACCGGGCAGAGTTGAGCAAGCGCGATGACAGCGCTCGTTGCCACTCGGCAGCAAACAACTGCACGATGTCGTGGGATTGCGAAGCGTAAGCTGGCAGCCGCGAGCCTCCTCCCAACCCGAACTGCCCCTGAGGAAAACTCTGGCGGTTTGCGCCGACAGCGTATGAAGACGAGACACTATCCCGCCCCTTCCCGCCGTAATCCGCCTTCAGCGTCAGCGTGTTCCCGTCGCTCCGCCCGATAACAGAAAAACTGAGCGGACCCTGGCCGAGCGAGGTGGGGTAGAGCGCCAGAATGGGCGGAGCCAGCGCGTTCACTGAACGCCCAGCTCCCACGACGAGCGATGTTGCCGCGGCAATTTCCTCCTGTGTCGGAAATCGAGATGCGAATGTAACACCAACTCGCTCGTGCTGCCCTTCATACGAACTGAAGAAATAGCTGCGATACGGCAGCGGGCCGCCGGCGGTGAATCCGAACTGGTTGTTCCGGAATTCAGGACGCGGGCGCCCAAAAGCGTTGTTATAGAAATTGTTCGCGGCCAGCTTGTCGTTATCGAAGAATTCAAACAGCGACCCGTGCAGCTGCGGCCCGCCGCTCTTGATCGTGGTCAGCACCGCCGCCCCTGACGGGCCATACTCGGCGCCAGTATTGGTTTGCACTTCGATTTCCTGGATGGCATCGAGCGGCAGCAGGACTGCTGGAGCACCGAAGGCACCGCCCTGCCCGATCGCTTCTGCGCTGCGGAACGGGTCGAGGTTATTCGTATCGCTGACGATATAAGTGTTGAACTGTGCGCGGCTGCCGTTGATTGGAAACGATCCAAACGTGCCCCCGGTTGCGCCGGCTCCGGGGATGAGCGTCTCGAGATTGCCTGATGCCTGCCCGCGTACTGGCAGTGTGCGCACCTGCTGTCGCACACCCACGCTGTTGACCTCGGTCACCGCGTTTGACAGCGCTCGCCCCGAGTCCAGCGTAATCTGCAGTTGCCTGGTCTCCCCTGCCAACACCGAAATGCCCGCGGCTTCGATGCTCACGTACCCACTGTGCGTAACGCGCAAGTGGTACTCGTTCGCAGGTGCAAGGTGGATGAATTCGAACTGCCCAAAGTGATCGCTCACCGCAGTTGCCTTCACCTCGGGGTGATTGCCGACATAGAGCAGCAGTTGAGCACCGTCGACTGTATGGCCGCGCGTATCTGACACTCTGCCGCGCAGAGTACCGGTAGCTGCCTGGCCAACTGCCTGAACTGCAATAAACGTCAAAAGAAGAGCCGTGACCGCGCGAATTTGAGTGACCCGGCGGAACCACATCAGCAAGGATGGCTGTATCAACTTACGCAATGTATTCGTCGAACGCTTTTTGTGCTTTTCTGATCTGAGTCTCTCGATGCTTGCAAGATCGCTCTCAGCTGGCTGGCGCTTTCAAGACGCGCCTCTCGTCAAGGTCTCCAAGGCGTAGAGTTGGCATACCCAAGCAAGTGGAGAAATTTCCTGTGCCATGTACAACTCATATCGCTATGAAGGGCAGCTCCAAAGCCACAGCTGTACAGCGGCGCCACCTCAACTATTTTTTTCGGGGGTTAGTGACGGCGATGCCGATGGCATAATACCTCCGTTCTGCGCATTGTGCATGAACTGGGCAAACGCTTAGCGAAAGCCAGAGAGCGATGTTTTTATGGCACCGACGCACCTCTTAGCGCGTTCAGCCAACCTTTGATTCTGCTGACCATCACTCCGGCAGGGTGTGACCCGGCTCACTGCCCCGCGAGCAAGCGGAGATGAACAATGACTCTAGCGCTTCTCGAGAAGCGACCGATCCTGAGAGGCTCGGCCCGGGCCGTGCCCATTCGCTGATGCTACTCTCGACGATGGCTGGCGGGGGCGAACGCCGGATTGAACAGCGTCGTAAAATAGTTTTAGTAGTAAAAAGCTCTTTGGCTGGCCGAACCTCGACCCTGAGGTTTGAGCTAGCGTTATCGATCTGACCCAGTTCTGGACCTCGTTCTTCACGAAGATCACCCCTGGTCTCTCCTGGTCCTGAGGAGGTGCCATTATGCTGGGAATGAGCTTACTGTCCTTTCTGATTCTCACACTCATCGGGGCAGTGGTTGCTGCTGCCTACCACTACATGATTCGGTATCGCTTTCTCGAAGGCAACGACGCTATGGCCGGGAAGGTGATCATTGGATGGTTTGGAGCATGGCTGGGTTCGCCGGTGCTCGGTCACTGGCTCTGGAAGGTTGAGAACGTCTACATCGTGCCCGCTATCTTGGGCGCGATCGCAGCCGTCCACTTGACTGTTTTGTCCGTAAAGGCCCTTGCCAGGCTTGCAGCTATGCGGCCCGTAGCGGGGGAGGAAAAGAAAGAGGAGATTCGACCGGGCAAGCCGGCCATAGCAGCATAAGGAACTGCCGCACGGCCAGTAAAACGCTGACCAGTTGTGGGACCGAAGAGGCTGGTCAAGCGCGGAGGAGGCCTAAACAACTCGGCACAACCAGTAGGCTGAGGTCCCGCGGTGGCGTGCAAGATTGCGCAAGATGGCCAGCGATGGTGGTTGGTACGACGGAGGGAGAAAGGCGTGCCATGTTGTTCCGAGAAGAAGACGAAGACCTTGAGGTGCTTCCGTTTGCGGATCGGGCCGAAGCCGGGCGCATGCTTGCGAGCAAGTTAATGGCAAACTCCGGTCGTCGGGACGTGATTGTCATGGGACTTCCGCGGGGCGGCGTGGCCGTGGCGTCCGTTGTCGCCAGCGTACTCAAGGTCCCGCTTGATGTCTTGGTGGTTACGAAGCTCAGCACGGCGTGGGAGCCGGAACTGGCCATAGGTGCGGTTGCGGAGGGTGGCGTGCGGCTTCTCGATCTCTCGCTCATGAAACTACTGGGGATTTCGGAGCAGGAGATCCAGGAGGCAGCAGCGGCCGCGCGGACAGAACTTGAACGCCAGCAAAGCTCATATCGCGCCGGACGTCCGCCGCTCGAACTGAATGGAAAGACCGTCATTCTCGTAGACGATGGCATCGCGACCGGATGCACTATGCTGGCCGCGATTGCAGCTGCCCGTCGCAAAGGGGCCCTGCGAGTTGTGGTTGCGGTTCCGGCAGCTCCAGCGTCCGGTTGCAGCGCAATTCGGATGGAAGCCGACGAATTCGTGAGCGTGGAAGAGCCAGAAATATTCCTGGCAGTCTCACAGTGGTATAGAGATTTCACGCAGGTTAGCGAGGCGGATGTGCAGAGGTTGTTGCAAAGTGCCGAGAGCCCAATGGCGCCTGCTGCTTAGACGTGTCGAGGGCAGGGGAGGCGGACATGAAGAGACAACGTTCGAACCGCGGCGAGGCGCTGTCTGAAGTGACTGCGGCTCGCGCTTTGGCGAACCGAAAAGCTTTGGTAAGAACGTCATTCATGACCCAAACGGACCGCCAGACCAACTGGCCATTCTGGTCCTCGCAGCGAGTAGAGGTCAGGAATCCTCGTAAGCGAAAGCACCCAAAAGGGAAGGAGGAGGACACGATTCTGTTGTGACCTCTTTGAAGGGAGGAGCGTTATGCCATCAACTATGAAGAAGCTGTCCCGTACTAAGAAGACTTCCAGAGTGATCAGGGGTAGAGCGCAACGCCCAGCCCGAACCGAAAGCAGAATCAGTGCCGCAGGCGCTATCCGCCGGTTGGGCGATGAATGGGCCCGGCATTGGAATGCCGGGGATCTGGATGGAGTAGCAGCGGTCTACGCCGAAGACGCAGTTTACCTTCCGCCGCATCACGAGTCAGTTCACGGGCGCGATGCGATTCGTGAGTACTTGAAGGCGCCGCTTAGCCATGGCGTCACAGACTTGGCTTTCGACGTCACCTACATCAAGCAACAGGGACCCATCGCCTGGGATGTGGGGACATACCGCATGACTATTCCGCAGAATCAAGAGACAGAAAGGGAAGACCACGGGAAGTATCTGACCGTGTGGAGGCGTGTGGGGCGAAACTGGTTAATCGCGGCCGACGCTTGGTCGAGCGATTTGCCACCTTCGCCTTGATGACTTGGCTGGGTACAGTGGTGCCTCTTTCCGAGAGGGCACACAAGTCCTTGTCACAGATCAGATGTATGCGAGCGAGGTTGGGAGGAAGTATGGAATTGATACTTAGCACCGAGGAGCAGGAGCTCTTGCTAGTCATCCTAGAGCAGCGCCATCGAGAGCTGTTGAAGGAGATTGCGCATACTGATCACCGCGAATTCAAGCAGGAATTGCGCAAGAATGAGAGGCTGCTCGATGCAATGTTGGGCCGCTTGCAGGGAGCGCCAGTTCAAGAGCTTTGTGCCTGACCGGTTCGTCTGATCGGGCTAGGGCGGCTGGTGACCGAAATGACACGCTTTGAGGAAATCGACCACACGGCCGACCGAGCTTTTCGCGTCACCGGCCGCGACATGGCGGCGCTGCTCGAAAATGCTGCCCTCGCCATGCAGGCGCTCGATAGAGACGAAGCCCGAACGACTGGGGAACGATCGGAGACGCGAGAGATCGACATTGAAGGGTTTGATAGGGAGTCGCTGCTGGTGAACTGGCTCAACGAAATCCTGTATCTGGGGCACGTGCACCGGCGGGTCTGCGAAAAGTTCCATATTGATGAACTCAGGAACCATAAATTGCGCGCGCGAGTCGTAACCCGGGAGTGCGACCAGAGCTTTACGCATATCAAAGCGGTAACCTTTCACAACCTAAGAATACGCGAGATCCCCGAAGGCCTTGCCGCCGAGGTTGTAGTGGATGTGTAGCAGCTCCCGCAGAGGGCACCATGCTTGGCAGGGAACAAATTGAGCGCGTGAGCGAATATGTGTGGGAGATCCCCAAAGCGTTTCGCGAGGACATGCGCGTGCCGGCGCGCCTCTATGCCGACGAAGACCTGCTGGATGCGGCTCTGGCAGATGACTCGGTCGTACAGCTCGTAAACACTGCCACACTCCCTGGTGTGATCAAGCACGCCATCGCCATGCCGGATATTCATCAGGGCTACGGATTTCCGATCGGGGGAGTCGTCGCGACACGCCTGCCGGAAGGTGTAATTTCCCCCGGTGGCGTTGGCTATGACATCAACTGCGGCGTAAGACTTCTTGTATCGTCCGTCTCAAATGACGAGATCCAGCCATACCTGGAAGACATCGCCTCTTGCCTGTACGCGAACTGCCCCAGCGGTGTAGGTTCTCACGGCCATTTGCATCTAAACAACACGGAGCTTGACCGAGTTCTCCACGACGGCTCTCGCTGGATGCTGGACAAGGGGTATGCGTCACGCGAGGACCTGGATCGCACCGAGGAGTTCGGCCGAATCCCAGGTGCGGATGCTGCTTTTGTCTCGGATCGAGCACGGGAACGAGGACGAAACCAACTGGGTACTCTGGGCGCCGGAAACCACTTCATCGAAGTCGACAGAGTGACGGAAGTTTACGATGGCCCTACTGCCGCGCGTCTCGGCATCTACTTAGCGAATGTGGCGGTGCAGATTCACTGTGGCTCACGGGGCCTTGGTCACCAGATTTGTGAAGACTACGTAAGCCGATTCCAGAAAACGACGCGAGACTACGGCATCGAATTGCCAGACCGCGAATTGGTTTGCGCTCCATTCGATTCGAGAGAGGGGCACGAGTACTTCTGCGCCATGGCATGCGCCGCAAACTTCGCGTTCGCCAACCGGCAACTGCTGGCACACCTGATCCGGCGGAGTTTCGGAGAAGTGCTGACCGGCAAGATCAAGAATTTCCAACTACAACAGGTGTACGACATCGCACACAATATGGCAAAGGTCGAGGAACACAACGTTGGCGGAAGTTCGCTTCGAGTGTGTGTCCATCGCAAAGGCGCGACTCGGGCGTTCGGGCCGGGATCCAGTGTTCTTCCTAACGATCTTCGCGATCTAGGTCAACCTGTGCTGATACCTGGTTCGATGGGGACAGCGTCATATGTTCTCATTGGTACGAAGTTAGCCATGCAGGAAACCTTCGGTTCCACCTGCCACGGAGCCGGCAGGGTCATGAGCCGGGCCAAAGCCAAGAAGATGGTCCGAGGAACAGCACTACGGGACCAGCTGGAAAGCCGCGGAATCCGGATTTGTGCCGGTTCCATGAGCGGGCTGGCGGAAGAGGCTCCGGCCGCTTACAAAGATGTGTCGCGGGTGGTGGAAGTAGTCCACAAGCTCGGAATCGGTCGGAAAATCGCGAGACTGGAGCCGGTCGCCGTGATCAAAGGATAGCGCTGCCGCCAGAAGAATGACCTGTCAGGATGGAGGTCCCTATGCCCGTAAAGAAATTGCGAGAATTTCTCGACAGTAAGAGTATCCCTTACAAGGCCATCTCCCACGCAGTTGCTTATACTGCAACGGAGATCGCCACGCTTACACATATCTCAAACAAAGAGCTGGCGAAGACGGTCATCGTAAAGATCGACGGCACCTTGGCCATGGCGGTCCTTCCCGCTTCTTATGACGTCGATGTTTCCGCCTTGCGCGCCGCAACAGGCGCGCGAAGCGTGACTCTTGCTAAAGAATCAGAATTCGAAGACCGCTTTCCGGAGTGTGAGATCGGCGCTATGCCACCATTCGGAAATCTTTACGGAATGCCTGTCTATGTCGACGAGAGTCTTACCAAGGACAAGGACATCGCTTTCAATGCCGGGTCCCACGACGAGTTGCTGCAGGTCAGTTACGACGACTTCGCATGGCTGGTGAAGCCGACGGTGTTGAAGTTTTCAGAACTGCCCGACTTGGAGTCGATGGGAGCTTGGCACCTTTGATTTTCGAAAAGCTTCTGGCTGTCTGGAGCCTTGGCGGCCAGTACGGATTCGGTGATCTCCATCGCTGCAGACTGCGCCAGGACTGCTGTTCAATTCCGCGTCGCTGGAGGTTAGCCATGATTCCGATTCCAATTCCCCTCATTGCTGTGATGATTGTCGTTTTGTATGTTCTCAGCGCGATCAAGATTCTGCGCGAATACGAGCGGGGTGTGATTTTTCGCCTGGGACGGTTGCTCCCCAACGCCAAGGGACCGGGAATCATCCTGGTCTTTTACCCGGTCGATCGCATGGTACGGATCTCCTTGCGCCAGGAGGCGCTCGAGGTAAAACCTCAAGACATAATCACCCGTGACAATGTCACTTTGAAGGTAAACGCAGTGATCTTCCTGCGTGTCATCAATCCCCGCCAGGCGGTAGTCGAGGTGTCTGACTACCTGAACCAGACTTCGCAGTTTGCCCAGACGACACTGCGCTCCGTTCTAGGCGAAGCGGAGTTAGATGAGTTACTCGCACATCGAGAGAAGATCAACATGCGCCTGCAAAGCATTCTCGATACCCACACTGCTCCCTGGGGCGTGAAAGTTGTCAATGTGGAAGTCAAGCAGGTGGATCTGCCGGAATCGATGCTGCGCGCCATGGCCAAGCAGGCAGAGGCAGAGCGGGAGAAGCGGTCGAAAATCATCCACGCCGAAGGCGAGTTCTCGGCGGCAACGCGATTGGTGGATGCTGCCCACTTGCTGGCTCACGAGCCGGTCAGCATCCAGTTGCGCTATTTGCAGACGCTGACCGAAATCGGGGTGGAAAAGAATACAACCCTTGTTTTTCCTGTGCCCGTGGACATATTTACGCACATCACTAAGGTCGGCGACAGGGGCTGAGACTTGACGATAAATCGCCATCTCTGACAATGTCGGCAGTGTCAAGCGCTTTTTGAGCGCAGGTGGCGCAACAGTGCGTTGCCTTGTTTGCTGATGTAGCCCAGTCGTCGCCGATCGCCGCTGGACTCCTCCGGAGGAACCAGACCTACATAGCTGGAGATCTGCTTGCCGCAATGGAAACGTTCCGGCGTTCCAATCACCAACTCAAAGGCTAATGCCGTCAGCGGTCCGATTCCGGGATGGGTCATCAGCCGCCGCGTCACAGGACGGTTCTCCACCTCCTGTTCCAGTGCCTGCGTCAGTTCCTGGATCTTCGGCGTAAGTTGGTCGAGTAACTCGAGCAGATCCTGGCGTCGTCGGCTGGCCCACGGTGCCAGTGCCAGCGCCTCCAGTTCCTTGCGACCTGCCGTCCGCCACAATGCTTGGACCGCCACACGGCGTACCATCGAAGACACTTTGGAGTGCGCGGGATCACCATGAAAACTAGGTCTGTTAGCTTGAAGAAAGGTCAGGAATGGGCTTAACCAGTATCGACTGGCTGATCATGGCGGTTTACTCCGCTTTTGTGATCGGGATTGGAGTAGGCCTCAAGCGCTACACCAAGACGAGCTCCGACTTTTTTCTTGCCGGACGATCCGTTCCCGCATGGGTCTGCGGCCTTGCTTTCATCTCAGCAAATCTCGGCGCGCAAGAAGTGCTTGGGATGGCGGCGTCGGGAGCGAAGTACGGGATCGCCACCAGTCACTTTTACTGGATCGGCGCCATTCCGGCGATGGTCTTCATTGGCATTTTCATGATGCCCTTCTATTACGGCTCACGCGCCCGATCGGTGCCGGAATATCTGCGGCTGCGTTTCGATGAGAAGACACGCGGCCTGAATGCGATCTCATTTGCCACGATGACCATCTTTTCTTCCGGCATTTCCATGTATGCGATGGCCAAGCTGATCCAGACACTCCACATTCTGGACGCGCCCCTGCGCGCGATGGGGCTGCCGTCGTCGGCCAGCTTTCACGTAAGCGTCGTCCTCTCCGCGCTGGTTGTTCTTGCCTATGTTTTTCTTGGCGGTCTGACGAGCGCAATCTACAACGAGGTGTTGCAATTCTTTCTTATTGTCGCTGGCTTCCTGCCCCTTGTTCTTCTTGGTCTGCGCGATGCGGGAGGGTGGAGTGGCATCAAAGCGCATCTTCCCCCCGCCTATACGCATTCATGGCATGGGATGGCTGCGGCCCAAACCAATCCTCTCGGGGTCGAATGGTTAGGCTTGACGATGGGCTTGGGCTTCGTGCTTTCGTTTGGTTACTGGTGCACGGATTTTCTCGTGGTGCAGCGCGCCATGGCAGCCGAGTCCATGATGGCCGCGCGGCGCACGCCGCTGATCGCTGCTGTGCCGAAAATGTTTTTCCCGTTTCTTGTCATTCTTCCCGGACTCATTGCCATTTCACTTCCCGCGCAGCGAGCAAGCGCCCTTCCCGGAAAGTCATCCTGGAGTGCGGCCGACACGACTCACGCGGACGCCGCGATCGGAACCCGCGGTCTGATTCCCCCAAAAACGGACGACGCTGGCCGCCCGCTGGTTGACGCAAATGGCAACGTCGTTCTGGATTACGATCTCACCATCCCTAACATGCTGGTGCATTACTTTCCCACTGGAATTCTCGGCCTCGGCCTTACCGCGCTGCTGGCCAGCTTTATGTCGGGCATGGCGGGAAACGTGACCGCATTCAACACGGTCTGGACTTACGACATCTACCAGGCTTATCTGCACAAGAGCGCAAGCGATCAGCACTACCTCTGGATGGGGCGGATGGCAACCGTGTTCGGGATCGCCCTTTCTGTTGGGGCCGCCTATGCAGCGACGCACTACAACAACATCATGGATTTTCTGCAACTGGTGTTTGCCTTCGTGAACGCCCCGCTATTCGCCACTTTTCTTTTGGGCATGTTTTGGAAACGTACGACCGGGCATGCTGCCTTCGCTGGCCTACTTGCGGGAACCACTGCCGCAGCCGTACACCATGGGCTGACTCTGCCGATGGGAGCTACAGCGGGGATCAAAGGTGGCTGGCTCGGCATCGTACATTCCTATCCCAGCGAAATGGCACAGAATTTCTGGACGGCGATATGGGCGTGGAGCTGTTGCTTCGTGGTTACAATTTTGATCAGCCTGCTGACCACACCGCGCAAGGACGAAGAGCTTGTGGGGCTGGTCTACTCCTTGACCAGGCGGGCTCCCGAAGGTGACTTGCATTGGTACCAGACGCCAGCGGCGCTGGGAGTTGGAGTGCTCGGACTGGCCTTGATTCTGAATATCGTTTTCCGATAGGAGCCGCGATGGGACTCGACATTCGTTTGCCATTGGGACTGCTGTTCAGCACCCTGGGACTTATCCTGGCAGGATTTGGCGCCGTCAGCGGAAAAGGAATCTACGAGCGTTCCCTCGGATTGAATGTGAACCTGGTGTGGGGTACCGTGCTGTTGGTCTTCGGGATCGTCATGGTCGTGCTGGGAGGTCGCGCGAATGCCGTGCACCGGCACGACCGGGGCCGCGTTGGCCCGCAGAATCAAACCGCAGAAAGAAGCCATGATCGCTAGCACCGTGAACCGCGAGCCTACCGTCAACCGACTGACTGCGCTCTTTCGCGAAAGATTCGGAAGCGAGGCCCGCATTTTTCGCGCACCCGGACGGATCAATCTGATCGGCGAACACACCGACTATAACGACGGCTTCGTGATGCCGTCGGCGATTGGTTTTTACACATGGGTGGCAGTGGCGAAACGACCGGACCGAACCCTGAGAGTGTACTCCGAGATTTTCGATGAAGAGATCACCCTGTCTCTCGAGGAATTGTCGGGTCCACCGCGCAGGCATTGGAGTGATTTCATCCGTGGTGTAGCGGCGACCCTGCAGGAAGCTGGTCACAGATTGTCCGGGGCCAACCTGGTGATTCATGGAGAAGTTCCTCTCGGCGCCGGACTGAGCTCTTCGGCTTCACTGGAGGTCGCTTTGGCCCTGGCCTTAACCGCAGTGGCCGGAGTGAATCTTTCTCGCCTCGAACTTGTGAAGCTTTGCCAGAAAGCGGAGCACGAATATGTGGGAACCCGTTGCGGAATCATGGATCAGTTTCTTGCGAGCTTCAGCGAGGAAGGAAACGCTCTTTTGCTCGACTGCCGTTCACTCGAATACCGTCTCCTTCCCATCCCGCGAAATCTCCGCCTGGTTGTCTGCAACAGCATGGTTCGCCACGAACTCGCTTCGGGGGAATACAATCTCCGCCGGTCCGATTGTGAAACCGGGGTGAAACTCTTGCAGGTCCATCTGCCGGCAGTGAAGGCTTTGCGTGACGTTGAGATTCAGGATCTCGAGCTCTATAGGTCGGAGTTGCCGGAGAGGGTCTATCGTCGTTGCCGTCACGTGGTCACGGAAAATCAAAGAGTGCGCAAGGCAGCGGCCGCGCTCGAGGCCTCGGACGCGGAGCAGTTTGGCGAACTCATGTATCAATCCCACGCCAGTTTGCGGGAAGACTACGAAGTAAGCTGCAAGGAACTCGACCTGCTCGTGGCTCTTGCCTCGCCTATCCCCGGCGTTTTTGGCGCCCGCATGACCGGCGGAGGATTTGGCGGCTGCACAGTGAATTTAGTCAGCGCGGACAACACCGCCGATTTCCAGAGCCGCATTACACAAGCGTACTTGCAAGAGACGGGCATCACGCCGATGGTGTACGTTTGCCAGCCAGCACAAGGCGCAGGGGAATGGACGGGCGCAAGCAACAAAGTTTGAGGAATCTGTGTGGAGTTGAAGAACGAACAGTCCGATGACGCCGTTAACTAGGGAGCCGCATCGCCGATTCAATCCCCTGACGAGAGATTGGGTTCTGGTTTCGCCGCAACGTACCGAGCGGCCATGGGGCGGGAAACTGGAAAAAGTTCTCACCTCGCCGACGCTGGCCTTTGACCCAAACTGCTATCTCTGTCCCGGCAACCAGCGCGCGTCTGGGGAGCGCAATCCCAACTACAGCTCGACATTTGTTTTCTCCAACGACTTTCCCGCTCTCATGCCCGATGTTCATACGTCGAAGCAAGATGACTCCGGACACGAATTGCTGCTCTCTGAGTCCGAAGCCGGAATCTGCAGAGTAGTGTGTTTCTCGCCGCGCCACGACCTGACGCTGGCGCGGATGACGGTGCCGGAAATCACGCGTGTGGTGGACGTGTGGGCCGAACAGCACACCGAGATCGGGTCTTTGCCGTGGGTAAACTACGTCCAGATTTTCGAAAATCGAGGCGAGATCATGGGATGCAGCAATCCGCATCCGCATGGACAAATCTGGGCCAACCAGACGATTCCCAACGAGCCCCGCAAGGAACAGGAGTCGCAACTTGCGTACCGGGAGAAGTACGGGTCTTGCCTTCTTTGCAACTATCTCGAACTCGAAGCAAAGGCTGCAGAGCGCATAGTCGTGCAGAACAATCTTTTCGCGGCTCTCGTGCCGTTCTGGGCGGTCTGGCCCTTTGAAGTACTCGTAGTGTCGAAGCAACATGCGACGGACTTGGGGTCTCTTGATTCTGTCGCGCGCGAGAGTCTGGCTGACATCTTCAAGCAGTTGACTACACGCTACGACAATTTGTTTGAGACGTCTTTTCCATATTCGATGGGCTTTCACCAGGCGCCCACCGATGGCGAAATGCATCCGGAATGGCACCTGCACGCGCACTTCTATCCGCCGCTCCTGCGCTCGGCTACGATTCGCAAGTTCATGGTTGGATATGAGATGCTGGCCGGCCCGCAGCGGGACATCACGCCCGAGATTGCCGCCACAACTCTCAGGAATCTGTCCGGAACTCACTATGCTGACCGCAAACCGGCGTGAAAGAAGTTCCGTTGCAGAAAGCGCGTGGTCTCGATTAACACGTTCACCCGTTCAGTGAACTGTCTTCACGGGCAGTAAATGGTCGTTCTCCAAGGAGGGTTTTATGCGTTCTATTTCTGTGCTGTTCGCTGTAGCCCTGCTGCTAACGGTGCTTCCTTCCCATGCACAGGATGTCGCTCTGACTCCGCCCATGGGCTGGAACAGTTGGAACTATTTCGCCGAGAAGGTGGACGACCAGGCAGTGCGGGCCGCCGCCGATGCGATGGTGGCGAGCGGCATGAAGGATGCGGGCTACGTTTACGTGAATATCGACGACACCTGGGAGGGCCAGCGTGACTCGAATGGTGTGCTCCATCCCAACTCGAAGTTTCCTGACATGAAGGCGCTGGCGGGCTATGTACACTCCAAGGGACTGAAACTGGGCATTTACTCATCGCCCGGTCCCAAGACCTGCGCCGGCTATGAGGGTTCTTTGGGCCACGAGGAACAGGATGCGCAACTCTATGCCTCCTGGGGCGTCGACTACCTCAAGTACGACTTGTGCAGCTTTATCCCTGAGGTGATGGAAAAACAGGCGCCGAACGATCGGGCCGCACAAATGCGGTTGATGCACGCAGCCTACGCCAAGATGGGGAAGGCGCTAAAGGCCACCGGCCGCCCCATCGTTTACTCACTCTGTCAATACGGCTGGGACGCAGTGTGGGAGTGGGCGCCATCCGTCGGAGGAAATCTGTGGCGCACGACCGACGACATCGAGCCCAACGCGCGCAGCATCTACACCAACATGAGCCTGCAAGCCGGTTTGAACAGTTACTCCGGCCCGGGCCATTGGAATGACCCCGACATGCTGGAGGTCGGCAACGGCAAGCTCACGCTGGCGGAGAATCGCTCGCACTTTTCCATGTGGGCCATTCTCGCCGCTCCGCTTCTTGCCGGCAATGAGCTGCCCCACATGAAGCCTGAAATACGCGACATCCTGACCAATCGGGAGGTGATCGCCATTGATCAGGACAAGCTGGGCAAGCAGGGCTCACGCGCCTACGTCGAGGGCGAAGTGGAAGTCTGGACGCGCCCTCTCGCCGGCAACGCGCTGGCCGTCGCCGTGTTGAACACCGGTGACAGCCGTTACTCAACTCATCCCTTCCACTTCTCGCTGTCGCAGTTGGGCTTGCACGGTCCGCTCAAGGCTAAAGATCTGTGGAGCGGCAAAGAAATGGAGTTGACCGAAGGAATGCCGCTGGAAATCGCGACCCACGATGTATTGCTGTTACGGATCACCCAGCCGAAGTAGCGGTACCGTGGGATAGCGCGCCCGAATTCAGAAACGCGTAGATGGTGCACAGGCTCACCCCCTCCATTCCACGTCGTCCAACCGGGTGGGGAGGTTTTTATGCGTGTCCGGCTCATGAGGCTTGTTTTTCCGCTCCTGTTTTCTTCCGCCATCGCATCTACCGTCGGCGAGCGGGTTCAGTTGACACTCGATACCAGCGAAGCCGATCAGGTGCTGACCATACTCAATCTTCGCAGTCAAGGAAAACAGATTCCCGATTCTGAATGGCAGAAGTTGTTTGCTACCACTCCCTATCAGCGTCTCAAACAGCGCGAGAAGGAGATTGGAAAATCGTTTCACGACCCCACCGTGGCCTTCACTGACGACGACTTCAAACGTTTTGTGCTTTCAGACGATCTTCTGCCGCGCGCGGCCGCGCTGGCCAATACTCTGGAGCGGTGGAAGAAAGCCGATCTCCGCGCGGATGCGGTCGGGGTACTCGAATACCTGCCGCCCGAGGCTACGCTTCGCGCCAAGGTGTATCCTGCCATCAAGCCACAGCCCAACAGCTTCGTCTTTGAAGCCAGTACCGATCCTGCGATTTTTCTCTATCTCGACCCCGACGTCAGCCGTGAAGAATTCGAGAACACGGTGAGGCATGAGCTGCACCACATCGGTCTCGGCAGCGTTGGTCCTGTCTACGAGAAGAAAATCGAAGGCCTGCCTGAGGCCGCCAAGACGGCGGCGCGCTGGATGGGCGATTTTGGTGAGGGCATGGCCATGCTCGCCGCCGCTGGTGGACCCGACATCGACCCGCAGGCTACCAGCACGCCGAAAGCACATGCCCGCTGGGAACATGATATGGGTCAGTTCAACGAGGATCTCCGCACGGTGAACCAGTTCTTCCTCGACATCCTGAATGCCAAATTTGCGAGCAAAGACAATATGGAAGAAAAAGGCGGCTCGTTTTTTGGAACCCAGGGTCCGTGGTACACGGTGGGCTACAAGATGTGTGTGATGGTCGAGAAGCGTTTTGGCAGGCAGGCTTTGATCGGCACCATGCTCGATCCGCGCTGCTTGCTCGTGCTTTATAACCGGGTAGCCGCCGAGCAAAACGCCGCCGGCAAGCCGACACTTCCGCTTTGGTCGGAGGATGTGCTTACTGGCGTGCATGCCGGGAGCTGCGAATCACGATAGGTGTGTTTGCGTGCGGTCCGCGCCCGCCAGGGGAATCAAACTTGGCGCAGCGGCGGTGTCGGCGTCTGGGCACTTTGCCAACACGCATCATCACAACGAAAGGCGCTCCTAAGAGCTAGCACCTCCACCCGTTCCCGGTCGAACGTCGGACAGAATTCAGAATAAGTTTTGAGGATATCGACTACTGAGATTGGCGACTAACTGATCTCGATCTCTCCTCTTGCCGTCTGAACTGCCAGCACGATGCATGGTAATTCGGACTTGCGGATGTCAGCTTCGACGGCGGCACCGCGCAGGATGCGGCGCAGTTCGTCGGGTTGTGGCGTCTCGAAGCGCAGCGACTTCGCCGTGCCCAGCTGCGGCGAGTCCGACGACGGATGCGGCGAGTCGGATTCCCACTGAATAAAAAACGGAACCAGCGGCGTAGTCTGCTCGATGCCAAGTACCTGCCAGCGAAGCATCTTGCCGTCCGGCCGCTGCCGGGAGCCCGCTTGCGGCCCAATGGTTTTGACGCCGGCGGCCTCGGCCACGCGCTTTGCGGCGGCGATGTCCTCGGTGTGGATCGCCCATTGAATGATGCGAGGCGACGAAAGCTGTCCTAGCCCGCGCTCGTCGGGCACATCGGCCTGCGCCGGGTCGGGCGCGATGATTTCCAGGTAGTGGCCCGTTCCGAGCGAAAACAGGGCATTGCGCGTGCCACGGCCGGGATGAGTGCCACCGAATTTCGCGCGCACGCCCGTGCGTTTCTCGACCCAGCGGATGCCGGCCTCGAGATCCGATGCACCGAGCAGGATGTGATCGAAGGCATCCTTGGCATCGCGTACTGGGGTATCGGACATGATGCTGAACGAGGATGCCGTGACGCGATCGCATACCAGCGCGGCGAGGCATCCAGCAGACATTGTGATCCATTTGCGGCGATTCATGAGCGGCAGGGTAGAGCAGTGCCCCCGGCAACGTCAAACGGGGAAACACAACGCCTGCACAAAGTGGGCGAAGAAACAGTGCGGAGGCCAAAACAGGGACGATCAAAATCACAAAACCGACGTCAGGATGAGGGCTGCTGCTCACTTCATATCCTGTGTATGCCGTCGCGCTATCATGTGCAGTTGCGATACGAGAAGGAGGGCACCATGCGTCGAGAACGGGCGCTGAAAGTCGTGCTGGTGGTGGGATTGCTCTTTAGCGCAGCCGTTTATCCATTGATGCTATTTATAAAGCAAGATCCCTCGCTGGCGATGATGATGAGCCTCTACGCTACGCTTGGCATTTTTCTGCTGATTGCGTCCCGCGACCCGTCTGCGAATCGGAGCCCGATCGCTTTCACTGCATGGTCGAGCTTTGCTCACGCTGTTGTTATGGGTGTGCAGGCATTCCGCAATTTAATCGCTCGCAGGGAACTGATCGGGTCGGCTGTGCTCGTTGTGATTGGCCTGGCCCTGATTGTGCTGGCTCCGGCAAAGGAGTCAGTCGAACAGTCATCCGCAGCCGGTGGGTAGCCTCACAGAGATTCAGCCAGCAGAAATTACCCCGAGTTACCAGGTACGCTACCGGTCGGAGTTGAGGCTTTCGGTGGCGCTTTCAGCGTGTGGAGATAGAGGATGATGTCTTCAATGCTCTCGTCGCTCAGGTTTCCTTCGAAAGGAGGCATGATGCCGCTTCGCCCCGTCAGTATGGTGGAGCGAACAACATCGTCCGTGGCGGATCTCCCGCTGGGAAGGAGCTTGCTGTCGAAAATGCCATGCAGGTCCGGAGGAACCTTCCGCATGTCGAGCCTTCGCCGGCCGTGGCAGCCGGCGCAGTGCATTTCGAACAGATGACTCCCGCGTGCGATGGCTTTCGCCCGGCGGCCTTCTGAATAGGAACAGCCGGACGACGCCGGCAACAAGAGGCCGAGGACGCACAGGCAGATGAACCATGATTTTCGGATTGAGGTCTTGCGGGTTGAGGTCTGGCGGGTTGAGCGAAACATCTGCTTCCAACCACGTGATCGCGCTTATTTAACTATTGACGTCGACAATGTTCGGATCCGCTTGCGGCTGCAACTCCTTTATGGTGGCCTCCACCAGATAATGGAAGGTGGCGGCGACGGCGGGTGACAACTCACAAGACCAATCAGTGCTCCCTGGCTGCACGCCCAGTAGCACTACCTCCGGTTGCCGATCGGCAAGCACTCGCAACGCCACCAGCAGATCAGAAACTCCCAATTGGTGGACGCTGCTATTGCCGGGCAGGGAATTGAGCTGCTCCCCGGACATCCGGACCACCGTGCCCGGAGGCTCACCGACGTCTACCGCATCGATCACAATCAGGCGAGCGCAATCCCAGACATAAGGGAGCAACTCCAGGCCCAGCGTTCCGCCTTCCACGAGAGATACATCAGCCGGCACTCTGGGATCGGCGCGCAATCGGCTGATGGCCTGAGCTCCCGCACCGTCATCGCCGTGCAGTACATTGCCCAACCCCAGGACTAGCGTCTTGGCAGATTCGGTGCTCATTTACTTGCGTGGCAGCATCGCGTCTTCTTCCAGCTCGTGCCGGGGGACGAACTTGTATCCGGTGAAGATGCTTTCGATAAGCCCGTTGCGTTCTTCCCACGAAACCAGGACCGCACTGTAGACGTGGTGAATCACGAAGGCGAAAAACGCGAACATGATGCAGAAGTGCATCAGCCGGAGGTACTGGATGTCGATTACGCCCGGTATCCAGCGGAACAGCCATCCCAGCAACCAGGGCCCACGGACCCAGGTGTACAGCGTGAGCCCCGTAATGATCTCAAGCAGCATGAAGGTAAACATCACCAGATAGGTCACGGCCGCCAGCGCATTGTGACCCACGTGATGCACAAGGTCTTTTCTGAGAAAGCTGTAGTAGGCAACCATTTGGCCCATGCCTCGCCACTGGCGCTTATGAATGGGCCAGAACGAACGCCAGCTCGACCAGTCATTGCCCACAAAGAACCAGTACATTCGCAAGATAAAGGCGCTGATGAACACGGCCGCCGTTACTTCATGAATGAACCGCATCCTCGCCATCAGAAACTGAGTCTGGCTCGTCGCCACGATGAACGGATTGTGCATGTAATAGCCGGTGAAGGAGAGTATGGCTATGGAAAGAACTATCAACCAGTGCGAAACCCGCACCGGTAACTCCCAGACATAGGTACGCACAGGTAGAGTGGTGGGGTAGGGTCTGTGCGCTTCGCTCCATGCATGTTGTCCTGGTGCCAATGAGCCCATGGCAGGCCTCCTTTCCCTGTGACGTGCGGTCCGGCCTTAACTCGCCTTTACTGGCGTGTACTTTCTCCCGCGCGCATCCACCACATGCACCGCGCATGCAAGGCACGGATCAAACGAATGCACCGTCCGCAAAATCTCCACCGGACGCTCCGGATCGGCGACCGGCGTCTTCAACAAGGCCGCCTCGTATGCACCGCGCTGACCTTTGCCATCCCGCGGCCCGGCATTCCACGTCGTCGGTACCACGCACTGGTAGTTCTTGATCTTCTTATCCTCAATCTCAACCCAGTGCCCTAGCGATCCCCGCGGCGCCTCGTGGAATCCCCAGCCCTGCGCCTGTTTCGGCCAGGTATCCGGGTCCCACTTTTCGCCGTTGTGAACCCGCAGGTCGCCGTGTCCGAGCTTGTCGCCCAATTCGGCGACCCACTTCACTACCTGGCCCGCCATCACTTTTGCTTCGATCGCGCGCGCAGCGATGCGTCCCAGCGTCGAGAACAAAGCCGTCGCTGGTGCGTTCAGGTGAGCTAAGACACTGTCGACCACAGGCTTCACGTCCGGATGCCCTGAGGCATAGGCAACGAGCATGCGCGACAGCGGACCAACTTCCATCGGATGGTCCTGGAACCGCGGCGCCTTCAGCCACGAGTACTTTTGATCCACATCCAGGTGCTCAAACGGAGGCTTCGGCCCTGTGTACTTGGGCTTGGTTTCGCCCTGATTCGGATTCTTGCCGTTCTGATCGCCGTCGCCGTATTCATACCAGGAGTGCGTGACGTACTCCGAAACATTTGCCGGGTCAACCGGATGCACCTTCGACAGATCGTGACCGAAGATTGCGCCGCGCTGCAGGTAGAACCGCGCCGGATCTTTCACACCGCCTTGCGGATAGTCGCCATAAGAAAGGAAGTTTCCCAGCCCCTCGCCGTGCCCGAACCAGTGGCGGTAGAAACTGGCGACGGCCAGCACATCCGGCACGTAGACCTGATCCACAAAGGCCTGCGCCTTCGCTGCGAGCTCAGTCAGGAATGTGATCCGCTCCGGATTGATGGTCGCTCCTGGCTCATTCGGATCCATCGAAGTCGACATTCCGCCGACGAGATAAGTCTGCAGGTGCGGATTCTTTCCGCCGAGCACGGCGTGAATGCGGATGTAGTCTTTCTGGAACTCCAGGGCCTCGATGTAGTGGGCTACTGCCAGCAGGTTCGCCTCGGGTGGCAGATGATACGCCGGATGCCCCCAATATCCGCTGCTGAACAAGCTCAGCTGCTTGCTCTCTACCAGCGCCTTCACTTTGTCCTGAATTGCTTTGAAGTAGTTCTTGCTTGACTTCGGCCACAGAGAAATCGACTCCGCCAATTGCGAAGTCTTTGCCGGGTCCGCTTTGAGGGCGAGCGTCACGTCGACCCAGTCCAGCGCATGCAGGTGATAGAAATGAATCACGTGGTCCTGCACGTACTGGCTGGAGCCGATAATGTTACGGATCAGATTGGCGTTCTCCGGCACTTCGATGCCGAGCGCGTCCTCGACGGCCCGCACGGAAGTCAGCGCATGCACGGTGGTGCAGACGCCGCAGATGCGCTGCGTCCAGACCCACGCCTCGCGCGGATCGCGCCCTTGCAGGATCAGCTCGATCCCGCGAAACATCGTGCCCGAGCTCCAGGCATCGGTGACCGCGCCGCCGTTCACTTCGGCTTCAATGCGCAGATGGCCTTCAATACGCGTCACTGGATCGACTACGATGCGTGCCATACGCTCCTCCTCTGCCTGCTCTTAGAGTTTCTCGGGCGGCGGCGTAGTCCGCATTCGGTCGCGAACAGCGCTCGCGATGCCGTGGACAACCGTCGCTCCTGCCACTGCGGCCGTGATCCCGATTCCAATCTTCCCGGCGCTGACGTCGGCTCCAAACCCGGGCACATTCGGCAGCCGTTCGTAGAACGGTGATTTGGTCTCCCAGAAGTTGTATCCGCCGCAGCCGACACAGCCATGCCCCGACTTCACTGGCCAACTGGTGCCGTCGTTAAACCGCACGGACGGACAATTGAACGTCGTCTGCGGACCCTTGCAGCCCATCTTGTAGAGGCACCAGCCACGGCGGTGTCCTTCATCGCCCCATTCCTGCACGTAGCGCCCGGCATCGTAATGCGCGCGCCGTTCGCACTGGTCGTGGATGACACGCCCGTAGGCAAACAGCGGCCGGTTGTACTGATCGAGCGCCGGCAGTTCGCCAAAAGTCAGGTAGTGAACCAGCACCGCCGCCGTATTCGCCGGATTCTGGGGGCATCCGCCCAGATTCACTACTTTGGCCTCCGGCACTGCCTCCGAAATCCCCACCGCTCCCGTTGGATTCGGCGACGCAGCCACAAGGCCGCCGAACCAGGCGCAAGCTCCAGCCGCGATCGTCGCCGCTGCGTTGGTGCAAACTTCTCTTGCGATGGACAGAGCCGTTTTCCCGGCGACCGTGCAGTACACTCCGTCGTCGGCCAAGGGGATGGCTCCCTCCACAACCGCAAGGTACTTGCCCTTTTCCTCTTTCACCACTCGCTCGAGCGCAGCCTCGGCCTGGTGTCCGGCTCCAGCCATAACGATCTCGTGGTACTCCCAGGAAAGCAGGTCGAGCACTACTTCAAGCACCGACGGATGGCTCGAACGCAGGATGGCCTCCGAATTTCCGGCGCAGTCCTGGAACTGCAGCCACACCAGCACCGGCTTCTTGGTTTTCTCCAGTGCGGAAGCGACCTGAGCCACGTAACGCGGGGGGAGGGCCAGCGTCGCAGTCATGGCGCTGCAGAATTTAAGAAACCGGCGGCGGGTTACGCCTTTTTTCTGCAGGGCCCCATAGAAAGTCTCATTCGGCGGGATCATAGATTCATCCTTCCCGGGAATATGCGGTTCTTGTCCATGGAGACGTGAACCACACCCCACGTCATGAATGCGAATTGCGTTAAGTACCACTAGTCACTTTGGAGAAGATGTGACATTCATCACAGAACGATGTGATCCTGAGCAAGAGAAAGCTCGCTCATTGTCGGAATGTATAGGGACCAAGTGGTGCAACACGGATTCAAGCTGGAGGGCTCGTGGGAGTCGGCGCGAAGATACGGCGCGTCAGCAGCACACTCGCCGCAAGTCCGCCCAGCAATTGCGCGGCGATGAAGAGCGGAGCATCCGCAGGCCGAATCCCCGAGAAGGTGTTCGTCAGCGAACGCGCAATTGTGACCGCAGGGTTAGCGAAAGATGTAGATGCTGTGAACCAGTACGCAGCGGTGATGTAACTCCCGACAGCGACAGGAACCATTGAACGCCGAAGTCGGGAACATCCCCGGATGACCGACAGAAGACCGAACGTCGCAACGAACTCGCTGAAGACGAGTGGCCAGCCGTGGCGAGGATGGGAAGACAATGAAATCACCGGGAGACCAAACATCGCGTGTGCTATGACTGCCCCGACGATTCCACCGACGACCTGGACAACGATGTAAGCAGTAGCGTCGAGCAACGAGAGACGGCGTTCAATTGCATCGGCCAGTGTGACGACCGGATTGAAATGTGCGCCGGAAACGTCCGCGAAAGCTGCGATGAGGGCAACCAGCGCTGCACCGGTTGCTATCGTGTTCGCCAGAAGAGCAAGAGCAACATTTCCGCCCGATAACTTCTCGCCCATCACGCCCGACCCGACCACGGCAGCCACGAGGAATGTGGTTCCGATGAACTCCGCCGTCGTCCGAGCACGTAGTCTATATTTCATTGGCGACCGATGTTATCCAACTCTCTCTTCAAACCGAGACTGTCGATTGATGCGAGGGATAGGTTCAGAAAGAGTGTGATGCGGCGGTCGAGCAGAAAAAATGCATCGCGAAATGCCTTTTGAACCTCCTCTTCGGTGCCTTTGACTGCCGCCGGGTCCGGGATTCCCCAATGTGCTGTCATCGGCTGTCCGGGCCAAACGGGGCAGACCTCTTTCGCTGCACTGTCGCAAACGGTAAAGACGAAGTCGAGTACGGGAGCAGCAGGTCCCGCGAACTCTTCCCAGGACTTGCTCCTGAACCCGTCAATCGGGATGTGAGCAGATTCGAGTTGCCTCAGCGCCTCTGGCCGCACGGTGCCGGAGGGATGACTCCCTGCGCTGTACGCAGTGAATCTCGGTCGTCCTTTCTGATTCATGATGCCCTCCGCCATGATGGAACGGGCCGAGTTTCCCGTACACAAAAACAGGACGTTGTAGTGATTCTTCATGTCAGTGGCAGCACGTCGGACCACAGCACGATTGCTGCTGTGGTTTGACCGCACGGATGAATGCACTCATAAACCTGCCATCGACCTCGGGCGCGATCGCGTCAACGTCGATGTTCTGTCCGCAGAGAAATTCCCGAGCATCTTCAATCCGATAGATTCGCGTCGGCTCGACCTCAATCTGTTCAAATCCGGCGGCAGCGAGTTTCGTCCTGTACTCGTTCTCCTCCATCGCGCCGGCGACACAGCCGACCCAGAGCAGCACGTTCTTGCGAATCTCCGGCAGGATCTCGCCACGTGTGACGACATCAGAGACGGCGAAACGGCCTCCCGGTCTCAACACTCGGAATGCTTCTCGCAGAACACGTTCCTTGTCAGCCGAGAGATTGATGACGCAGTTCGAGATGACGACATCGACCGAAGCGTCGGGCAGTGGGATGTTTTCAATCTCGCCCTTCAAGAACTCGACATTTTGAATCCCTGACCTCCGCTTGTTCTCGTTCGCGAGGGCCAGCATGTCGTCGGTCATATCCAGGCCGTAAGCCTTTCCGGTCGGGCCGACACGTTTCGCAGATAACAGAACATCAATACCGCCCCCGGAGCCGAGGTCCAGAACGACTTCACCCGGATTCAACTTCGCCAATGCAGTCGGATTTCCGCAACCGAGCGAGGCTAGAAGAGCCCCTTCAGGGATCTCGCCCGCTTGCGACGCGTCATAGAGGTTCGAGGTTATGGGGTCGCAGGAGCCTGTCGCGGGACTGCTCCCACAGCATGCACTGCCGCCTGTTGTAACTCTGAGCGCGGCTTGGCAGTATTTTTCGCGAACGACGTCTTTAATGTCTTGGGTCATAACTCCTCATTTGCAACACTGGATGACGGATTCCGGCTTTAGCGCCTTGTTTCTAGTGCAGCACTCCGCGTACAAAAACTGGAGAATCTCCTGAAGCGCCTCCGTGTTCGCTGTGTACCGCAGAAAGGTGCTCTCCCGCGTGACATTGACAAGGTCTTCCGACTTCAATTTGTCGAGATGATGGGACAGGGTTGAATTCGGAATGTCCAACTCTTCTTGAATTTCGCTGACAACGAGGCCGTCTGGATGCGCCGCGAGCAGCAGTTGCATGATCCGCAGACGCGCCTCCGTGCCCATTGCGGAGAACATGTCTGCATACTTGGCAATCTTTTCCGGGCTTTTCTTTGAGCTCGCGCTCGGCATATTTCCATGATTGTAGAAATATGGAATATAAGTCAAGTGTTTTTATTTTGGCCGCGTTCTCTCCAGGCGACTCCCGCGTTCCGACGGGGCAGAGGCTCATATCGAAACGCTGGTAGGGTGGGGCTTTAACGCATCGCATTCAAGGCGTGGGCGCGGCCCTCAGCGGCCTGCGACTCGATCCTTGCCTTCAGCTCTGGAGATTCGTATCCAGAGTTCTCGACCGCGGCATCAAATGCGTCCAGCGCACGGTCTGTTTCATGCATCGTCACATAGAGAGTTCCCAATGAGATGTAGTATTGGCTCGGGTGGACCGAGAGCTGGGCAGCCTCTTCCAGTGCGTGTGCCGCCTCGGGGTATCTTTTCTCGGACTGATAGAGCGCAAACAGCGCATACCAGGTAGCCTCCACAGGTTCGATGCCGACGGACGTGAGATATTCGTTCTCGGCATCCTGCAACTCACCCTTCGCCTGGTGGACCTGCCCGCGAATCTGGTGCAGGAAGGGCTCTTCGGGGAACATTTCGAGGGCGCGGTCGAGAGCGGCCTCTGCTTCAGAGTTGCGCGAGAGCTTGAAAAGAATGGAACCGGCGTGCGCATAGTAGTTGAACAATTCAGCGCGGCCACGGATGGAATGTACTGCCGTCAGCTCCGGCCGCGGCTCAAACTTGGCATTTAGACAGTCGACAGGGAAGCGGTTGATCCAGGAGAGATTCTCCGGACGATTTCGTAGCAGGACGATCGCCACTTCGTCGAGGTATACGGGTTTCCAGTTCGTGCTTGTGCAGAATTGCCGCAGCGTTCCGGCGTCCAGGCCCCAGTAGCGCGCCAGCGAAAAAATGAGCGTGTTGATTTGTCGGCGGTCTGCTTCCTCCTGCCAGGCCGGAGATTCCGGCGACTGCCGCATGAGCGCACGCCGCTCGGCCCTGAGGCTACCAAACGGAATGGCGCGGCCATCAATGTAATCCGCGTACTCGGGACCGAGTTCGAAGGCCAGAAAACCGCCAAGATTGTAATCGTGAAAGAGGTTTCCGGGAAGCCGCTCGCGACGAACGAAATCGGCCGCTCGCATCGGATACCAGGACGAAAGGCCTACGCCGGACAATTGGATCGCGCCTCCGATCATATAAGCGCGCTCGCTTACCAGGTCGTAGAAACGAACCCCGAGCACTCCGATCGCGCACGCCAAGACACCGGTTGTGAACGCTGCTCGATATCGAGCCAGCGAAGGGAAACGTGCTGCCTGTTTCTGCGCCTGTTTGCGGCGGCGTTGTGCGCGCGGTTCAGGCACACGAGTGGTCGCCGGACGGCTGGCAAAAATGCCCGCGAGGAATGGCGCGGCTACGACGATGGTCACAATGGCAAATAGTGCCTGGAAGCGGATGTGCCGCAGCGACAGCACGGCGGCTCCCAGCAACAGGAGGGCCGGCCCGAAATACTTGCGCTTGATTGCTGCGGCAGCGGCCAGAACAGCCAGCGCGAGCAGCCAATAATAGCCGCTCTCAGGATTGCGCCAGCGAAAGGCTTCAGCCAGAGTAGACGCGTTCAGCGGCACGTGCCGCCATTCCGCGATTACATTCTCCTGGCTCGACATGTCGCGCTCCTGGAGGTACAGGGCTCGAAATACCTTCACATGCCAGGGATTCAAAAGAGTGGCCGGGACGGCGGCGATCAACCAGGGCAATGCAGAACGCAGCCGGTTCCTCGCTGCGTCCCGGCGTTCTGCAACCAATGAGTCGGCCAACTCAAGAACGACGTAGCCGATCAATAGCGCAAATCCGGCGATGAAGCCGAGATGCGTATTAGCCCAGACGACGAAAATCAGCGGAACGAGCCACAAAGGGGCCTTTCGGTCCTGGTAGTGACGCCAGAGCGCAGCCAGCAAGGCGGCAAACAGCACGGTTGTGAAAAGGTCGGCGCGCGGAGCCGTGCGGTAGGCAATTTTCGGTATCGCGAGAATTGCCAGTACAGCTGAGGCAAGGCCGGCTTCCGCCCAAAAGCCAATCGCCACAGTAGCAGCGCAAGCGGTCGCGCTCAGCAACGACAAGGCAGCGTAACCACCCAGCATGTACAGGAAATACAGCAGGACCTCGGAGACTGCCGGATAGATCCACTCCTGGCCGCGTGCGGTGTAGGACAGAACGTCGGTATCGGGGATGTGGTGGTGCTGAACAATGTAGCGTCCGCTCGCTAATTGCCAGCCAGTATCGGCGTCGCCTATGGTGTGCAGGCCTGCGGCAAATGCATAAACAACAACCAGCAGGAGGAGCGCCGGGGCTGCGTACCGCCGGAGATGCGACTCTGTTACACTCGGACTCTCGCCTGGCGTGTTCGAAACCAACCGTGTCACCATGCGAATCTCTGTCTCATACTCACGCCGCAAACCAGAGCAAACACTTTCTTCGAAATCTGAACGAGCTTCCGTAAATGCACCCTGATGCTCGAATCGCAGCCACAGACGTGGATTTTGTACTGAGGTCCCAGGCGGAACAGAGCCAAGTTTCGCTCGAAGAAATCTTAACATCCAGTCGAATCGAGCGGACCCGCGTCGAGATGAAGGAGCTAACACGTTGTCCCTGAACGCTCCCGGTTGCGCGGCAGCTTTGAACCTTAACCGACCTTCGGGGCGCAGCCAACTTCCCCATCTTCATTGACTTGCCCGACCACTAACTCTAAGATTTCAGCCCAATGATCGGCCAAGTCATCTCGCACTACCGCATCGTCGAGAAGCTCGGCGGCGGAGGCATGGGCGTCGTGTACAAGGCTGAGGACGTCAAGCTTGGCCGTTTCGTCGCGCTCAAATTCCTGCCCGACGACGTGGCCAAGGACCCTCAGGCCTTGAGCCGGTTTGAACGCGAGGCCAAAGCAGCCTCAGCGCTGAATCATCCCAGCATCTGCACAATTTATGAGATTGACGATCAGTATGGCGAAGCCTTCATCGCCATGGAATTCCTCGATGGCGTGACGCTGAAACATCGCATCGGCGGCCGGCCGATGGATCTGGAAATCCTACTGCCGCTAGCCATTGAGGTCGCCGACGCGCTCGATGCCGCGCACGCCGAAGGCATCGTTCACCGGGACATCAAACCGGCGAACATTTTCGTCACCAAACGCGGACACGCCAAGATTCTGGATTTTGGATTGGCCAAGGTCAGCCTGGCGCAGAGTTCATCAAGCCAGATTGCCGCCCTCAACACCCAAACCGGTTCGGTGCAGGAAAAAGATCTGACCAGCCCCGGAACCATGGTTGGGACCGTGGCCTATATGTCGCCGGAACAGGTGCGGGCGAAAGAACTGGATCCACGCACCGATCTGTTTTCCTTCGGCGCGGTGCTCTACGAAATGGCCACCGGCGTCCTGCCGTTTCATGGCGAGAGTTCAGGAGTCATCTTCAAAGCCATTCTCGACTCGGTCCCCACTCCGCCGATTCGTTTCAACCGCGATCTGCCGCCCAAGCTGGAAGACATCATTTTCAAAGCGCTTGAGAAGGATCGTAATCTCCGCTACCAGCATGCGGCGGACATTCGCACCGACCTGCAGCGCCTGAAGCGTGATACGGACACCGGTCGCCCGTCCATGGCGAGTTCGGGAACTGTGCCCGCAGCGGCGCACGACTCCGATTCCCGCCAGATCACTCCGCAGCCCCTTCGACCGGAATCGGCCGTCACGTCCCTCCCGCCGGCGATGGCAGTCTCTGCTTCGTCGATGCCCTCGCCTGTGGCCGCGAATGTGTCGTCATCGCCCGCCGTGGCCGCCTCGGGAACTGCCGCAACAACGGCACCCGGCGCCCGCAAGAGGTTAGTCCCCATTCTGGTCGGCGCCGCAGTGCTGGCCGCAGTTGCCGTTGCCGGAGTGTTTTATTTCAAGTCCCGCCCGTCTCACGCGCTCACCGAAAAAGACACCATCGTGCTGGCCGACTTCGCCAACACGACTGGAGATTCCGTTTTCGACGGAACCCTTAAGCAAGCCCTGGCCGTGGACCTCGAACAATCTCCCTTCCTGCAGGTCATTCCGCCGTCGCGCGTGCAGCAGACGCTCGGGTTTATGGGCCGCCAGCCGAACGAACGCCTGACCCTTGATGTGGCTCGCGACCTGTGCCTGCGCGTGGGAAGCAAGGCTATGCTTTCGGGTACCATTGCCAGCCTGGGCAGCCAATACGTCGTGACCCTGAACGCGATCAACTGCCAAACCGGAGATTCGCTGGCTCAGGAGCAAGCGCAGGCAGGCACCAAGGAGCAGGTGCTCGCCGCATTGGGCACCGCAGCCTCGAAGTTGCGCGCGAGGCTGGGCGAGTCGTTGGCTTCCATCCAGAAGTTCGACACACCCATCGATCAGGTCACCACTTCCTCGCTTGAAGCCTTGAAGGCCTTCGCAATGGGGAACGCCGAATTCAATCAGGGCAACGAGCTGGGGTCCCTGAAGTTTTACCAGCGAGCCACCGAACTCGATCCTAACTTCGCCTGGGCGTACGCCCGCATGGGTGTCATCTACGGCAATGCCGGTGAGAATGAGAAGGCAATCGAAGCAACGCGGAAAGCCTACGAACTCAGGGACCGCGTCAGTGAAAGAGAAAGGTTTTACATCGCAGAACACTACTACGAAACCGTCACAGGCGAGCACGAAAAGGAGATGGAGGCGCTGGAGCTTTACGGCCGTACTTATCCGAACGACAACATTCCACCGAATAACCTGTCTGTGGGATACGAAATGGAAGGAGAGTATGCCAAGGCGGCAGAACAAGCGCGCGAGGCCGTCCGTCTCGATCCCAGCTCGTCTGGCGCATGGGGCAACGTGATCTATGCCTACATGGGATCAAACCGACCGGATGAAGCCCAGCAGGCCCTCCAGCAAGCGCTGCAGCGTTACCCAAACTGGGAGTTCTTGCACTTTGTGGCTTATTTTGGCGATCTCTCGTCCGGCAAATCAGCCGATGCAGACCGGGAACTCGCCTGGTCGAAGGGCCGGCAGCTGGAATACCGGTTTGTGCAAAGACAGGCGCTGGCCTTGCAGGAGCAAGGTAAGCTGCGAGCATCGGAAGAAATTACGAGACAGCTCCTGGATCTGGAAAAAAATCATGGCCTGAATGAAACAGCGGATGGGGACTTGGGAGGGCTGGCCTTGCTGCAGGCGGATTTCGGTCTGTGTGAGCGTGCGCTGCAAAGCGCGGCTGGATTGGCAAGCCGCCCGACACGGACGGCAACCACGTCTGCGGGCATGGTATTTGCCAGTTGCGGGCAGGGTCAAAAAGCGGAGGCGGACGCGGCGAAGTTGAATCACGATTATCCGCTCGACAGCTTCTTGCAGAAATCAGAGCTTCCGCAAATGCGCGCCCGTGCAGATCTGCAGCACGGCAGCGCGGGCAAGGCCATTGACGATCTTCACCCGGCGGAAGCCTACCAGTTCGGATACATCGAGGCCGGCGTTCCAGCCTATCTGCGTGGGGTGGCGTATTTGCAGAACAAACAGGGGGCGGAGGCGGCGGCCGAATTTCAGAAGGTGCTCGATTATCGCGGTGCTCTAGGCGCGATGCCCTACATGTCGCTGTCGAAACTGGGGTTGGCGCGGGCTTTCCTGCTCAGCGGCGATGCTGCCAAGGCCCGTGTGGCATATCAGGATTTCTTTAACCTCTGGAAAGACGCCGACCCCGACATCCCCGTTCTGAAGCAAGCGAAAGCTGAGTACGCCAAGCTGCATCTCTGACAATGTCGGCAGTGTCAAGTACTCTTTAAGCACACTACAGCGTCCACTCAGA
Source organism: Candidatus Sulfotelmatobacter sp. (assembly GCA_030038255.1). GTDB lineage: Bacteria > Acidobacteriota > Terriglobia > Terriglobales > Acidobacteriaceae > Sulfotelmatobacter. Next base: position 118 of record JASHPH010000085.1, on the reverse strand, counting down.
AAAGAGCGCCATTTCGCTCTCGTTGAAGGTTTTGCTTTTTCCAACCGTAGGCTCGCTCTTAATCGTTTCAGGTCTGGACTCAGTCCGACCCATGCATCTCTTCGGTCACAACAGCGAT
>JASHPH010000084.1 GCA_030038255.1 Candidatus Sulfotelmatobacter sp. | reverse complement strand
GAAGGAACCCGTGCGCATTTTGGATCGCTCGTCCTCGGCCTGTATGACAAAGAAAAACGGCTGGTGCATGTCGGGCAGGTCGGCAGCGGATTCGACCAGAAGCTGCTCGATGAGATCTGGCAGGTACTGAGGAAACTGGAGACGAAGAAGAATCCGTTCTTCGGAGAAGTCGAGGCCCTACGGAAAACGTTTTGGGTAAAACCCGAACTGGTGGCGGAAGTCGAATATGCGGAATGGACCGGCGGCATAACTTCAGGAAAGCTCGCCGGCACAGGCCCCAAATTGCGCGCTCCAGTCTTTCTCGGCCTGCGTGACGACAAGGACCCGAAGGACTGCCTGCTGGAAGAGGCGCTGGCGTAGTGGGCGAAGATCCTATGTCTCGCAAAAGAGGCGAAACGCAGGGCACCAGCGATGGGGATTCTAAACAAATTCAACCCGCTCGCGCAGGGCGGCGACGCATCCCGGCCAACACCGCCGTAACGCGGTCTTTCATCCATCCTTTGGTGTGCGTGCGCACATAAGCCAGCCCCAGCATGGCCAGGGTGATCACCAGCAGTCCCACCGAAGCCGCGCCAATTCCCACTCCACGCTTGGGGAGAATCGAGAAGCGGCCGTAGACGAATTCGATGTGCACCCAGTAGACCAGCAGCGACGCCTGGCCCAGTTGAATGAGCGGGCTGAATCCCCACTGGCCGAATCCCCAGCGGCACCACGCATAGCTCCCGGTCAGAATCACCATCAGCATGCCCAGGCGAATCAGAAAGAACTCCGGGCTGGTGTGCCAGTAGTCGTAGACGGGATAGAGCTGCAATGGCATCGAGTCTAGCCAGCGCGAGAGTTCGATCAGCACGATGCCGGCACCGCCGATGGAAAAGAACACTCTGGCTTCGCGAGCATGCGCCCAGGGGCTCATCAAAATGAATCCCACGGCGAGGCCTGCGAACGCGAACGCTGCCCACGGAAATATGGGGAAAAGCCACGCTTGCGGCGTGCCCACGTTGTGCACGCCGTCGATATAGGACTCCAGCGGCCAGGGCAGCCAGCGCGGACGCCAGGTGGTCCAGAGCAGTGGTGTAAGCAGAGAGATCAAGAGCGCGGTCGTTGCCGCGGTGAGAATTAGCGCTGCACGATTGTGTGCGGCGGGCAGAAAAGATGTGGGAACAGCCGCCCCCGGCTGTCCGGCCAGGCGAAGCCCGGTTGACCTCGAGAGCACAATCCAGCACACCACGCCCATCAGCATCATCGACAGGCCGATTGTGTTCAGGATGTCGACACGCAGCAGATCGCTTTTCGGCGCCCACCCCCAGGCGATCACGTATTCCTGCAGGCGAAAAAGCAGACCGAAGGCGACGATTTCCGCGCCCCGGCGGATGGTCGAACGGGCAATCTGCCCGGGCGGAAGATTCTTCTGCCGCAGCCTGTCCGTAACCAACGCGAACGAGATTCCCGCCAGGAAAAGAAACAGGGGAGCAGGAAACGTCCCGCCCAGCTGCGAATACATGAAAAAGCGGCTTTGACGCGCCGGGCCGCCCAGCCACGAGTCGTAGCAGTGGGTCTGAAACATCAGAATGCAGGCGAGCCCGCGCATCCAGTCGATGTAGGCGAGGCGGGATGGTCCGGTACCGGGCGTGGGCATGAATTGAGATGGCGAACGCGCAGGGGCAGTATACGGCAGGAATCCGGCTGACGAAGTACCCGGTTTCTGCCCTGAATCTCAGGGTTTGACCCCTCGTCTGCCCGAGGATTCCGCGTTTTCTGTCACACTCGGGAGGCCAAAGAAGCGAATCCTGCCCTCCAAGTTGTTAAGTTTTGTAAGCGGTACAACCTTTCCGACAAGTGGTTGATCAGACTGCAAATGAGCGTATAAGCTACAAGGACTGGCTAATCTTGAATCTCACACGGAGAAAGTATGCGACTCTGGGCGTTGTGTGTGTTGGGTGTGGTGTCGACGATTTCTGCCAATCTTGCCCTTGCTGAGTCGGTCGACCGAATCTCTGGTCGCGTCGATTCCAGCCTTACGGTCGAGCTGCAGGGCAACGTGACACCGTTGGCGCGACAGGAGTCTGACCGAGGTCCGGTGGAGGCTTCGCGCGTGCTTCATGTCACGATACTGTTTCTCCCCAGTGCCGCTCAGCAGCAGGCGCTAAGTAAGCTGCTGGCCGATCAGCAAAACAGGAAGTCCGCAAACTATCATAAATGGCTCACCTCCCCAGAATACGGCGCGCGATTTGGCTTGAGTTTAGCGGATGTCCAGAAGATAAGTGCGTGGCTTGTAGCGCAGGGCTTCAAAGTCACATATGTTGCCAATGGCCGCGACTTTCTTTCGTTTGACGGTACGGCGGCACAAGTTGCCGCAGTCTTCAAGACTGAAATCCACTATTTTGAGGTGAATGGAAGAAGGCACTTTGCAAACACTACGCCGCCGTCCATCCCGGCCTCACTCGAGGGTATCGTCGGAGGCCTTCGTGGGCTGCACGACTTCTTTCCACGGCCGATGCTCAAAGCCCATCCCGATTACACGGTTTCCGGAGTATCCGGGCATTTTCTGGCTCCCGGCGATATCGCGACGATTTACGACATTAATCCGTTGTACCAAGCGTCTATTGACGGTACGGGGGAGAACGTGGTCATCGCGGGCCAATCCGATGTTTACCTCGCTGACCTCAACTACTTTCGCGCCGCATTCAACCTGACACAACTGAGTGGTTGTCCTGTTAACAGCTCTGGAGTAATCCAAGCCGGTGCCTGCACCGGCGGCAACTTTCAGCAGGTGTGGCCGAATAGCGCAGACCCGGGAGTGCAAGCCACCTCCGGAGACCTCGGTGAATCCGATCTTGATATCGAATGGATGAACGCTGTTGCGCGTGGCGCACAAATCATCTTTGTAACCTCGGCCAACGGCGTCGACGACAGCGCTGCTTGGGCTATTGATCAAAATCCACCACTAGCGAAGGTTATCAGCTACAGCTATGGGCTCTGCGAGGCCTTCGTACAAGGGCCGGATCCTTCTACTGCAGACCTCGTTTATCAGAAGGCTGCAGGCGAAGGCATCTCGTTCTTCGCTGCTTCAGGAGACGCCGCTGCAGCGAACTGCGACGGCGACGATGGCTACTACCCCGCCACTCTCGGGCTGTCCGTGAGCTATCCGGCCAGCAGCGCCTACGTAACTGCTGTTGGCGGCACAGAGTTCGATGAGGGTTCGGGTACGTACTGGAACGGTTCGAACGGAAGCGATGGCGGCTCAGCGATTAGTTATATTCCCGAAATCGGCTGGAACGATACCGCCCTGTCATTTGTGGATGCTCTGGACGGAAGTGGCGGCGGCGCCAGTAACTGCGCCTTCGGCACCAGCACGACTTCTGTTACCGGCCCTCAGGGCGGGCCTTTCGCCTTCGAGATCTGCAACGCTCCGCCCAACGGAGGCTTCCCAAAACCAAGTTGGCAGAGCGGGGTGACCCCGAGCGATAGCGTTCGAGATGTACCTGACGTGGCTTTCTCTGCCTCGAACGTTAACGATCCTTATATCGTTTGCACACCGCAGGAGGAAGTGGTCCAGGGCAGCTCGAGCTCAACCAGCAGTTGTGTGAGCGGTATCAACACAGCCCTCACGACTTACAACTCCGCCTTTGGAGGGACCTCTGCACCCACTCCGGTTGCCGCGGGAATGACGGTGCTGTTGAATCAATATCTCCGCCAGGACGGGTTGGGCCTCATCAATCCACAAGTCTACGAGTTTTTCGGCACAGCTCCGTCCGTGTTCAACGTTATTCAAAGCGGGACCAGCTCCACCACCGGTGCCACGTCCAACAATGTGGTCCAGTGCGAGGTGGGGGATCCGACGTTTGAGCCTTCTGCTCTGCAGTGCCCCTCAGGTGGCACCTTCGGCTTCACTGTAAGCGGGGGCCAGACCTATAACCAGGTGACCGGCCTGGGGTCGGTGGATGTCTACAATCTGGCGCAAGCCTGGGCGGGTGCCATAGGCCCGGATTTTACCGTGAGCGCGAGTCCGACGACGCTCAGCGTGGGTCAGGGCGCTACCAGTAGCCCGATTACACTGACCATCACGCCCACGGATGGCTTCAATAGCCAGGTCACGTTCAGCTGCAGCGGTCTGCCCTCGGGCGCGACCTGCAGCGCAGCTCCGGTCACGCCGAACGGAACCAACGCCATCACCACGAGCCTCACAGTGACGACCTCGGCAACCACGCCCTCCGGAACTTCAACGGTTACGGTCACCGCGACTGGACCGAGCACCTCGCACACCACAACGTTTTCGCTGACCGTAACCGCCATAACCATCACGCTGACCTCGAACCTCGGCAGCAGCGGCCAGTTGCAGCTTACGCAAGGAGCGAGCGGTTACGTCACGTTTGCGATCGGGCCACCGTCGTTCCTGACGGGAACCGCACCGAATCAGCAGACATCGGTGCCCGTCACTTATACCTGTGCGGCGCCGGAGGCGACCGGGCTGACGTGCACCGGTCCAACGTCGCCAACGCAACAGACCTCGGTCAGCTTTACGATCCAGACCACGGCCCCGACTGCGGCCGTGCGACCCTTCGGCCCGGGCACGGGCGTACTGTACGCCGTGCTGTTCCCGGGACTGCTCGGCATCCTGTTCACCGTGGGCTCGCGCCGGCGGGCGCTGGGCGGCATGCGCCTTATTCTGATCGCGTTGCTGGGATTCTCAACTCTGTGGCTGGGCTCCTGCAGCGGGAGCAACAGCAGCAGTACTGGCAATTCAGGGACGCCCCCAGACAAATACAGGATCACCGTCAACGCAACGACCACGTCGGGCCCAAGCGGCAGCGCAACTTTCACGCTGAACGTGGTGGCGCAGTGAGGGTTGAGGCCCACAGGAGATTGCTAGTGTTTCAGCTTAATTTTGTTTCTGATGCGTCATCCGGAAGGCCCGCGCGCCTTCACCAGCGGGCCGAGGGATCTCGCGCGCACCACCGTCGCACCCCGCGCGAGATCCCTCGCTCCGCCTGAAAAGCGTCTTCGCTCGGGATGACGCCATCGAAGACGAACGTCGAACAGACTCCCCAGCCCAACGTCCTTTGCCTTCGGTGCTTGCTTCTGAGAAACTGACCACTGGCCACTGCTCTCTGGCCACTCTCATGGGCCGCATTCACGTTCTCTCCGAAGCCGTCGCCAACAAGATCGCCGCTGGTGAGGTGGTCGAGCGTCCGGCCTCCGTCGTAAAAGAGATGCTCGAGAACTCGCTCGACGCCGGGGCAACGCGAATCAAGATCAGCGTGGAGGCGGGCGGAAAAAAGCTGATCCAGATCACCGACAACGGTTGCGGCATGGTCCGCGACGACGCCCTGCTGGCCTTCGAGCGCCACGCAACCTCGAAGATCAAGGACGCGGAAGACCTGCTCAGCGTGGCTACGTTGGGATTTCGCGGCGAGGCACTGCCTTCGATCGCATCAGTCTCTCGGCTGCGGCTGGAAACGCGCGCGGCCCCGACTCCATCAGAACCGGACGAGTCCGGCACAGTGATCGAAATCAACGGCGGCAAGATCGCCCGTGTCGAAGAAGCCGGACTGCCGCAAGGGACTTCAATTACAGTGCGCGATCTTTTCTTCAATACTCCCGCGCGCAAGAAATTCCTGAAGTCGGAGTCGACCGAGTTGTCGCACATTGCGTCTCTGGTGACGCACTATGCCCTGGCGCATCCCGACAAGCATTTTGAGCTGCACTCGGCCACGAACGCCATGCTGGTCGCGCCTCCGGTCGGGGGATACGGCGAGCGCGTATATCAGGTATTCGGCAAGGAGACGCTCGACCAGCTGATCCCCGTGGCCGCGCGGCAGGCGCTTGAGCGCGCGGGCCTGCTGCAACCTCCGCCATGGCGCAGGCGGGCCGAAGACGAGGCCGAGTCGCAAGCCAAAGATCCGGGCGAGATGCGCGTGCACGGCTTCGTTTCGAAGCCGGAAATTCAGAAGTTGAACCGCAATTCGATTTTCATATTCGTCAACGGACGGCTAATTCGCGACCGGCTGGTGCAGCACGCGCTGACCGAAGCGTATCGCAACATCATTCCGCCCACGGTATATCCGGTTGTTCTGCTGTTTCTGGAGCTGCCGGCGGGCGAAGTAGACGTGAACGTACACCCCTCCAAAACCGAGGTGCGTTTCCGCCAGCAGACCGCGATGCATGATTTTGTGCGCGATTCTGTGCGTGCCGCGTTAATGAAAGCTCGCCCAGTGCCTCAATTCGTGACCGAGATGCGCGCGCACGCGACTGCGAGCCAGGCGCTGACGCCCGGTTTTCAGACGCCAAGCGCGCTGACACCGGGAATCGAGCCGTGGGGGCCGTCATCGGACGAACGCGGGCTTCCGCCTTCCGCTGCTCGGCTTCCGGGCGCCGAAAACCGGGAGCCGGCAGCCGTGGGCTTCGCACTGCACCCACCCGAACCTCCGCCAATTTCCGCGCGTTTTCAATTCGAAGGCAGAATCGCCGTAGAGGCGAACGCGGCAATACCAGTAGCGCGCGGGCTTGAGACGCGGCAGTTGGGTTCGGTTCCGGTCCTCGGCGCCGAGGCAATTCCCGATCACGGCTGCTCGCCGCCGCTTGAGGTTAATGACGCCGAGCCGACGCTATCGTCGCTCAGTACGCTGAAGCCGCTGGGCCAGATTCGCAATTCGTTTATTGTCGCCGTGAACGAGGACGGCCTGTGGATTATCGATCA
>JASHPH010000083.1 GCA_030038255.1 Candidatus Sulfotelmatobacter sp. | reverse complement strand
CTAAGTCACTGAGTCGGCACGGCTTCGCGCTGCTCGACAATGCTTTCGGGATGTTGTCATCCTGAGCAAGCGTTCTTTGCGTAGCGAAGAGCCCGTCCCGAGCGAAGTCGAGGGAATCTGGGCGAGCCGCGCGGACGGCGCGCGGCTTTTATTAGGAAAGGCCGCGTCGCACAATCGCGCGTTAGGCTCGCTTCCTTATCAAACTGTGTTAAGCGAAATATTCCGATTTGCCACTTTTCCGCCGCAGGACTCATCATTAAGGAATGCTTAATCGCTCCTTTTTGAGCGTCCTGCTGCTTAGCGCTTCGGCGTGGGCGGGGATCGTTACCGACGTGCGCACGGCACTGGCGCAGAACAATTTTTCGGCTGCTGAGGCCGAGCTCAATTCTTATCGCAGCCAACAGGGCGTGAACGCCGAGTATCTGGAGGCTTATTCCTGGCTGGGGCGCGCCGCGCTCGATAGGGGGCAATACGATCAGGCGGCGGCTTACGCGAAGCAGACCAAGACGCTGGTTCTCGAACAACTGAAGCGGCGCCCGCTCGATGCCGAACCGCATCTGCCGATCGCGTTGGGCGCAGCGTTCGAAGTCCAGTCGCAGGTGCTGGCCGCGCAGGGCCAGCGCACGCAGGCCATCGCCGTGCTACAGGCTGCGCTGCGGACCTACGGCAATACGTCCATTCACGACCGGCTGCAGAAGAATCTGAACCTGATCACATTTCAGGGAAAACTGGCGCCGGCGTTGAAATCCGACCAGTCGCTCGGCGGAACGTTGCCTACGCTTGCCCAGCTAAAAGGTTCGCCTGTGCTTTTGTTTTTCTGGGCGCACTGGTGTGGAGACTGCAAGGCCGAGGCTCCCATCATCACGCAGTTGCGGTCGGAGTATGCCGCGAAAGGACTGAAGGTGATCGGGCCGACGCGGTTTTACGGCTACACGGCGCAGGTGGAGCACGCTGCGCCGGCCGACGAACTCAGCTACATCGACGCTGTGCGGCGGCACTTCTACAGCGGGCTGCTCGACATGCCGGTACCGATCAGCACGCAGAACTTCCTGGTGTACGGCGCTTCGACCACGCCGACGCTGGTGCTGCTGGATCGGGCGGGAAAAGTGGCCTGGTACCATCCGGGCGCGGTAAGTTATGGGGAGCTGAGAGGCGAGGTTGAGAAGGTGGTGCGGTAGAGTAGCTTTCGACCATGTCCGGTGGCGGACGAAAACTCGTGACCGACTTTCCCCGCTTCTCGGTCAGTACAGTTCACCGTTGGGAGGACGAACACGCCACGGTTGATTTAACAGGTTTGTTCGACAGGTCTGAAGGTGTCCGCGACGGCATGCGTTGGCTGCTCCTCCGCGACACGGAAAGTTATCACGGCAAACTGTCTTCATTCGATCGAGAAGCGAGGACGGCAACATTCCAGACTCACGTCGAAGGCAATCCGACATTTGAAGGCAAGACTTTCTTCTATCTGGATGCCTACTGGAAGGCCTATCAGGTCTGGATGGTCGCAGACGAGAACCATGCGTGGGAGCAACTGACCTTTCTGGCGTCGGACGCCGTTTCCGATAGGGTCGAAGACAGCGAGGGCAAGAGGCTGCGTCGCTTTCGAAAGGCAACGCCGCAGGACCTCGGCAACCCTAGCCTAAACATTGTCCCCGGCGGGTGGGATCACGAGCACTGTGAGTTATGTTGGGCGCACATCGATGCCGGGGACGCGTGCTTTCGCGATGCATCTGATCACTGGGTTTGCGTGCAATGCTACGAGCGTTACGTGAAGGCCCACGACCTGTCATTCGTGGATGACTTATAGCGTACTGGCACCAATCTTGGTGATCCCCAAGCTTTTCGCGGGCAGGAGTGCCCGCGCCACATTCAGGCAACTTCTTTCAGCCTTCCCGTCTTCGCATCGTAGATGAATCCGCGCACCGGGATGTGCTTCGGAATCCACGGGTGCGACTTCACGCGATGCACCTGCTGGCGCACGTTTGCTTCGAGATCGTCAAAGGCATGGAATTGGGCCGGCTCGGCGGCCACAGTCCCCATCTTCTCGGCGAGTTTTGCCCGCAGTTCGTACTCCTTCACCCTTAATAAGCCGCAATCGGTGTGGTTGATGATGATGAACTCCTGCGTGTCGAGCAGATGATGCGACACGATCAGCGAGCGCAGCGCGTCTTCGGTGGCGATGCCGCCGGCGTTGCGGATCATGTGCGCGTCGCCGGGCTTGAGGCCGAGGCAGTGCTCGAACAGGATGCGCGAATCCATGCAGGCGAGAACCGCGACTCGCCGCTTGGGGCGGACCGACAGCTCACCCAGCGTGAAGTTGCGCGCGAATTCTTCGTTGGCTTTTAGAAGTTCATCGGCGACGGACAAGGCTGTCCTTCTGAGACCTCAGGAGGATTCTAATTCAGTCTTTAGCTTCTACTTTTTCGGGTCCGAAGCGCTGCGCGGATACGAAGCGATGAGCAGCTTGCCTTCGTCGCTATTGATGCGGTCTAAGTCGAGAGAGGGTTGAGCTTGCATCCTTCCATCGCCTAAAGCTCCCGGGCCACCTGTGGTTCGAGCTCGAAAGCAATAGACCTTGCCCGGTTCGGCCGTGAGATTTGCCAGAGATACCAGACGGCCGCCGGACACAAAACTCGAGAGCCAATCTACGCACAAATGGTGTTCTCCCGGCTCAACTGAGAAAAACAAATAAGAATTGCCGTGGTTTGCTCCAATCCAGTTGCCGTCGAGCCCCACTCGGATGGTGACATCATTGATCGCCTTGAATTTCTGATCTTCGACGATGTAAACCAGTGCCTTTCCGGACTCGAGCTGCATGGGAGACAGATCGGTGTTCGTTTTTACGCGGAACTCTACGTTTGGGGGGCCGCAAGCAGATTCAGCTGCGGCGACCGACAGATCCTGGGCGAACGCAGAGGATGCAAGAAAAATGAATGCAAGTGCGATTCTCATGACCGCCTCCGCCAACAAGGCTCGCCACGGAGGATTGCGGACCGTGGCACGGAGCCAGGCTGCTCTTAATCGTACCCCCGAAAGGCGTCAAGAAGCGTATGACTTTGGTCAAGTTTTGCATTTGAAACTCGGCGCGCCGTCACCAACGGCCGAAGCCCGTTAGAATCTTTCCGTGAGTTTTACGCCCAATCTGGACGACACCATCGTTGCCGTCGCGACTGCCCCGGGGCGGGGCGGAATAGGCGTGGTGCGGCTGTCCGGCCCGGATGCGTGCAAGATTGCATTGCCCATGCTGCGCCTGAAGCACGAGTTGGAGCCGGGGCGGGCCGTATTTGGGGAGTTGATCGAAACCCAAGAGGCACATGTAGGGACAGCCGCCCCCGGCTGTCCGGCCGAGCATGATGAGCCAGAACGACGCTCGGCGGCCGCGCGGACAGGAGTGTCCGCGCCACAGCGCATCGACGAGGTCGTCGTCACGTGCTTCGCCAAGCCGCATTCGTACACGACCGACGATGTGGTCGAAATTTCCGCGCACGGATCTCCAGTTGTTTTGCGGCATATTGTTGAGCTTTGCTTGGCTGCAGGGGCACGGCTGGCCGAGCCGGGCGAGTTCACCATGCGCGCGTTTCTCAACGGACGCATTGACCTAACTCAGGCCGAAGCCGTGCGCGACCTGATCGAGTCGCAGACTTTGTATCAGGCGAAAGTTGCGGCGCAGCAGTTGGAAGGAGCACTCTCGCGGCGGCTGCAGCCGATCAAGCAAAAACTGGTCGAGTTGATCGCGATGCTCGAGGCGGGAATCGACTTCGCCGAAGACGATGTGTCGGTCTTGCCCGACGCGACGATTCTCGAGCACATCGCCCAGGTTCGTGCGCCGCTGAATCAACTCCTCGCCAGCTTCGCCTACGGCAAGATCGTGCATGAAGGCCTCACGCTCGCGATCGTCGGTCGGCCCAACGTAGGCAAGTCGAGCTTGTTTAATCGGCTGGTGGAGCGCGAACGCGCGATCGTCACCGCGACTCCCGGCACCACGCGCGATCTGGTGACGGAAACGGTGGCGATCGAAGGCATCCCGGTTAAGCTGGTCGACACGGCGGGTATTCGGCAAGCGCTGGATGAAGCGGAGTCGATCGGCATCCGCAAATCGATGGAAGCTCTGGCCGACGCCGACCTTGTGCTGGTTGTGCTCGACGCCTCGCAGCCGCAGACGAAAGAAGACGAAGAGCTGATCGCGCAGGCGATGCAGCGCGCCGCGATCGTGGTGGAGAACAAGTGTGACTTAAGGTCGGTGGGAGTTCCCACTTCTGGCAAAACCGGCCAGAAGTGGGGCACCCACGTCTTTGTTTCTACTTCGGCGCTGACCGGCGAAGGGATTGCCGAACTGCGCGCCGAAATTTTGAAGCATGTCGGTGGAGAAACGGGAACGCAGATCGAATCCGGATTTCTGACCAACGTCCGGCATGAGGGCCTGATCAAGGACTCGCTGCTTGCGCTGGGTGCGGCGCAGACCGCGGTCGCAGGCAAGATTCCGCACGAGATGTTGCTGCTTGATCTCTACAATGCGCTGCGCCCGCTGGACGCGATCACCGGAGCGACCACCACCGACGACATCCTCAATCTGATCTTCAGTACGTTCTGCATCGGGAAGTGAACCGGAGTCAAAGTCCCCACCCTAGCCGCAAAGAACGCGGCTAGGATGGGGCACCCGCGAGATCTATTTCGACAGTGCTGCCAGCGCTTCGCGGAACAGCGCATCGAACGATCCACTCTTGCCGTTCTTCGTCGCGACTGCGAGCGCTTTCTCCGCCGCGGCGCGTTGATAACCCAGATTTAGCAACGCAGAGAGCACGTCTTCTTCTGTTGCGCTCAGGGCTGGAACAGTGGGTGCTGCGACTGGTCCAGCCTCGGGCAGCTTGTCGCGCAGTTCGAGCACCATCCGCTCGGCGGTCTTCTTCCCGATGCCCGGGATGCGGGTGAGCCGCGCCACGTCGTTGCCGCGAATAGCCCCGACCATCTCGTCGGCGGCCATGCCGCTCAGGATCTTGATGGCCAGCGTTGGTCCGATCCCGCTCACGGTGATCAGCTTCTCGAACAGCTGTTTTTCTGACGGACGCAGAAATCCGTACAACGCGATGGCATCGTCGCGCACGTGCGTGTGAATGTGCAGTGCGACTTCGGCGCCCGCGGCGGGCAAATCGGAAAACGTAGGCACGCTGATGGTCACGTCGTAGCCGACGCCACCGGTTTCAACGACCGCCTGGTTGGGATGTTTTGCCAACAGCTTTCCGCGCAAATGGGCAATCATGTTCAGGACATTGTAGCGAGAAACAGGCTCGACCCCTCAGAGGCTAAAGCCCGAATCCTCCAGGCCGTTCTACGGCACGGCTGAAGCCGTGCCCTTCCCGTGTAACTTTGCCTGGACAGCTGGAATCAGATCGCTGCGGCTTGTTCGCGCCGTCGCGCCTGGATTTCGATGTAGACATTGACCAGCGATACGGCCGCGGGCGTCACCCCAGGAATGCGGGAGGCTTGGCCGATGGTGCGCGGCTGGATTTTCGTGAGCTGTTCCTGCATCTCGCGCGAGAGGCCGCTGACCGACCGGTAGTCAAACCACTCCGGGATGGCGTGTTGCTCGGCCTTTTTCAAGCGATCCATGGCGCGCTGCTGCTGCACGAGGTAGCCTTCGTACTTGATTTCGGTCTCGACGGACTTGAGTTCGTTGCGGACTGCCGAAGAAATTCTCGCCACGGATTCACGCGGATTCTCACGGATTTCATCTGGTTCAAAGAACTTCGAATCGAGTTCGCGCAAGATCGGCACAAGTTGCTCGATCACAACTTCGGGGCGCTTGAGAAGCTGAGCCAGCGTCTGACCGGCCGCCTGACCATCGGCCTTCTCCAACATCTCAGGCGTGAGCCGCGTGTGCTGGAGCAGCTTCTTCATCCTCTCCAATCGTTCCTGCTTCGCCTGGAAATCCGACCACGCTTCGTCCGAGATCAGTCCCACGCGGCGGCCGTGCGGGGTCAGTCGGCGGTCGGCGTTGTCAATGCGCAGGTGCAGCCTGAATTCGGCGCGAGAGGTGAACATCCGGTACGGCTCGTTCGTGCCCTTCGAAATCAGGTCGTCGATCAGGATCGCCGTGTAGGCTTCGGTGCGATCTAGAATCAGCGGCGGCTCGCGCTTCACCTGCAGTGCGGCGTTGATGCCGGCCATGATTCCTTGGCACGCAGCTTCTTCATAGCCTGAGGTGCCGTTGATCTGGCCCGCGAGGAACAGGCCGGCAATCTTGCGCGTTTCGAGCGTGCGCTCAAGTTCCGTGGGATCGATGGAGTCGTATTCGATCGCGTAACCCGGGCGCAGCATCTCGGCGGCTTCGAGGCCAGGGATCGACTTGAGGATCGCCAGCTGGACTTCGACCGGCAGCGATGTGCTCATGCCGTTGACGTAGATTTCGTGGGTGTTCAGGCCTTCGGGCTCAAGAAAGAGCTGGTGCGTTTCCTTGTCGGGGAACTTGACGATCTTGTCTTCGATCGACGGGCAGTAGCGCGGGCCGATGGATTTGATCTGGCCGCTGTACATGGGCGAGCGGTGAACGTTTTCGCGGATGATGCGGTGCGTTTCGGCGGTGGTCCAGGCGATGTAGCACGGTACTTGCGAGTCGTGGTGCGCGACGCGCCTGGTGCGAAAAGAAAACGGAGTGGGATCGTCGTCGCCGGGCTGCACGGGAAAGCGCGACCAGTCGATGGTGCGTCCGTCGAGGCGGGGCGGAGTACCAGTCTTGAGGCGGCATCCGCGCAGGCCGAGCTTCTTCAGTGCTTCGCCGAGTAGGACCGCGTTGGGCTCGCCGGAGCGCCCGGCGGGATATTGCTGCTCGCCGCAGTGAATCAGGCCATTGAGAAACGTCCCGGTGGTGATGATGACCGCTTGCGCGCCGACGGTGCGGCCGTCACGAAGGCGGATGCCGACAACACGGCGGTGGCCGTTGGCAACCTCAGCGGCTGAACCCGCGTATTCAACGGAGGCGTTGTCGGCACGAATGAACTCGTGCCCTTCCCGGTCGTGCTCAGAGCTGACAGCTGATAGCTGACAGCCTTCTACGATCAAATCCGCCACTTCCGCCTGCTTGATCTTCAAGTTCGGCTGCGACTCGAGCACCTCGCGCATCTTCAACCGGTAAGCCTGTTTGTCGCACTGCGCACGGGGCGACCATACAGCCGGGCCGCGCGAAGTATTCAGCAGGCGGAACTGGATGCCGACCGCGTCGGTGATTTCGCCCATGATGCCGCCGAGCGCATCGACTTCGCGCACAAGGTGTCCCTTCGCGATACCGCCGACTGCCGGGTTGCATGACATCTGCGCGATCAGGTCGACGTTGAGCGTGTAGAGCGCGGTCTTAAGGCCCATGCGCGCGGCTGCCATGGCGGCCTCGCAGCCAGCGTGGCCGGCGCCGACAACGACTATGTCGAATTGTTCCGTGAATTGCATGTCAAACGTGCTCGTGAGATCCTTCGCTTCGCTCAGGATTTCGCCTGCGGGCTCCCGCTTCCCACCCCATCACGCGAACAGCGCGCGTGTTGGGGACCCCGGCTCCGCTCACGCCCGCAAAACGGCTCAACATCAAATTTTTCCGTGAACTCCATCGCAGGCAAGCGAACCCCAGATAAAATCTGCCGCTCTTTCTTCTTTCATTCTAGCAACTTGGCAGCGGCAGTGACCGGCATCACTGGCCGATGCATGGCCTCAGGCTTATAGTGATGCGTTGCATTCGTGTCCAGGAGGAGTCATGAACACTGCAAAGTTCCTGGAGCAGCTGGAAATACGCATCGCCCAGTATGATCTCCTCTCCCATCCTTTTTACCGGGCTTGGGCCGCAGGGCGGCTGTCCCGCGCAGAGCTGCGCGCGTACGCGCAGGATTATTACCATCATGTGGCGGCGTTCCCTTCCTATCTGGCGGCGCTTGGCCTGCGGCTGGAGGAAGGCGAGTTACGCCGCGCCGTGCTGGCGAACCTGTGCGACGAAAAAGGTGTCGAGGTGCGGTCGGGAATGGGTGCGGTTCCGCATTCGGAGTTGTGGCTCGACTTTGCCGAGGGCATGGGCTCGACCCGCAATCTGGAGTGGCACAATCCCGTACCGGAGGTTCGGCAACTGATCAAGCATTTCCATCGCGTGGCGAGCGAAGGCACGCCCGAGGAGGCGCTGGCCGCATTTTATGCCTATGAATCGCAGGTCCCGCGCATCGCGCGGGAAAAGGAACGCGGCCTGCGCGAAACCTACGGCGCCGACGACAAAACCTGCGGATACTTTGCGATGCATGCGTCAGCCGACATGTATCACTCGCGCGTGTGGCGCAGCCAACTGGAGAAACGCGTCGCCGAGAAGCCGGAAACGGCCGAATCGGCCCTGGACGCGGCTGAAAACGCCGCCCGCATGCTGTGGCAGGCGCTGGACGGTATCCAGGCGCGACGCGTAGCGGTGGCGGCGTAAGGCCCGCCGATATCCGGAAGATCGAGCCAACGATTCGATAAAATCGTTGGCTCATTTCTTTTGAACGGGAGTAATTGTGGCCAAAGAGATTCCCATTGGCGCGCGCGGTGAGGCCGAAGAAACGGTCGAGTTCGGGCACACGCTGACGGTGCACGATCCGAACTTGCCGCCGGTCTATTCCACGCCGGATATGATCCGCCTGATGGAGACGGCCGCGTTTCGTGCTCTGCAGCCCTACTGTGAAGGCGACGAGATCACGGTGGGGACTTCCATCAATATTCAGCATCGCGCGGCCAGTCGGATCGGCGCGCGCATCAAGGCGGAAGCGGTGCTGGAATCGTTCGACGGCCGCTTTTACACCTTGCGTGTTACCGCGCGCGACGACACGCAGGAAATTGGACGCGGCACGGTGGGACGAGCAGTCGTGAGGCTGGGGACGTTCGTGGAGAAGATGAAGGGGAAATAACAGGATCGCCACAATCCATAACGGGCGTCATTCCGAGCGCCAGTTCTTTGGCGCGAGGATTCTACTGCGGAGTTGACGGTAAGGCAGGTTCCTCGTCGCTGCGCTCCTCGGAATGACAAACCATAGAGAACTTGCAACCGGGTACTGAGTACTTACAACTGAGTACTGACTTCCACATCGGCGTCATCTCTGACACGCACGGCCTGCTTCGACCGGAGGCGATCGAGGCGCTGCGCGGATCGGAACGCATCATCCATGCGGGCGATATAGGCGCACCGGAGATTCTGGAAAAGCTCGCGAAGATCGCGCCAGTGACGGCCATTCGGGGCAACGTGGACAAGGGCGCGTGGGCGCGAAGGCTGCCGGAGACGGAAGTGCTCGAAGTCGGCAGCGTTTCCATCTACGTGCTGCACGACCTGACCAAGTTCGATCTGAAGCCCGAAGCCGCCGGATTCGCAGCCGTGATTTCCGGCCACAGCCACATTGCCAGGCAGGAGCTGCGGGCGGGAGTGCTCTACTTCAATCCTGGGAGCGCCGGGCCGAAGCGATTTAAGTTACCAGTGACGCTGGGCCGGCTGATCGTGGAAAGTGGGAAGGTGCGTGGTGAGATTGTGAAGATTGCAGATTGAAGATTTCAGATTGGCATTTAAAAAGCAGGTTCCTCGTGGCTTCTCTCGTCGGAATGACAACGATCCGGACGGAGTTTTGCCACTGCGGAGCTTCGCTCCGCCAGACAGCCGAGGGCGGCTGTCCCTACATGAATCCTGGCGAGGGCTCATGCCTGTACAATCCCAAAGAAATGTCCTTCGCGTTCCACATCGAAAAAACGCACGGCAAGGCGCGCGCGGGGCGGCTCATTACGCCGCACGGCGAAATCGAAACGCCCGTGTTCATGCCGGTGGGAACGCTCGCGTCGGTGAAAGGCATTCCGCAGGACACGCTGGAAGAACTCGGCGCGCAGATTATTCTCGGCAACACCTACCACCTGTATTTGCGGCCGGGAGTCGAGACCGTGCGGAAGATGGGCGGGTTGCACGGGTTTATGTCGTGGAACCGTGCGATTCTCACGGACTCCGGCGGCTTTCAGGTTTTCAGCCTGAACGAACTGCGCAAGGTGACTGAAGAAGGCGTAACCTTTCGCTCGCACCTCGACGGCTCGTCTCATTTCTTCAGCCCGGAGAGCGCGATGGCGGCGCAGATCGGGCTGGGCGCCGACATCATCATGGCGTTCGATGAGTGCACGGAATATCCGGCCGAGCGGGAGCGCGTGCGGGCGTCGATGGAGCTGACGCTGCGCTGGGCGGAGCGGAGCAAGAGGTATTTTGAGGAGCATAAGGATGAAGTGCCGTGGGGGAACGGACCGCTGACCTCGGACCGCGGACCTGAGGAGAAGCAGGTTCCTCGCTTCGTCCGGAATGACAAAAATGAGGGAAACGCAGGCGAAGGCGCCCGCGCCACTCAGGCTCTCTTCGGCATCATCCAGGGAGGCATGGATCGAGAACTGAGAAGAGAGTCCGCCGAGCGCACGATCGAGATCGGCTTTCCCGGTTACGCGATCGGCGGGCTCAGCGTGGGCGAGTCACGCGAGATGACGCGCGAAATCGTCGAGTCCACTCTGGAGCATCTTCCCAAGGACAAGCCGCGCTATCTGATGGGTGTGGGGACGCCGGAAGAGATTGTCGACTACGCGAAGCTCGGCGTCGACATGATGGATTGCGTGCTGCCCACGCGCGCGGCGCGTCACGGACTGCTCTTCACATCCGAAGCAAAAATTTCCATCAAGCAGGCGCGCTACGCACAGGATGAAGGCCCGCTCGACCCGAACTGCGCGTGCCGCGTTTGTCGGCGCTATTCGCGTGCGTATTTGCGGCATCTTTATGCGGCGAATGAAGTGCTGGCGCAGGTGCTGAACACCCTCCACAACCTGAGTTTCTACCTTGACACTATGCGGCGGGTACGGCATTCTATTTTACTTGGGGAAGAGTCCCGTTTTTTCTAGTGTCTGGTCTCGACCAAGATTTTTGACGACCAGGACCGTTGACCTCTCCGGATTTCCCCTGAACTGAAGGAACCCGGCCGAAGTCGATCCAAACCCCGTGGTGACATAACAAGCCGCGCGGCATGAGCGGCGCGCAGGCGGTTGTTCGCGGATTCATCCGCTTCAACGTTCGAGTCAGGCATTCGATATGCAAGCACTGCTGATTTGGCAAGCGCAAGGCGGAAGCGGTCTGTCGTTGCTGATCATGTTTCTGCCCATGATCGCGCTGATTTATTTCATGCTGGTGCTTCCGCAGCAGCGCCGGCAGAAAAAATGGCAGGCCATGCTCGATCAACTTAAGCCGGGAGACAAAGTTACGACCAGCGGCGGCCTGCGCGGAACGATTCTGGCTTTGAAGGATGACGCATTGCAGCTACGCGTTCCCCCGGACAACCTGCGCGTCGAAGTGACCAAGGCCTCGGTGATGCAGGTGACGACGGCGGAGGAAGAACCGAAAACAAAATAGGTTTCAAAGTGGCAAAGTTTCCAGGTTCGATCACCTTGCCACCTTGAAACTTTGAACGTTGAAACCAGGCATTTTTATGAACAAGACTCTTCTCTGGAAGCTTGGACTCATACTGGGCACACTGCTGATTTTCCTGTTTGGAATCTTTGGTGTTCCGAAGAGCTTTAGCGGCAAAGGCCTGGTCGCCGCCATGGCCGATCACATCCACCTGGGGCTGGACTTGCGCGGCGGCACGCACCTGATTCTGCAGGTGCAGGTGAACGACGCCATCAACGTGGACGCGCAGAACGCGATCGAGGTTCTGAAGCAGCAGCTGCGCACCCGCAAGATTGACTACCTCGATATTTCCCAGTCTGATCCGCAGAATAATCCCGACCATATTTCCATCAAAGGCGTGCAGCCCAGCGCGCGCGGCGATTTGTTGAGCATCGTGCAGGATCACCTGCCGGAATACGACATCACGGGCGGCGCGGAGAATACCTTCAGCATGGCGATGAAGCCGGCAATGCTGACCGACCTGAAGAACAAAGCGGTTACGCAGGCGATTGAGACCATCCGCAACCGCATTGACCAGCTCGGCGTCAGCGAGCCGACCATTCAGGAGCACGGTCTCGGACAGTATCAGATCCTGGTGCAGTTGCCGGGCGTGGATGATCCGGCGCGCGTGAAAGACATCATGCAGTCGACGGCCATGCTGGAGATCAAGCAGGCGCTCGGCGGACCGTATCCGAGCGAGCAGGCGGCGCTGCAAGCGCAGCAGACCCCGGGCATTCTGCCGCCGGACGCGATGCTCCTGCCCGGACACAGCATGCCCGGCGCACAGATGGAAGGTCCGGCCTGGTATGTGGTGTCGCGCGTGTCGGCGGTGAGCGGCAAAGACCTGCGCGACGCACAACCCAGCCGCGATCAGAATGGCCAGCCCAGCGTGAGTTTCACGCTCACGGGTGAGGGTGGCCAGAGGTTTTACAACTTCACTTCCGCGCACGTGCAGGACAACCTGGCGGTGGTGCTCGACAACAAGGTGCAGGAAGTTGCCGTCATTAAGGATGCCATCCGCGATCGAGGGGAAATCTCCGGCGGCAGCATGAGCGAGCAGCAGTCGAAAGATCTGGCGATGATCCTGCGCTCCGGCGCGTTGCCGGCGGGTATCAAGTATCTGGAAGAGCGCACGGTGGGACCGTCACTTGGAGCTGATTCGATCCACGCGGGCGTAACCGCCGCCTGTGTGGGCATGACGGCGGTGCTCATTTTCATGCTCGTCTATTATCGCGGGGCGGGCATCAACGCCGATGTGGCCTTGCTCCTGAACCTGATCATCCTGCTGGGATTCATGGGTTTTTCCGAGGCGGTGCTGACGTTGCCCGGAATTGCGGGCGTGATCTTGACGGTCGGCATGGGCGTGGATTCAAACGTGCTGATTTTCGAGCGCATCCGCGAGGAATTGCGCAATGGCAAGACGCCGACTTCGGCGGTGGATCAGGGTTTCAGCCACGCCTGGATTACCATCGTGGACACCCACGTCACGACCATCGTTTCAGCGGCGATCCTGTTCATCTTCGGCACCGGACCGGTGCGCGGATTCGCCACCACGCTGACGTTCGGTCTGCTGGCGAACTTGTTCACGGCGGTGTTCGTTTCGCGCGTGATCTTTGATTGGGTGCTGAGCCAAAAGCAGCGCGGCGAAGCGTTGAGCATATAAAGACCGTTTCAAGGTTTCGGAGTTTCAAGGCTTCAAAGTTTTTTGACCTTGAAACTTTTCAACCTTGAAACCTTGAAACCTGGAGTTTTGCTTGGAGTTTTTTCACGACGTCAACATAGATTTTCTTGGCAAGAAGTGGTATTTTCTCGCGTTTTCGCTGATCTTCAGCGTGGCCGGAGTTCTTTCCATGCTGTTCTGGCATGGAATTCCGTGGGGTGTGGATTTCCGCGGCGGAACGCTCGTTTATGTGAAGTTCTCGCATACGCCGGATCTGGGCGCGGTCCGCGGGGCCATGGACCGGGCGGGGCTCCGGGATCCGAAGATTCAGAGCTACGGCGTGCCTTCGAACAACGAAGTGCTGATCGATCTGGCGCAGAAGGAAACCAGTGAGCAGGCGCTCGACAGAGGCAAGTTGCAGATTATCGGGGCGCTTGAGACCAACGCACCGGCGGGCAAGCAGGATCTGAACAACGCCAGCAAGCTGACCCTCAAGAACTATCTGATGGACAAGGATCCGATGCGGCTGTTCTCCGACGCCGACAAGAAATACACGGAGCAGGCCGCGGCCATCGCCGACTATCGCGATAACACCCTGGGCGGCGTATTCAGCTCCATGGATCAGCTGAAAAACGCGCCGGGCGCCGACCCGGCGGTCGTGGCTTCGTTGAACGACGGTTTCTTTCTCTCAGACTTCGCCGTGCGCAACGTCGAAATTGTCGGCCCCCAGGTAGGAGGTCAGCTGCGCAGGCAGGCCGGTTTAGCCACCTTGTATTCGCTGGCGGGCATGCTGGTGTATCTCGGCTTCCGCTTCGAGTGGATTTATGGCGTGGCCGCCGTCGTGACCGTATTTCACGACACGCTTATCACGGTGGGAGCATTTTCGCTGACGAAGACCGACATCTCCCTGACGGTCATCGCAGCCATTCTGACCCTGATTGGTTACTCTAATAACGACACGATCGTGGTGTTTGACCGCATCCGGGAAAATATTAAGCTCATGCGGCGCGAAAAGCTGTCAGACATCGTTAACCGCAGTATTAATCAAACTTTGAGCAGAACGATCTTGACAGCGGGCCTTACGTTCCTTACCGTACTCGCACTCTTCTTATTCGGCGGCGAGGTGCTTCGTGGCTTCAGCCTCGCCCTGGTGATCGGCATTTTGATCGGGACGTATTCTTCGATTGCCATTGCCGCTCCGATCCTGGTGGCTTACCAGGATTGGCGGCTGGAACGGGGAAGGCGCCCTGGAGTCGTGACGGGTCCCGGTGCCGGGAAAGTGGCTGCTGGGAAGACGGCCGTCGGGGCCAAGGCCAAGTAGTGGGCTGGGCAGCAGACTCCGATCATTGTGTTAGGCCTTCTTACGTAAGGACTTAGAAGGATCTGCTCGCTGCTCTGCAGCCGCTCGGGCGGCTGGTGGGGCAAGCCGGGAAACCGGGAGCAAAGCAAGGCAAGTCGGTGTCTAAGTTTCCGTAGGGGTCTGAAGTAGGGGAGAAGCTTATGTTTGAAGATAGCCTGATCGAGTCAGGTGGCAAGCTGAAGACGAAGCGTGGGTGGACGTCGCTGGTCTCGTTCACTATTCAGGTGATGATCATCGGCGTGATGATCTTGATCCCGCTGATCTTCACTGAAGCGCTGCCGCGCACACAGCTGATGACATTCCTGGTGGCCCCCCCGCCGCCTCCACCGCCTCCACCGCCGGCCGCTGCTCCGGTCAAGGTCGTGAAGGTGATCCAGACCGATATCGTCAATGGCCAGTTGCGCACGCCCACCAAGATTCCACAAAAGGTTCAGATGATTAAGGAAGACGAGGCGCCACCGCCGGTCATGGCCAGTGCGGGCGTGGTGGGCGGCGTCCCGGGTGGAGTTCCCGGTGGCTCGATGGGCGGCGTCATTGGTAGCGTGCTGAGCGCGACGCCGGTGGCCGTGCCCAAGGTCGCGACGCCGCAGCGCGTACGCGTGTCGTCGGGCGTATCGCAAGGATTGCTGGTGCGCCGGGTGCAGCCGAACTATCCGCCGCTGGCGCGGCAGGCGCGCATCCAGGGCGTGGTGCTGCTGCAGGCGACGATCAGCAGGGAAGGCAATATCGAGAACCTGCAGCTGATCAGCGGGCACCCAATGCTGGCTCCGGCCGCGATTGAAGCCGTGAAGCAGTGGAAGTACAGACCGTACCTGCTGAACGGCGAGCCGGTCGAGGTGGAAACGCAGGTGCAGGTGAACTTTACGCTCTCCGGCGGCTAGACCGGTCGAAGCGTGCAGGAAGTTGCGATAGAACGTGGAAGTGTGTAAAGATTGGCCCTCCCCTTCCCACCTGATCGCGGTGGCCGGGAGGGGCTTTTCAGAAGCCCGAACGCGGCTGCTGTCCTTTCCATTTCCTTCCAAGGTGTGGAGCAGCCCAGCTCGGGTGCTGACGTGTCATTGGGCCGGCAGCCTTCTGGCCAGCGTAGGGCCCAGCAAAGCGCATCAGAGTGTCTAAGCACAGTAGAGAGTTCCGAGGAGGGAAAAGCAACTCATGCTAGCAGCTTACGTTGGAGTGATTCTCAGTTACATTCCGGCCGCGGCCACCTGGATCCTTCAGGAGGGCGGCGGCGAAATGGCTACGGACCCGCTTGGCCTATGGAAGCAGATGGGCTGGGTGGCGCGTACGGTCGTGGTCATTCTGTTCATCATGTCCGGCTGGTCGATCGGCGTTATGATTGACCGTTGGATGGCTTACAGCGCCGCGCGCAAACAGTCGCGCTCCTTTGCTCCGGCAGTAGCCGGCGCGTTGCGCGACGGCCGCATCGATGAAGCCATCAAGGTCGCCGAGCGCAACAAGAAGAGCCACCTGGCGAAGGTCGTGACCGCCGGGTTGATGGAGTTTAAGGCTCACCAGGATAGTCCCGGTGCAATTCCTGGAGAAACAATTGAAGCTTCCAAGCGCGCTCTGGAGCGTACCGAAGCTATCGTCCACGCGGAGCTGAAGCGGGGATTGGGCGGGTTGGCCACCATTGGCTCGACCGCTCCCTTCGTGGGACTGTTCGGAACAGTGATGGGCATTCTGAACGCGTTCTCGGGCATCTCCCACTCGAAAGCGACCGGTCTTGCCGCAGTGGCTGGCGGTATCGCGGAGGCGCTGGTTACGACGGCGATCGGGCTGCTCGTCGCCATCCCCGCCGTGATGATGTTCAACTACCTGACCGGGCGCGTGGAAGCGTTCGACGTGGAAATGGACAACTCGTCGAGCGAGCTGATCGACTACTTCCTGAAGAAGCGCGGCGATCGCCGGTAAAATGGTCAGCTTCCCGCTGCTCGCGAAGCAGTGAGAAGTGAACACCTTTCTCAGTCGTGAGTTGCTTGTCCGGCGCTGGAGGTATCCGGCGCCGGACCTTCCCAGCTTGAGGCAGAGAAGGAGCGGTTCGTAAGCGGGGGATATCATGGCATTAGCGAAACGAGACGAAGGAAAGAAGATCAGCTCCGACATCAACGTCACGCCCATGGTGGACGTGATGCTGGTGCTGCTGATCATCTTCATGGTGGTCACGCCCATGTTGCAGAAGGGCGTCAGCGTGGATATGGCGAAGGTAAACAATCCGACGCCCATGGAAGACGCCGACAAAGAAGACGCGCTGCTGGTTTCGGTTACGCGAAATGGCGACGTGTTCTTTGGCAGCGACAAGATTACAGTCGATGCCTTGACCACCAAAGTGAAAGACCGCCTGGCCAACAAGCCCGACAAGCGCGTGTACGTGAAAGCCGACATGCGCGCCCGTTTTGGCGGCGTAGTGGAAGTGGTGGATGCGGTTCGCGCTGCCGGAGTGGATGACCTGGGCTTGCTTACCGAACAGAGGAAGACCACTCCCCCGCCGGCTCCGGCCGCGCCCGGGCAATAATAGAGGAGAACGACCATGGGAATGGCAGTTGGCCCGAGCGGAGGCCAGAGTGCGAACATTAACGTCACACCGCTCATCGACGTACTGCTGGTGCTGCTGATCATCTTCATGGTGATCTCGCCGGTGACGCCCAAGGGACTGGATGCGCTGGTGCCCCAGCCGCCGCCGCCGAACGCGCCCAAAAACAGCACTCCTGATCGCACCATCGTCGTGCAGTTGATCGATCGCGGCGCGGGACAGGAACCGGGCGTGAAGATCAACAACGAGGATGCGACCTGGGACAATCTGCAGGGGCGCCTGGAAGACATCTACAAACAGCGCGCGGAGAAGGTGATGTTCGTGAAGGGGGACGATGCGATTCCCTTCGCCAATGTCGCCAACGTCATTGACATTGCGCACGCTGCCGGCGTCGACAAGGTCGGCCTGATCACCGCAAAGATCGAAGCAGGCAACTAGCCTTCGAGACGTTCCCATCCTAACGTCGCCCGAAGAGCGCGACGTTAGGAGAGGGTGCCCACGAGCTGCGCATGCGCTTGTCAAACTGCTGTCTCGGGGCCTAGGATGCTGTGGCGAGGGAGACTCATACGGCAATGAATAAGAATTTTAGACTGCTTACGCTGGCGGCTGTTGCGCTGGCCCTTTTCTCCGCTGTGGGCTGTAACAAGCTGCGAGCCCGCGACCAGCTCAACAAGGGCGTGGAAGCCTACAAGAATTCGCACTACGAGCAGGCGATCGATCACTTCCAGCAGGCTGTGCAGCTGGATCCGGCCCTGATCAACGCTCGCATGTACCTGGCCACCGCATTCGTATCGCAATACATCCCAGGCGTCGACTCGCCCGACAACCTGCGCACCGCCCAGCAGGCCATCGACGAATATCAGAAGGTCATCGACGCCAATCCTTCGCGGGATCAGAAAGTCAACAGCGCGAAGGGCATCGCTTACTTGTACCTGAACATGAAAAAGTGGGACGATGCCAAGAAGTACTACCGCATGGCGTCGGATCTTGATCCGAACGATCCCGAACCGTACTACTCGGTGGGCGTTATCGACTGGACGGCGTGCTACCAGCCGCGCATGGAAGAACGCGCCAAGCTGGGCCTGAAGCCGGAAGAGCACTTGAACGCCAAGAACAAGGACCAGAAGAAAGTCTGTGACGAATTGAAGGAAAAGAACGCGCCCTTCATTCAGGAAGGCATAGACAGCCTGAACAAGGCGATCCAGTTGCGTCCTGACTACGACGACGCCATGGCGTACATGAACCTGATGTTCCGTGAGCGGGCGGACGTGGAATGCGACGATCCAGCAAAACGCGAAGAGGATCTGAAGACGGCTGATCATTGGGTGGACGAGACGTTGCGGGTGAAGAAAGCCAAGGCCGAAAAGGCTGCGCAGGGCGCCGGCGGCGGCATCACCATGGATCAGCCGAAATAGGTTCTGTTAGGTTGAAGGCAGAATTTTCAGGACCCTCTGCTCACGCAGAGGGTTTTGCTTTGTGTGCCGAACATGTTCGACAGCTTGGGGGTGAAAGTCCCCTGTCCAACCAGGTGGAGGTGAAGGACTAGAGAAGCGCAAGGGCGTCGTCGTGAGGCGGGGTCTGAAAGAAGCG
>JASHPH010000082.1 GCA_030038255.1 Candidatus Sulfotelmatobacter sp. | reverse complement strand
CACTTGCCCAAAGCAAAGTCGAACAGAGACAAAGGGCGATCGCGATCGGCGGGTTGGTCGCGTTGGCGCGTCTGGCGATCATTCGATTTACCGATCAAGTCATATTTCAGGTCGCGAGGGGAGTGATCACGCGTTGATCGCCAATCCATACACGCTATTCGAGGCGTCCAGCATGGCTTCGGCCAGCGTCGGATGCGCGTGGATCGTCCACATCAAGTCCTCGACCGTGGCTTCGAGTTCCATGGCGGCGACGGCCTCGGCGATCAGCTCAGTCGCCTGTGGGCCGATGATGTGTACTCCGAGAATCTCGCCGTAGTCAGCGTCAGAGATAATCTTAATGAAGCCTTCGTGCTGGCCCACAATCGACGCGCGCGAGTTCGCGGTGAACGGGAACTTGCCAATTTTCACGTTGTATCCCGCTTCTCTAGCTTTGGTCTCCGTGAGGCCGACGCTGCCGATTTCGGGATGGCAATAGGTGCAGCTGGGGATGTGCTCGGGATTAATCGGCTTGCCTGACTTGCCAGCGATCTTGGCCACGGCAACGAGCGCCTCCATGGCGCCGACGTGCGCCAGTTGCGGCGTGCCCAACACAATATCGCCGACGGCGTAGACGCCCGGTTCAGCGGTCTGCATCCAGGAATCGGTCTTGATGAACTCCCGGTCGGGCTTGACTTTTGTTTTCTCCAGACCGATGTTTTCGGTGCGCGGCTTGCGACCCACAGCGATCAGGATTTTCTCCGCTTCGATCTTCTGCTGCTTGCCGTCGACGGTAATGGTGACAGCGATGCCCGATTTCCTTTTATCTACTTTGTCGACTTTCGCGTTGGTATGGAAGTTGATGCCACGCTTGCGGAAAACGCGGGCGAGTTCTTTCGACACTTCTTCGTCTTCGACCGGCACGAGCCGTGGCAGCATTTCGATGATCGTGACTTCACAGTCGAACGACCGGTAGATCGAAGCGAATTCCACTCCGACCGCGCCCGCACCGACAATCGCCAGCGATTTCGGAACCTCCTTCAGGCTGAGAATTTCGATATTGGTCAGCACTCGATCGCCGGCTTCGAGCCCCGGCAACATGCGCGCTTCGGAACCTGTCGCGAGAATCACATTCTTCGCCTTGAGATGGCTGACTTTGCCGTCGTTCGTCAGCTCGAGTGTGAACACTCCATTTTGCGCTGGGCCTGTAAGCTTGCCATAGCCTTTCAACGTATCGACTTTGTTCTTCTTCATCAGGAACTCAAGCCCTTTGGCGTGCTTCGTGATGATCTTGGCCTTGCGCTCCTGGACGGCGGCCCAGTTCAGCTTGCGCGCATCCACACCTTCGATGCCGAATTCCTTGGCGTCTTTGAGGTGATCCCAAAGCTCGGCGTTGAACAGCAGCGCTTTGGTTGGGATGCAGCCCACGTGCAGGCAGGTGCCGCCGAGGAATCCGTCTTTTTCAATGAGCGCGGTCTTCAGGCCATATTGGCCGGCGCGGATCGCGCCGGTATATCCGGCAGGTCCGCTGCCGATGATGGTCACGTCGTAAATTGTGTCGGGCAAAGGGATCTTCTTCCCTAGTGAGAGATGACTGAAAGCAAACTAAGGATTCTAGAACAGGGCACTGCAAAAAGCATTCAGCAGTCGGCCATCAGCATTCGGCCGGTCAGAATCGCACGCGGCCTTGGCTGAATGCTAAGTGCTGAGTGCTGCTTCTCTAGTTATTTTCGTTGCTGGCGCGCTTCCAGGAAATCAGCTCGCCGATGGTCGAACTGGTGCTCGACACCGGCTGCTTATAGGCTTCGACTTCCGAGCGAGACGCTTCTTCGCCTACGGCGCGGATACTGAGTCCGACTTTCTTTTCTTCCGGGTTCATCTTGATGATCTTGAAGTCGTGCTCCATGCCCGGCTCCAGATGCAACGGCTGGCCATGTTCGTCGGTGGCTTCGGATTTGTGGCACAAACCTTCCACGCCTTCTGCGATTTCGACAAACGCACCGAACGCGGCCACACGCAGAACCTTGCCGCGAACCACGTCGCCGATGTGATGCGAGGCGAAGAACGATTCCCATACATCCGGTTGCAGCTGCTTCACGCCCAGCGACAAGCGGCGCTTGTCGGGTTCGATCGCAAGCACGACCGCCTTTACCCTGTCGCCCTTCTTCAGAACTTCCGAAGGATGCTTCACGCGCTTGGTCCAGCTCAGGTTGCTGACGTGAACCAGGCCATCGATGCCGTCTTCGATTTCGATGAAAGCGCCGAAGTCGGTCAGATTGCGCACGCGGCCTTCAACCGTCATACCGACCGGGAATTTCTCGTGCAGCGAATCCCATGGATTGGCCGCCAGTTGCCGCATCCCGAGCGAAATCCGGCGCTCGGCCGGATTCACATTGAGCACCACGCACTCGACCTGATCGCCGACATTGACCAGCTTTGACGGATGCTTCATCCGCTTCGACCACGTCATTTCGCTGACGTGAACAAGGCCTTCGATGCCTTGCTCGAGTTCGACAAAGGCTCCGTAGTCCGTCACGCTGATCACGCGCCCGGAAACATGCGCGCCCACGGGATAACGATGCTCGGCATCAAGCCACGGATCAGGCGTCAGCTGTTTGAAGCCCAGCGAAACGCGCTGCTTGTCTTTGTCGTACTTTAGAACCTTGACCTGAATCTGATCGCCGACATTGACCAGATCTTTCGGATGAGTCAGGCGACCCCACGACATGTCGGTGATGTGCAGCAGACCGTCGAGCCCGCCGAGATCGACAAACGCGCCGTACTCGGTCAGGTTCTTCACGACTCCAGTCAGGGTTGCGCCTTCTTCGAGGTGCTCCAGCGTTTTGGAGCGTTTCTCCTGCTGCGCACCTTCCAGCAATTCCTTGCGCGAGACCACAATATTGCCGCGCTTTTTGTTCAGCTTGATGACCGCGACTTCGAGCGTCTGGCCCTTCATGCCGTCCAGATTACGGATGGGGCGTAGGTCCACTTGCGAGCCGGGCAAAAACGCATGCGCGCCCATAATGTCCACGGTGAGCCCGCCTTTGATCCGGTCGACCACCACGGCTTTGATCGGCTTTTTCTCGCGATGCGCTTTATCAATCTCCTCCCAGGCATGAATGCGCTGCGCTTTCTGATGGGAGAGACTGATGTAGCCTTCCTCGGTCTCGCCTTTGTCGCGCATCACGGAGATTTCATCCCCCGGCTTGACCTTGGGATTGCCCTGCGGATCGAGCACTTCGGTGAGCGGCAGCATACCTTCCGACTTGGCGCCGATATCCACAACCACATGCGTCGGCGTCAACTTCAGCACCGTGCCCTTGATAACGCGATCCTCGCTCACCGCCTCTTCGGTTTCGGTGGTGAAGGTCTCAAGGGCGGCTGCGAAGTCTTCTCCGGAAGGCGCGGCGTGTCCATCGCCCGGAGCGGGCGCTGCTTGCGGCGCCTCGAGCGGAGCGGTTGCCTCGGCCGCAGGGCCAGCCTTGACGGCTTCCGCTTCGGCGACGGCGGTTGTGGTGGATTCCGGGCTGGGGGCGGTGGTGTCGTCGGACAAGGTCATGCCTCTCTTGAACGGGATGCGGGGCCTGCTCTGCGGACTGCTGGACGAGTCGTTTGGTTGTGGTGGGCTCACCCTGGCGAGTGGGCTTGGACAATCCCAGCTTGTCGGACGTTACAGAAAACCCGCGTCCAATGGGAATTCTTTTCGACTATAGCAACGGCCCGTGAACAGTGTCAAACCGAATTCCGGCCTGTGTTACAGGAAAGTTTCAGATGTTACGTTTTCCGAACAAGCTCCTATTCTGCGGGGTGCCCCACGTCTCGCCGGTTTTGCGAGACGCGGGAATCTCTTGCGGCGGCCGCTGACTGCTTTCTTCGTGCCCACCCATCTGCTAACCTGCCCTGCTATGGATTACCTGTGGACGCCGTGGCGCTACGCCTATGTCTCGACCTCAGAAAAAACCAGCGGGTGCGTGTTTTGCGAGGCCGCAAAAGAGACCGACGATGCAAAGGCGCGCATTGTGCATCGCGGGAAACTCTGTTTCGTCATTCTAAATACTTATCCCTACACGCCTGGGCACGTCATGATCGTGCCGTACGAGCACCTCGACGAACTGCAGAAGCTGCCGGCCGACGCGGCCAACGAAATAATGGTGCTTTCGCAGCGCATGGAGACCGTGCTGCGCGAACTCTACCAACCCGACGGCATCAATCTGTGGATGAACATCGGCAAGGCCGCCGGAGCCGGGATCGCCGGACACATTCACATGCACGTGCTGCCGCGCTGGGTTGCCGACGCAAATTTCATGTCGGTGGTGGGAGAAACGCGCGTGCTGCCCGAGACGCTGGAGGTGACGTGGAAGAGGATGCGGGAGGCGATGGGGAAGTGATTCATTCGCCCA
>JASHPH010000081.1 GCA_030038255.1 Candidatus Sulfotelmatobacter sp. | reverse complement strand
AAGCGGGAGCCCGCAGCCGAAATCCTGAGCGCATTGGGCGAAGCACGTTGCGTTTGCGAGCAATTGTTGGTGCGAAAGGGGGGACTCGAACCCCCATGGGTTTCCCCGCCAGATCCTAAGTCTGGTGCGTCTGCCAATTCCGCCACTTTCGCATTACTCGAGGCATGGAGTCAGCAGTAGTAGTGTACTTCCACTGATCTTGTTGGGGAAGATACGACAGGCGCACGGCGTTGCCAGGGAGTAACGGCTACGGGTTACGAAAGCAGAGTAAGCCGGAGGCCGATGCGTGCGGTTACTGCGCACCCGACTACTCAGCCGCGACTCAGCGTCGCAGCGGCCCTGCACGTTGCCCGTGAGAATCTGGCCCGTGAAAATCTGGCCGCGACAATGTTGGCCGGGTGGCGCCAGCCCAGCCCACCACGCTTCTGCGAGACGCTACTGCACTTCGTTCAGCTTCTGGTAGATGATCATGGCCACAAGCACAAGCAGAAACACGCCCGAGCCGATGCTGAAGACCCGCACCGGAAGGACGAGTCGGTTGACTTTGCTCAGCAGTTCGGTCTGTTCCTCTTGCATGTGCGAATTGGCATCATCCAGAAACAGCTGATCATCTTCGTGCATGGTCAGCGTGCTCTTGTAGATCAGGAGCACGATCAGGCCAACAGCGAAGATTCCAAACACAATCCCAACGATTTCGATCGGCGTCATAAGCCACCTCGGCAGATTCCAACCAGTGCAGCGGCTTTCTACATACCGGGGAAAGGCGACTGAATCCCGTATGCACGATTCCGTCCCACCGGCCCCGGAGAAGCTCTAACGGAAGGATTATAGCCCGGTTTTCAAGCTGTGGAACGAATAAATCCCATGAGTGCAGACGCTGGGTTCGGAAATCGTAAAGTGCGACGTGCTTTACGCCAATGGCATCAAATTAGCTAACGCTGCCTGGGGCTTAAGGTTACGGGCCGCAGATTACGAAGTTCAGAAAACAGATTGTCTGCTATAATGAA
This sequence comes from Candidatus Sulfotelmatobacter sp., assembly GCA_030038255.1. Classification (GTDB taxonomy): domain Bacteria; phylum Acidobacteriota; class Terriglobia; order Terriglobales; family Acidobacteriaceae; genus Sulfotelmatobacter. The sequence goes on along the minus strand of JASHPH010000081.1, from coordinate 10,037 downwards.
ACAGCTTTAAAGCCAAGGAGATACGAATGGCCACAACAACCGTCCCCGAAGTTACCAAAAAGACCCCCATTACCCTGACCGCCAACGCCATCGCCAAAGTGAAGGAAATCATGGCCCAGCAGAACCCGGTGCCAGCCGGCTTGCGTATTGGAGTGGTCGGCGGCGGGTGCTCGGGCTTTTCCTATTCGATGCAGTTTGAGAACGGCGCCGGCATGATGGATAAGACCTTCGACATGGACGGACTCAAGGTGTTCGTGGATGCCACGTCGGTCATGTATCTGAATGGCTGCACGGTCGATTACGTCGAGACGCTGGAAGGCGCGGGCTTCAAGTTCGAAAATCCGAACGTGAAGAGCACCTGCGGCTGCGGATCGTCGTTCAGCGTGTAAGCGCGCTCATGTAGGCACAGCCACCTTGGCTATCCGGCCGCGTGAAGCGCGGCGGGTTGCGGCGCACGAGAAGGATTGAAAATAGAACGGCCTCATCCTGGGATGAGGCCGTTTCTTATTTCGCGTGCACTTACTGTTGCTGTTGCGACGAGCTGTTCTGCTGGTTCGAGTTTCCGAATCCGGAATTCTGGTTATTCTGCGATCCCGAGGAATTGCCCAAGCTGCCAAAGCTGTTGCCGAACCCGCTGCTGGAGCCAAAGCCGCTGTTACTGTTCGTTCCGCTTTGCCCGCTGAGGTTGGGAGTGCCGGCCATGCCGATGCCCGGCATCTGTGGCTGGTACGGTGTGGTGATCAGGAATCCCACGTCCTGCGAGGGATCGTAAACGAACAACCAGTCCTTATATTGCTTCTTGTGATTGAACTCACGAATCGTTCTGGCCTTGCTGGTGCTCGCCACGCCCACGATCGGTCCGCCGATGATTTGGCCCGACCCCAGCTGGTTGCTGCTGGAGCTATTGCCGCCGGAGGAGTTCGCTCCACCGGAATCGGGACTCTGCGATCCCGACTGTGAGGAGTCCGTTCCCTGCGTTCCGGTCTGACTTTGCCCGAACGTTGAGCCGGAGTTGGATGAACTGGAACTCGATCCGAAACTGCTCGTTCCGCCGAAACCAGAAGCGCCACCCTGCCCGAAAGCCAGGCTTTGCCCGAGTGCCGAGGGGGCGCCTGAGCCGCCCATGGCCGAGACCAGAGTGGCTCCGGGAATACTGCTGCCGCCGAAGCCGCTCATCGCCATTTGCACTTCGCCGAAATGCAGCAGCTTGAAGTCGTCGCACTTCCCCTTGGAGCAGCTCAAGGGATCTTTATAGCGCTTGCGCAGGAAGCGGATGTTGTTGGTGTTCTCGAGATCCTCGATCTTGACGGGATAGCGGCCGAATTTCCTGTAGAAAGTTCGAATGGCGCGTGAGTACTGCACGCCGCGGTGGATCATTTCCTCTTCGCGGTCGCGCTCAATATTGAATTTGATCGAAGGCAAGATCACAGCGGCGGCAATGCCCATCAGCGCCATGAGAAGCAGCAGCGCGAGCAGAACGTAGCCCTTCTCGCCACGATGGCGAGATGTTCGGCGGACTTGGGAAGGCAGCTTCATGAAGTTTCAAAGTTTCAAGGTTTCAGAGTTTCAAGGTTAGATCCATTAAAGCTGCCGCTTGGGCAACGTTGAAACCTTGAAACTCTGCAACTTTGAAACATTCTCTCTCCTACCCCTGGGTTAATGGAATATTCTGCGGCGGGCCGCTGTACACCATGTCCTGCACCTCAACTGATCCGTTGGTGATGCGCACGACCTTGTAGCGGCGGTCAACGATTTCACCCTCGCCCGCCACAAAAACATCGTCGCCCTGCGAGAGAAAAACCTTCTTCGGCTCTCCGGGCTTGCTGGCGAAGCCGAAAAACTTCAGCGGAATCGGGGGCGCCGGCGGAAGCGGCGGCGGGCCGGACGGGACGACAGCGGCTTGTTGCTGCGGGTTATTGCTGTCGGTTACGCCGGACGCCTTGGGCTTGGGAATCACAACTTCTTCCTGCTGCGACACGAAAATATTTCTTCCGTTGCCTTCGTACTGGGTTTGTTCGCTGGTGGCCAGCAGGTCGAGCCGGAGCGTGGGATCGAGTGTGTCGAGACGGGATTTCTTCGCTTGTTTACCGCCCGGTCGCGTGCTCACACGCGGCGTGGGAGCGGGTGCCGCTGCCTGCGCGCTCGAAGCCGGTTCCGAGCCAGGGCTCGTGAACATCGGAAAAATGACTTTGTAGGCAAATAGGATCACGGCCAAAGCGCCCAGCACAGCGGCCCACATCGTCTTCTTCTTGTTTTCGAATCCCAGTTGCACTTACGTGCCCGCCTTCAAATACGTTTCCAGTTTCACGTTGAGCTTGACCGCTCCCTGCGGCTCTCCGCCCAGGGTGATGCTGTTAATAATGAAAAATGTGTCGGCGCGTTCCAGCGAATTGATGAACTTGGCCAGCGCCGTGTAGTTGCCCGCCAGGTCGGCTTCGATTTCCACCCGCTGCACTCCGCCCGGCCCGCTTTCCTTTACCGGATATTTTGCCTGTTCGATGGTCACGCCGTTGGCGGCGGCCAATTTGCCGAAGTCGGTGGGAATCTGCGAATCCTGGGCAGGGAAGCGTTTCTTGTAGAAGTCCCCGATTTGCCTGCTGGCTACTACGACTTTCTGTGGCAAATTCTGCAGCGGCGCAACCTGCCGCGTCTTGACCGTGAGCTCGGTTTGCAGCGTATTCAGTTCCTGCCGTCGGGAATCGGCGGAACCCACCAGCGGCGAAAAGTAAACCACGGCCGCGAGCAGATCCACGCCCGCCATGACGGCGAGTGCGATCTTCAGGTTCTTTCGCGTTTGGCGGAGGTCCGGCATCAGGGCGTGGTCCTCTTGGGCGTTTCTGTCTTCGCGGGCTCGGTTTTCGCGGGCGGCGGCTCGGGAATGTAGACCGCTTCGATCTCAAATTCCTCGGTGTCGCCCGACTGGCCCTGCACGCTGTGCTCGGAGACAATGTTGGTCTGCGCGAAACGATGCGAATCTTCCATGCGTCGTGCCAGGTCGAGGGCGCGGTCGCGGGAAGCGCCCGCCACCGACATTTTCAGCCTGAGCTCGTTCTCTTCGTCCAGTCCGGGATTGATCGACACCAGGTGGACGCGGGGGGGCATTACTTTCTCCAGGTTTTCGAGAACCTGGGTCCAGGAGAACGACTTGCGCTCGATGAGTTGGTTGAGAAACTGCGATTCATCGCGCGTGCTGCGATTCTCCGGGCGATTGAGGAATTCTTCCGCGTTGGCGCGCAGCTGGTCGCGTTCGGCGATCATGGCCCGCTTCGCCGCCATCGCCTGGCGATCGCGGCGCGCGCTCACGAAGCCGCTGATGGTCAGCGTGAGCAGGAGCAGGGTGACGAGTCCGACTGCGGCCGTAGCTGTGCCCCAGATCAGCCAGAATCGCTGGGCATCTTCGTACGGCTGGCTCGCGAGATTGATGTCTAAACGCATAGAAACATTTTGTCATCCTGAGGCGGGCGTTTTCTGCCTGCCGAAGGACCTGGGCGAGCCGCGCGGTGCGACGCGTTCGTTGCGTCGCAATAGGCGCGCGCTTGACTCGCTTCCTTGCTTACGAAATCAACGCTCCCACCACTCCTGCCATTCTCCAGCGTGGTACGGAACCGCCGGAACTTGCCCCTAGTTGTGCCGATGCCACCAATTCCTGGACCTCGGCCCCCGTTTGCGCACGCAGCGCCGCCATCGCGCCGCCCGACTCCGGCAGTCCCGCCACGAAAATTCGGTCGATGTTCAGATGATACGTGTCCTGAAAAAACACAACCGAGGGATAGACTTCCTCGGCCAGTTGTTCGCCCGTGATCGTAACCCCGCGCGGATTTTCGAGCGTGCGGAACAGCTGCAGCTGGTCCTCATTCAGGATCGCGATACTGGTAGTGTGGGCATCGACTTTGATGACCATGGTCGGCTTGAGCGCGTCGGCCGCGCCCAGCGCCGCGAGCATCGAAGGCAGCACGACGCCGGGGCTGAAGCCGGCATCGCGGAAGGCGGCTTCATAATCCTCGATCACGGTGGAAAGCCCCACGGCGGCCACTACCCGCACCTCATCGGCGACGTTTTGGGCATGATAGGAGATCTTTGCTTTGTCCACGTCAAAAGGCAGAGATTTCTTCAGCCGGAAGCGCACTACGCCGAGAGCCTCCTCGGCGTCGGAGGGCAGCGTGTCGAACTCGAGCAGCATCACGCGCACGGCAGCATCAGGCACGATGGCAATCACGTCTTTCGAGCGCCCCGCCACGTCGTTGAGCACGGCGGCGATGCCCGAGCGCACCGCATCCCGCTGGCGCAGATTGTTCTCGATCAGGTCGGGGACAACGCTGCCGGGCGCGAGCTCGTGGGCAGCACAGACTTCCAGGCCGCTGTGGCCCTTTTCCATCAGCCGCCCGGCCAGCACGCGGTCGGCCGCAATTTCACACGCCAGCCTCGGCTTCGGTTGGTTTGAAGTTGAACTCATGAGTTGAACTTATTCCCGATAACGCCTTCGAAAATCTCCTGTGTTAATGAGAAACTTTACTGCCGAGAATTGCAATAGCTCGCAGGGCACGGGCAAGGTTTCAAAGTTTCAAGGTTGCAAAGTTTCAAAGAGTGAGTCTTGGCAGGATAGGATAATCGGCTCGAAGCCGTGGTGCTTCGCAACCTTGAAACTTTAAAGCCTGCTCCTATCTCATTGTTTCGATGAACGTGACCTTGTTGATCTCCTTCAGCGTGGTCATCCCCAGCCGGACTTTGTCGAGCGCGGACTCGCGCAGGAAGCGCATGCCTTCCTCGCGCGCGGCGCGCCGGATCTCCGATGTCGGCTTCTTGGCCAGAATCATTTCGCGCACGCGGTCGCTCAAATCCAGCAGTTCGTGGATGGCGGTTCGCCCGCGGAACCCGGTGCCGGCGCACTCGATGCATCCCGGCCCTTCGTAAAGCGGAACTTTTCCCCACTGCGCCGGATCGAGGCCGCTGGCTTCCAGAACCTCGGGCGAGTAGTGAACCTCGGTGCGGCAGGAGTCGCAAATCAAACGCACCAGCCGCTGGGCCAGAATGCAGTTCAGCGCGGACACGAAGTTGTAAGGCTCGACGCCCATGTTCAGGAAGCGACCGATCACGTCGACCACATTGTTGGCGTGGACCGTGGTGAAAACGAGGTGACCGGTCAGGGCCGACTGAATGGCGATCTGGGCCGTTTCGGTGTCGCGGATTTCGCCGACCATGATTTTGTCGGGATCGTGGCGCAGAATTGAGCGCAGGCCGCGGGCAAAGGTCAGGCCTTTTTTCTCGTTGACCGGGATCTGCGTGATGCCCTTGATCTGGTATTCGACAGGGTCTTCGATGGTGATGATCTTATCTTCGTCGGTCTTGATCTCGTTGACCGCAGCGTACAGGGTGGTGGTTTTGCCGCTGCCGGTCGGCCCCGTCACCAGCACCATGCCGTAAGGCTCTTTGATGTAGCGGCGGAAACGGCGCAGATCGTCTTCGTCGAAGCCGACCACGTCAAGGGTCAAGGTGCGGAACTTCTCGCTCATCGATTCTTTGTCGAGCACGCGCAGCACGGCGTCTTCGCCGTGAATCGAAGGCATGATGGAAACGCGGAAGTCGATGGCGCGGCCGTTGTACTTTACGCGGAAACGGCCGTCCTGGGGCACGCGGCGCTCGGAAATGTCGAGCTCGCTCATGACCTTGATACGCGAAATTACGGTCGAGTGATGCTCCTTGCCGATGGGCGGCATGGCCTGCGTGAGCACGCCGTCAATGCGGAACTTGATCATGACGGAATCGTCGCGGGTTTCGATGTGAATATCGGAAGCGCGCCGCTGCAGTGCGGTGAAAATGGTGGTGTCGACCAGGCGGATGATCGGGCTGGTGTCGCTGGCCGCGGTGAGCTTGTCGATGGTCAGCGTCTCTTCCGCACCCGTGGCCTCGTCCTCGCGGATGATGGTGAAGCCTTCGCTGGCTTCTTCGAGCACGCGCTGCGACTGCTCGGTCTTCTTGAGGATGTCGGAAATCTGCTTGAGGGTCGAAACCTTGGTGACGATGCGCTGCTTCAAGAGCAGGCTGATTTCGTCGATCATCATCAGCTGGCTGGGATCGGCGATCGCGATTGCCAGGCGTCCATCCACGGTTTCTTCGAGCGGAACGAAGTTGTAGCGGAACATCAGCTCGACCGGAATCTTCTTGAACAGCTCGTGATGCAGCTCGAAGTCGGTAAGGTCGATGAACTCGCAGCGGTAGCGCCGCGCCACGTCCTGGGCGCGCTCCAGATCGGTGAGCGGATTGCCAGTTGGGGAGAGCATTTGCCCGCCATTGCCGCCGCCGACGAAAACGGATTTCTTATCGGTTGTCGCCATTCCATTAACCCAAGTCGTTCGTCCCTAGTCGCTAGCTAAGACGAGCCAGCGACAAACGATCATCGACCGATTTCTTCAACGCACTCCCAAACTAAAGATCGGCAGATACAGCGATCCCAACACTCCGCCGACGAAAATTGCCATGATGATCAGGATCATGGGCTCGATCAGCGCCATGGCCGCGCCCAGCGCCGTCTGCACGTCTTCTTCGTAAAATTCGGCCACAGAGTTCAGCATCGCGGGAAGCGCTCCGGTGGACTCGCCGACTTCGATCATTTCCACCGCAAGTTCAGGGAAAATTTCCTGCTCCTCCAGGCTGCCGGCGAGGCCCTGGCCCTCACGCACACGAACTCCGGCGCGCATGATTCCTTTCAAAATGCGCCGGCTGCTCATGGACGAGCCTGCCGTTTCCATGGCCGGAACCAGCGGCAGTCCGCCTTGCAAGAGCGTGGAAAGCATGCGCGAAAAAGTTGCCACCTGATGCTTGAGCCGGATATCGCCCAGCATGGGCAGGCTCAGGATGATCCGGTCGATGCGGTCCGCCCCGCGATCGGTATCTTTCCAGCGCCACAGCACAAACGCCGCAATCGCCAATCCAATGAGCACAAAGGGCGCGTATTTCTGCGCATGCTGGCCCACGTCGAGCATGAAGACCGTGACGGCCGGCAGCTTGGCGTCGAGGCTGTTGAACAGTTCGGCGAACTTGGGCACGACATAGGTAAACAGGAACGTCACCATGATCAGCACCACGCTAACCAGCAGCGTGGGATAGATCAGCGAGACCATCAACTTCTTGCGGAACGACATCGCCATCCGTTGAAAGTTGATGTAACGGGTCAGGACTTCGTCCATATTGCCGCTCTTCTCGCCCGCCATTAAAGTCGTGGTGTAGATCTTGGGGATAATGCCCTGCGCGGCGAATGCGTCGGAAAGAAGCTCTCCGCCTTTGACCCGGTCGCGGACATTTTCGAGAATCTGCTTGAGCTGGGCGTCCTTTTGCCGCTTGATCAGCAGTTCCAGCGCGTTCAGGATCGGCAACCCGGCGCGAATCAGTGTCAGAAACTGCTGGTTGAAGACGAGGAAGGTCGCCTGCTTCAGCTTGCGCCGGCGGCGCAGGGACAGCCCGCCGGACATGACGCCCTGCGGCTTGACCCAGTAGACCAAATAACCCTGCTGGGCAAAGCGGTCGCGCACATCGGCTTCGGAAATGCCCTGCTCGACGTGCTGCTGGATGCGCCCGCGCTCGTCCGCGATTTTGATTACAAATTCCGCCATCTGCTTGTTTTTCTAATACTTTCCCCGCGGTGGCACCCCACCGCTCAGTCTAACATTCCCGTTTTCTATTCTAAGCTGCCGCATGGTTTCGAACTGCGCACGAACGGTACAGAAGTAATAGCCTTACGGACCCAAGCCGCCCTCGACAGTCTCCGTGCCAGCCGGAGGCCGGAACTCGAACCTGGCGTCGCTGACGGCAACATCCTCCTTCTGATCACTAAAGCGGTATTCCGTGGCCGATCCGTCCGGTTCCTCGATGACAATTCGGACGATCTGATGTTCAGGACCAATTTCCAACTGAATCTCGCTGATCTGATCCTCGTAGCCCTGCGGCACACCGCGGAGTACCACATCTCCTGCTGCCAGCGGAGTCACATCTGGGGCCAGTGACAGTCCTCGTAACTGCTTCTCCAGCTTTGTCTTACCAAGCAAGAATGCAAGTGGAGAGCGAATGTCCTCGAGTTTCCGCGCTGCCGTCTTGCGCGCCTGCCGGTCGCTGGCGACGTAAAACCACGCATCTCTGCCGTCGCTCACAAAGAGCTTTTCCCTTGGAGAACGGTATTCCCAGCGCATCTTGCCAGGTTTTTTTAGCCACAGGGTTCCAGACTCAGTGCGCTCTACCCCGCCTCCGCGATAGAACTCGGTGAACTCCGCCTCGAGTGTGCGCAGATGGTTGTAGTGGGCGTCGACGGCGGCGGCAAGAGTTTTGATATCGGTGGGCGAATCCGCAGCGGCGATCTTCCCGAACAGAGCCGCGCCAAGAATCAGGCTGACGGCCCCGAGAAGCCGTGCGGGATTCTTAATCGCGCGATCCCTGTTCAGAAAATGGAGCCGCCGAAGTCGCAAGTTGAATGAACACCTGTCCGATGGCGCGATTTCGAGCGCCCGATTTTCGAGGCCGTTTTCAGCGCCTGCTGTTGTTGCGCAAAAGGGGGAACAGAACCGGTGTTTCTATTGTAGCGGTTTTGCGGAGAGAGCGCTCGGCCAACAACCGGGCGATGTTTCCCGTTGCGAGCGCGCCCTGCGCTATGTGAGAATCGGTCTCCCGCAGCCGGACTTCCCCTAGTCTGCCGGCGGTGGTCAAAGGGGATTGTATGCCCCGGATTTTGCGTGTCAGCCTGGTGCTCGGGCTGATCGTAGTCTGTTGCTTCGAGTTTCATTTCCTCGGCGGCTCTTGCTTCGGCCAGTCCTCTTCTGGGCAATCGTCTTTCGCACAATCTGCTTCCTCTGGAGAGTCTTCCGGGCAGTCTTCTGCGGCAACGCAAACTGCGGGAGAAGGAGGCGCGACGGTTTCAGTGAGCACGCTTCCGGGGGCTTTGCCGACTCCGCCCAGCGTGCTGGGCGCGGCCCACGCGCTCTTCCTCAAGGGTGATTTCGAGGGCGCCATCGCGCAATATCAGGTCTTCCTTAAAGAGCATCCGGAATCGCCGGATGGTTATGCCGGCATCGTCCGCGCCTATCTCAAGGAAAAGAAGGTCGAGGATGCTTCGCGAACCGCGGAGGAAGGCCTGGCGCACTCGGATTCTGCGCGACTGCGCACAGCACGTGCCGAAGTGTGGTTTCGCCAGGGCAAGATCGCCGAGGCGGAGAAAGAATGGGCGAACGTCGTCAATTCGGGATATCCCGAGGGTCGCGCCTATCTCGGGCTGGCTCGGGTCCGCGACGCCGTCGCCATGTACAAGACCGAGAGAGCGATGATCCAGCGGGCGCACGAGATTGATCCATCGGATCCAGAGATTCAGGAGGAATGGGTGGCCACGCTGTCGTTTTCGGAACGGGTGAAGTATCTCGAGTCGATGCTGGCAGGTGAGAACAATTGGAGCGCTGAGGAACGGGAAGACGCTGCTAATTATCTGCGATACCTGAAGGAGCGGGCGAAACAGAAAGCGAGCCCATGCCGGCTGGCGAGCAAAGGAACGGCTACGGAGACGGCGTTAGTTCGGTTGCTGCGGGATCCAGATCACCTGCGAGGTTACGGTCTCGCTGTAAAGATTAACGGGCGAAAGAGTTCCCTTCTGCTCGATACAGGAGCGTCGCATATTCTGGTGAAGCGCTCGATTGCGGAGCACGCGGGCATTTCCAAGATCAGCGAGGTAAAAGTGGCGGGCATCGGGAAGAAAGGCCGCCGAGACGCCTATGTCGGCATTGCCGATTCCATCAAAGTCGGCGATCTCGAATTCCAGAACTGTCCCATCGAGGTGATGGAAAGCCGTTCAGTCGGCGGCGAGGACGGTCTGATCGGCGCCGATGTTTTCGAAGATTTTCTGGTGGAACTGGATTTTCCCAACGCCAAGCTTCGCCTGAGCGAACTGCCCAAGCGGCCCAGCGAAACGGAACAGAAACTGGCACTGAGAAGCGAGAATGACGATAGCGAAGACGAAACACCGGAGGAAAATTCTGGAGCCAAGGATACTGAGGCCAAGCCCGGGG
>JASHPH010000080.1 GCA_030038255.1 Candidatus Sulfotelmatobacter sp. | reverse complement strand
CTAGGAATCAGACGCAAGGGCGAAGATTACGACGGTAAGCAGAATCCCAATGCGGACCAGTGTTGTTTCTGCGGCTCTGATCATGCAAGCAACGAACTCCTCCGCGATCTCGGCGCGCTCGGCGGTGAATCAGTTTCCGTACCGCTCGCGAATGAATTCCGCGATCCCTGTGTACGCCTTCGTCAGCGTTTGCTCGTCTGGCAAAAACACGATGCGGAAGTGCTGTGTGCCGGGCTTCTGCCCGAAGCCGGAGCCGTGCACGACCATGACGTGCTTCCGACGGATGAGTTCTTTGACGAAGACTTCGTCGTTTTCGGGAATGTTAATGCGCGGGAAGGCGTAGAACGCCCCGCGCGGGGCGACGCAACTCACGCGCGGCGTCGACTCGCACCACTTCTGCGTGAGGTCGCGGCGCGAGCGCAGCTTGCGCTTTACGTCGACCAGATGATCCTGCGGGCCCTCGAGCGCCGCTTTGATCGCGTATTGCTCGGGATGGTTGGCGCACAGGCGTGCGCGCAGCAGGCGATGCACGCCTTCGGTGTAGGTTTTGACCGCGGCGGCGTCGCCCGAGACGATCCCCCATCCGATGCGCCATCCGGGGACCAGATAGTTTTTCGACATGCCTCCAAAGGTCACGCAGGGCACGTCGGGCGCGACGGCAGCGAAGGCGAGATGCGGAGCGTCGTTTCCCTGAGGATCGAAATCGAGAATCAATTTGTCGTAGATCTCGTCGGAGAAAACGATCAGGTTGTGGCGGCGTGCAAGCTCCGCGATCTGCTCAAGCATCTGCCGCGTGCAGAGCGAGCCTGTCGGATTGTTGGGATTGATGATCACGATGCCGCGCGTGCGCGGTGTAAGTTTGCGTTCGATGTCGGCGAGTTCGGGCTGCCAGGCGTCGTCTTCATTCAGATCGTAAGCGTTAAGACCGATGCCAAGCTTACAGAGCACGGCCGAGTACAGCGGATAATCCGGCTTCGGCGTGAGCACGTCTTCGCCGAGATTGACCAGCGCGGACAGGCAGAGATCAACCGTCTCGCTGACGCCGGAGGTCACGAAGACGTCGCGCACCGTCGTGATGCCCTTGCGCGCGGCCTCGCCGCGAATGCCTTCGAGCGCTTCAGGGACACCGGGCGAAGGAGCGTATCCGTTCTTGCCGTCGCGCATGGCTTTGTGGACGGCTTCGATGATGTGCGCGGGCGTCTGGAAGTCGAAATTCAGGGGATCGCCGACATTGAGCGGGAGAACTCTGTGTCCTTGGGCGATGACTTCGTCGGCGACGCAGGCCAGGTCGCGGATGGCGTAGCGGACGTTTTCCAGCCGGGAGGCGGCGGCGATTTCGCGGGTTTGGGTCAGCGGCATGCAGAAGATTCTAGCTGCTCAGGGCTCCGACTGGCGGGAAAAAGCGCTCACCACTGAGACACGGAGTCACAGAGAGGCCAAAAGATTATCTCCGTATATCTGCGTCTCCGTGGTGAGTTGCGAATCTCAGTTTGTACCCGTCAGCGTATCAATTAGATAGGAGCCGTTGGGAGAGCCCCAGCCGGTCACCAGATCAAAGCCGGTCACGGCCGAATATGCGCCGTTGCTGCCGCTGGTGATGTCATGGAAGTCGCTGTCGTAACTTGATCCGACGCCCATGTGGTACAGCCTGGGGTTGAGGAACCCGAGCGGGGTCCCTCCGCTGCTTGCCGCCTGCTCGTTGGCCAGGGCGGTGATGCCAGCCCATTGCGGAGCGGCGAAGCTGCTGCCTCCATTGCCATCGAAGCACCCGCCGTCGTAGCAACTCCACTGGTTGGTATTGGCTTCGGCCGCGACGTCGGGAATGTTGCGCAAGGTCGAGGAAGCGTGATTCTGGGAGTTCACCACCCCCTTGAGCTTCTGGTATTGCGGGATTGCAACGCCGTTCTTGGAAGGCCCACCCGCGCTTCCACTCCAACCGGTCTCGGACTGCCAGGCTCCGTCTGGGCCAGTCGTGACCAGGTCAGTGCCGCCAACGGCGGTCACAAAGGGATCGTCCGCCGGCCAGACAACGTCGCCCGGGGTCGCGGAACCATCGTCGCCGGTGGCGACAAACACCGTCTGTCCCTGCACCGCCATTTCTTTGAAGATCGGGTCCAGGCTGCTTTCGTTGTCGGTCCATCCCCAGGAGCAGCTGAGCTGCTTTGACGTGTTGTCCGCCGCCATCCGGTTGAAGATGGAAACATCTTTCGATCCCACGTAGACCACAACCTGACTAAGACCGGGAGCCATAGAAATGGCGATCTCGATGTCGATTGCCTGCTCAGAGTCGTCGCAGCTTTGCGGAGGACAATTGATGCTGACCCCATTCAGAGAAACTCCTTTTACGGGGACGTTGAGCGGCTGGTTCAGCTTGCTGAAGTAATTGTTGATGTCGGTCATGTTGTAGCCGGCGAACTCGAAGAGGCCGAGGGACTGTCCCGCGCCGGTGAGAGAACCGGAGCCGTAGTAGGCGGCGCGTAGGTCGCTGCCCACCAAGTTACCGCCGGGGCCGGAGCCAGTGGCCTTGGCAACCCCGTCCGTCTGAGGCACATTCTGCTGCGACGCCCGGACGGTCTTGGCATGCGGTAACGTGAAGTTGTCCAGTCCGGAGACATGCAGCAGCGGCGCGTCCAGGTCTACCGTCGGCTCGCGATCGGGCGCATAGAACGTGCGATTTTCTGCGGGATGCTGATAGACATTCATCGAGACGTGGAACGCGGTTTCGATGTCGGCTGCCCGGCCCTTGACGTCAACGACCATGCGGTTCGAGGCCGTTTCAACCACGGACAAACCGTGCGCCTGGGCAAACTGAAGAACCGCGGCGTGGTCAGCCTGGGTGGGACCGAATCTGCTGGTGAACTCCTGTACGCTTAGGTAGTGGTGATAGCTGGGGCTTTGCGGGTCGTGGATCTGCTGCAACAGATCGTCAAGTGCTGCTTCGTTGCGCAAGGGCAGCGAAATGGCGAGGCTCAGGTGCTGGTCTGGTGAAACGTGGCCGACCAGTGGCGCTAATCCGCTTGAGACTGCGTCCGGAACATGGGTTGTGAGAAGTGCGTGCTGTTCGGCCTGGGCCGCGGAGGATACGACAAGGATGAATGCGAAGAAGGTGGAGGCGAAACGCTGCGGGGTCGTTACTGCAAGAAACTTCATATTGGTGTCTCCGGGGAATAGTCAGGGGAAGCCACTTTACAACGGAACCAGAGACCTGAACAAGGAGAGGATAGACTCTAGGCGGTCTGAGAATTGACCACGGAGGCACAGGAACACAGAGGGAAACAAAGCAATGGTTGCTTCGTGACTCCGTGTCTCCGTGGTGAAACTTTAGTCTTCCCGGTCAATCTGGGCTTTCTGCAGCTTGTCGGAGAAGTCGACGTAGACCGACTTCCACTCGGTGTAGAAATCGATCGCGCCGATGCCGCCTTCGCGGTGGCCGTTGCCGGTGGCTTTCGTGCCGCCGAAAGGAAGATGCACTTCCGCTCCGATTGTGGGCGCGTTGATATAAGTGATACCGGCGTAGAGATCGCGAATCGCCGAGAACGCCTTGTTCACGTCTTTGGTGTAGAGCGCGGACGAGAGGCCGTACTCGATACCGTTGGCGATCTCGATCGCATTCTCGAGATCGTCGCATGGAATAATCGAGACGACCGGGCCGAAGATTTCTTCCTGCGCGATGCGCATCTTGGGATCGACATCGATGAACACCGTCGGCTCCATGAACCAGCCGCGTGCATATTCGCCCTGGTCGAGGCGGTTGCCGCCACAGACCAGTTTGGCACCTTCGTTCTTGCCGATCTCAACGTAGCTGAGATCGGTCTGAAGCTGCTTTTCGTTGATGGCGGGGCCCATCTGCACGGTCTCGTCGAGGCCGTTGCCGACTTTCAGTTTCTTTGCGCGTTCCACCAGGCGATCGACAAATTCGCGGTACACGCCTTTCTGCACGATCATGCGGCTGGTTGCGGTGCAGCGCTGTCCTGTCGTGCCGAACGCGCCCCACAGCCCGCCTTCGATGGCGAGGTCGAGATTGGCGTCGTCGAGCACGATCATGGGATTCTTGCCGCCGAGTTCAAGCGAGCAGTGCTTGAAGCTTTTCGCGGCGATGCCGCCGATGATGCGGCCGACTTCCGACGATCCAGTCAGCGAGACGGCGCGCACGTCGGGGTGTTCCGCGAGCGGCGTGCCGACCATTGAGCCGAACCCGGCAACAACATTGATGACGCCCTTGGGCAGGCCGGCATCATAGAGTGCGCGGACAAGATTGAACGTTGAAAGCGGCGTATCCTGCGCGGGCTTGATCACGCAAGTATTGCCGCAGACGACCGCAGGCAGCAGCTTCCACGACGAGATCGCCATGGGGAAGTTCCAGGGCGTGATCATGCCGCAGATGCCGATCGGCTGGCGCACAGCCATGGCGAACTTGTTGGGCATTTCCGATGGCACCGTTGGACCGAAGAGCCGGCGGCCTTCGCCCGCGTTGTAGTATCCGGCGTCGATAGCTTCCTGCACGTCGCCGCGGGTCTCGGCAAGAACTTTGCCCATCTCGCGCGTCATTTCGCGGGCGTACTGCTCTTTGCGCTCGATCAGAATCTCGGCTGCGCGAAAGACGATCTCCGCGCGGCGCGGTGCCGGCACGAGTCGCCACTTGGCGAAGGCGCGCTTGGCCGCGTCGACGGCCGCGTTCACGTCGTCTCTATTGGATTTCTGGAAGATGCCGACCAGGTCGCGGGTGTCGGCAGGATTGCGGTTTTCAAAAGTCTCTCCGGACGAGGATTCGACCCACTCGCCGTCAATGAAATTCTTGAAAACTTTCGCTTGGCTGTCACTGAGCGTGGCGGGGGTGGCTAGGGTATCGGTGGCCATAGATGTCTCCTGGGGCTTTCTTAATGTGAATGCACGGGTATGAATGCCTGAACAATTGATGCTACAACCCTGACGAGAGGTGCGGCAAGGCGCGTGTAGGGGCGGACGCGTTCGTCCGCCCGGCCCGGACGAAAGCGTCCGGGCCTACACCAGCCGTGCTAATTTCCGGAGGCTTTTGCAGTTTCGCCGCTGCCCGAGAATTCTTCCTCCATCCACTTCTGCAGGGCGGTCATGTTGGCCGGGCGGCCGAGGAAATTCTTCACGAGGTCGTTGGCCGACATCGATCCTCCCGGTTCGAGCACAAGATGACGATAGCGCGCCGGGGCATCGCCAGCCAGCAGGTTCTTGTGATCGAACTGCAGGAAGAAATCTTCAGCGATCACTTTGTCCCAAAGATAGGTGTAGTAGGCAGAGGAGTACCCGCCAAGATGTCCGAACGACGCCCACATGTGTGTGTCTTCGATCGGCGTGAACAGCGTGTACTTGCGTCCGTCGCCGAGCGTGACCGCGTCCAGGTCAACGTCTTCCGGCTTGCCCTTGTAAATGTCATAAGAGATCGCGGAATAGTCGTTCTGCCGCAGCACCCAGCCGCCGCGCCCGAAAGCCGAGGCGCGGTTCATGCGCTCGACCAGTTCTGCGGGAATGGGCTCGCCGGTCTTGTAGTGTCGTGCGAACTTGGCCAGCACCTGCGGGCTGTGGATCCATTCCTCCAGCATCTGCGAAGGCGCTTCGACGAAATCGGACTCCATGCTGATGCCAGCAATGCCCGCCCAGAGCTGCTGCCCCCCGAGAATGTGGTGCACGAGGTGGCCGAACTCGTGGAAGAAAGTGGTGACGTCGTTGTAGGTCATCAGGCCGGGATCGTCGGCCGTCGGATTGGGGAAATTGCAAACCAGGATCGCTTCCGGTAACTGCTTGCCCTTGATGCCGTCCAGCACGGGCACCATTTCGGCGTGGCTGTATTTGCCCGGCCGCGGATGCATATCGAGATAAAAACGGCCGATAGGCTTGCCGTGGTCGATTACGAGCCAGGTTTCGACTGCCGGGTCCCAGCTGGGAACGTTCATTTCCTGCTGAAAGCTGATGTGGAACAGGTCGCTAGCGGCATCGAGGATGCCCTGTTTTACCTGCATGAAGGGGAAGTAGGGGCGAACGGACTGCGAGTCGAAATTGTATTTTGAGCGGCGAACCAGTTCCGAAAGATAGTTGCCTTCATCGTCCAGGATTTCTGACGCGCCCGGACTCATTTTCTGCTTTTCTGCCAGCAGCATATCGAATTCCCGCTTGGCCAAAGGGCGCGCTGCGTCGTTGATCTGCTGGATGAACTCGGCGATGTTGCCGCCTTTGGCAATCATCTTGTCGGCGGCGTTGTAATCAGCCCACGAGGAATAGCCGAGCAGCGTCGCGATCTCATAGCGCGTCTTCATCAGGCTGGTGAGCACTTCCTGATTCTTGGGATAGGCGCGGGTGTTGAAAGCTACAAACATGCGGTGCCGCAGCGCGGCGCTCTTGGCGAAGGTAAATACCGGCAGGGAATCGGGATAATCGGTGGTGAGGTGAATCTTGCCGTCGGCTCCGGGTTTGTGGTGATCGATGTAATCCTGCGGCAGGCCGTCGAGTTCTCCAGGATCGGCCTCCACGGTTTTCTGGCCGTCGGAGATGTTTCGGTCGAACATCGACTGTTCCTCGGTTGCCTGGTCGTTGAGCTTTTTCAGGCGGGCGCGGGTGGCGTCATCCTTGTCCACGCCGGCCAGACGGAACTCGAGAAGTTGCCGCTTCACATAGTACTGCGTGGCGCTGTCCGCCTTGGACAGGTCGAGGGCGGCGAGCGCGTTGTAAACGTCGCGGTTGAGCGAGATGGCAGTCTGCACGGCTGAGACCTTGGTGACCATGGCTGTCGCGTGATCGCGGAACGTCGAGTCAGGATGCACCTGTTGCATCAGCCCGGCGAAATATCCCGCGGAGTTGACCTGACGAAGGGCCTCGTCGAACGGGGCCAGCGTGTTCTCTATCGTGCGCGCGCCTTTGACCGCGACGAGAGTGTCGATCGATGCGTTCGCCGCAGCGAGGCGGTCGTTTTCGATTTTTTCGAAGCCGGCGACGTCGGGCTGGGCCGACCAGATTGTGGGCTGGGCCACTGACACGCTTTGCGCGGAAAGGATACTCGCGAACATAAGGCAGAACATGACAAGGCTGATGACAATTGAACTACGAAACATGGAGAAACCTCGCACAAGGAGTCTGAACAGCGAATGAAAATCGCACCAATTCTGTGGGCAAGCAATTTTGGTGGACGCTGGAATCTGATGTCAAGCCGCGACGTCAGCGAAGACCCACAGAATCATCAACGCGGTGTTTTGCTTCGATTTCAGCGCCAGCGCTTGATCTGGGGCCAGAGATCGCTCAATGTGCCGAACTTCGGTTTACGGCAGATGTTGACGCCGATTTCCTTCTCCAGAGCCCAAGGATTGTCGGCGGAAAGACCGACAAACTCGACCTGTTCGAACAATTCCTCCAGCCGTTTTCTACGATCGCCGAGGACGATCAGGCAGTTGCCCGAATAGCCGCGCGGACCCCAGATCCAGTAGGTGCGGTCGCCGCTCAGGGCTGGCGGTAGGCCGAGCTTGCGGTCGAAAAAGTCGATGGCGCCGGCTTGGCCGTAGTCTTGCGCGAAGATGCCGCAGGCTTTGCTCGGATCAGAGCCGCGCTCTTCCGGCGGGATGCGGTTCCAGGCCACGACGGCTTCGTCGGCGATTTCTTTCCATCCGAACTGGTCGGAATACCACTGCGGCAGGGCAGCGCGGGCGTGCGAGTATTCGTTGACCGGAAGTTTGAATGGGAGGGTCTTGGCGTAAGCGAGGAATCGTTCGGGCGAAAACACCGGGATGACGACGGGCGCGATATACGCTCCATGGGCGAGCAGCAGGGCCAGGATCACCGGCTTGAGCCATTGCAGTCGGCGCGGAGTGCCTTCCGGGCCGTCGATCGCGGAATCGATCACAACCGAACCGGCGGCCAGCAATACGGGGTAAATGGGTGCGAGGTAATAGTTCTTTCCGTGCGCAAAGAAAAAGAACGCGTAAGAGATGAGGTAGGCGCAGCCCAGCGCCCGGTACGGCAGCAGGCGGGCAGAAAAGAGTAAAGCGAACAGACCCGCCAGCCAAAAGGGCGCGTTCAAAAGGTTGGTGATCAGCACCTGCTGTAAGAAGAAATCGAGCGGTCCGCGAACGACGTCGCGGCCCTCGGCCCGAATGTTGTGCATCAGTTGTGCAAACGGCCAGTCGTGGTGGATGTTCCAGAGGACGTTCGGGAGGATAATCAAAAACGCGGCGAGGCCACCCAGCCAAATCCATTTGTTCAGGAAGACGCGCCGCTGCTCGGTGAGCAGCAAGCCGAGGACAATACCGACGCCGAAAACAGCGATGGAGTATTTGTTTTCGAGCCCCAGCCCGGCACACACGCCGAACCATAGCCAGTAGCGCGGGGCTTTATCACTTTTACCCCAGCTCTTGATGGTGAGGATCGCGAAGTAGGCGCATCCCATCCACAGATTCGGCTCAAGGCAATTTGTGCCGAGCAGGCTGCCGTTGGAAAGATATTGCGGGTCGGTCAGGGTACAGATGGCGCTGAGCACGAGAGCGAAGCGCCGCCCGCCGAGTTCGCGGGCGAGCACCGCGGTCTGCACGATCAGCAGCGATGACGCGAGTGCAGGGATAAAACGAATCGCGCGTAACGAATCTCCAAGGATGGCGCGGGAGATGTGTATCAGAAACGGGACCATCGGCGGCTGGTCGACGTACCCCCATTGCAGGTGGTCGCCGCACGACATGTAGTTGAATTCATCGCGGAAGTATCCGTAGCGGTTGTTGAAGTAGATGTGGAACACGAGCTTGGCCAAGGCAATGGCCCAGACGACGGCCATGCCATCGCCCAGAAGCGACTGGCGGTAGCGGTTTTGCGCGGAGGGGCTAACCGTTGTAGAGGTCATAAAACAGCACTTAAGGATAGTCGAGCTGGTAGGAATCCGTCACGAGACGAGTGAGGTGCCGAATCAGGCAAAAACCAAGGTAACTTCCCAACCTGATTACCTGTTCTTCCACACTTTTTGCTTATGCTAACTTTGATTTTTACCGACGTATTTACAAGGGAATAAGAAGGTTCCTCAGGTCAAAGTGTCTTCGGCCAATCGCAAACCGGGAATTCACATTGCCTGGACGACGGTCACGTACCGCAGTGTGGCACTGCTGATTCTGGCAGTGGCCGCGGTGTTTTTCATCGCCATGCGGGCAGCGTTCCCGCAATTCACCGAGAACGGCATCAGGAAGGCCAACGATGTTGCCGGCAAGTTACTGGAGAAGGTTGCCGGGATGGCCCCGGCGGCTGGTTCAGGAACGGTGATCGCGCAGCAGGCGCACTTTACCGCGCTCGATGGAACGGTGCGGGTGAAGAAAAGCACCGGCAACAGCTGGGTGACAGCCGACTACAGCGTGCTGCTCGAAAAAGGCGACGTGGTGCAAACCGGATCCGAAGGTATGGCCAAGGTCGTTTTCAACGACGGGACCAGCTATACGGTCAAACAGGATTCGCTGATCGTGATCCAGGAAAACTCCGCCAACGACCAGCAGCAAACCAACGTTGCGGTGGCGGTGAGCACCGGAACCGTCGATCTCTCGACTGCGACTTACAGTTCTGGTTCGAAATCGCAGGTCATCGTGGCGGGGGCCACGGCCTCACTGGCGCCCGAATCGGCCGCGCAGGTGCACAACGATCCCAAGGCTGACCAGCACGAAATCCTGATGAAGAAAGGAACCGGCGAGGTCACGCGCAACGGCGAGACCGTGCAACTCGCCAACTGGGAAAAAGTCAGCTTCCATGGGCAGGAGTCGCATCTGGAGAAGGCCAAGGAAATTGGTCCTCCCACGCCGATTGCGCCGGCCAATATGGCACCCCTGTTTTCCACTGGCGGCGCCACGAAAGACGTGGAGTTCACGTGGACCGCGATGGCGAATGCGGTTGGTTACCGCCTGAGGATATCCCGCAACCCGTATTTTTCTTCTACACTGGTTGACAAAAAGGTCAACACGGCGGCGGTCACGGTCAGCGGCCTGGGCGAAGGCGCGTACTACTGGATGGTGCAGTCCTACGATTCGTCCGGGAAGGAGTCGGTGGAGAGCGAGAAGAATCGCTTCACCATCATTTCCAAGGGCAAGGGAACCGAAGCCATCGACTTGGAGCTGGATCCGTTCATCCAGCACGGGCACGTGATCGAAGTGACCGGCAAGACGCAAACGGGAGCGCGGGTGATGGTGAATGGGAGCGAGGTACCGTTCGTGGGCGCCGACGGCTCGTTCCATTACTTCACGCCGCCTTTGCCGACGGGAGAAGCTGTGATTACGGTAACGGCGCAGACGGCGCAGGGCGGAGTAAATACGCAGCAGAAAAAGATCATCATTCAATAGGTTTCAAAGTTTCAGAGTTTCAAGGTTTCAAAGTTGTTACGTCGCTTGCGAGCTGGTTGGGTTTTCCTTGAAACTTTGAAACTTGAGGTTCAAGCAGGGTTGCCGGGCATCTCGTAAAATAGAGCGAGCCAGCAGCCCCGGGACAAAAACAGGTAACGAGACTCTGGGAACAAGCGTCCCATGAAGGGCGCGGGAACTTAGTCATATGTCGAATAACGGATACTCAAACGGAAATCGCGCGCACAACCTGAGGTCACTGTTCAGCATTTTCTCGAGCGACCTGGCCATTGATCTGGGCACGGCCAACACGCTGGTCTATGCGCGCGGCAAGGGCATCGTGGTGAACGAACCCTCCATTGTCGCTATCAACAAGAACACCGGCGAAGTGGAGGCGGTGGGCAAAGAGGCGAAAGAGATGCTGGGCCGCACGCCCGGCAACATCGTCGCCATCAAGCCCATGAAGGACGGCGTGATCGCCGACTTCAAAGTCACCGAGAAGATGCTGAACTACTTCATCCAGAAGGCGCACAACCGCAAGATGCTGGTGCATCCGCGGATCGTGATCGGCGTGCCTTCGGAGATCACGCAGGTGGAAAAGCGCGCGGTCATGGACTCAGCCTACCGCGCGAAGGCGAGCGAAGTGCACCTGGTGGAGCAGGCGATGGTCGCAGCGATTGGCGCGGGTCTGCCAATCACCGAGCCTAGCGGAAACATGGTAGTCGACATCGGCGGCGGCACGACCGACATCGCAGTCATTTCTTTGAGCGGCATCGTCTATTCGCGCTCGGTGCGCATGGCTGGCAATCAGATGGACGAAGCCATCATGAATTACTTGAAGCGGAAATATAACCTGCTGATCGGCGAGCGCACGGCCGAGCAGATCAAGATGGAGATTGGTTCAGCGCATCAGCTCGACAAGCCGATGACCATGGAGATCAAGGGCCGCAACCTGATTGAAGGCGTGCCCAAGACGATTACGGTGGATGACGGCGAAATTCGCGAGGCGCTGAGCGAGTGCGTGTCGACCATCATGAATGCGATTCGCGTGGCGCTGGAGCGGACCCCGCCAGAGCTTTCAGCCGACATCAGCGACCGCGGCATTGTGCTGACCGGCGGCGGCGCGCTGCTGAAAAATCTGGACAAGCGTATCCGCGAAGAAACCGGGCTGCCGGTTTCGATTGCCGACGATCCGCTGTGCAGCGTGGTGCTGGGCACGGGCAAAATGCTCTCCGACTTCAAGCTGCTGAGAAAGATCTCGATCGAATAGAGCTGCGAGCAATGAGCTATGAGCTGTGAGCCAGAGACTTCCGGTTCATTTGTGGTTTGGCCCATTGCTCAAAGCTCATAGCTCAAAGCTCATATGGAATCCGTCCTCGGCCGCTACCGCAATCTGGTCATCCTGGTGGGCGTGCTGTTTCTGCAGGTGCTGGGGCTTGCGGTGCAGGTTAAGCGCGGCCCGAACGACGCTCAGGATACGCGCCTCATTCGCATCTGGGTGGTGGGCGCCATTTCTCCCTTCGAGCGCGGGCTGGTCTGGATCAAGAACAGCGGTAACAACATCTGGCACAACTATTTCTATCTGCGCGGCGTCCGCGCGGAGAACCGCCAGCTTAAAGAGCAGATTGAACAGATGCGTCTGGAAGAAGTACGGCTCAGCGAAGACGCGGCGCAGGCGCACCGCCTGCAGAACCTGCTCGCCTTCAAGGAACAATTCATCGCCAAGACCGTGGCCGCGCAAGTGATCGGGTCCAGTGGCAGCGATCTGTCGCGCGTCATCTACATCGACAAGGGCGAGGACGCCGGCCTGAAGCGTGACATGGCCGTGATTACCGCAGATGGAATCGTGGGAAAAATTCTTGTTGTTTATCCCTCCGTTTCGCAAGTGCTGCTGATCAACGATCAGTCGAGCGGCGTGGGCGTAATTCTCGAGAAATCGCGGCTGCAGGGAGTGCTGCGGGGTACGGCCAACGGCGAGGTCGTGCTCGAGCGCGTGATGAGCGACGAGCAGGTTCAACCCGGCGAGACCGTGCTGACCAGCGGTGGAGACCAGATCTTTCCCAAGGGCCTGCCCGTCGGCACAGTCAGCAAAGTTGCAGCGGGCAAAGATCTTTTTCTGAATATCAAGGTCAAGCCGTCCTCGGATCTGAGCCGGCTTGAAGAGGTGCTGGTTCTGGTCGAGAAGCAGGAGCGGCCGCCCGCGGCTGAGGCCGCAACGCACGTCCGCGCGGCCGATATTCTCGCCCAGCGGTTACCTTCCGTTCCGGACAAGCCTACGGAAGCCAGTGCGGCCCCGGGGAACAGTACGGTCCCGGTGTCGGCGCCTGGAAACAGCGCGAGCACTACGAAGCCGGTTCCCAAACAGCCCTCGGCGGCCCCGAACGCAGTGGCGCAGTCAAAGACCCCGGCTCAGACCCAATCTGCACAAACGCAGCCTGCACAACCCAAGCTCGCCCAACCCAAAGTTGTGCAGGCCGAGCCTGATCAAGCTGCGGCGGAACAGCTCAAGACTGATCAAGCCCAGACTGATCAAACCAAGACCGTCCAACCAAAGAGTGCCCACCCCGCCGCCGAAAAGCCAAACGTCGACCAGCCAAGGGGCGAACAGCCGAAGACACCGGCCAAACCCGCAACACCCCCGCAAACCAACCAGCAGCCATCGGGCGAGCCGAGCGATCCACACTAGCGTGCCCATCACTTACACATCCGGGGAGCAGGTTGAGGTTTACCGGTTCAGCATTCCGGTGACCATCGGCGTCCCGTTGCTGGCGTTGTTCATCCAGGCGTTCGTGCCGCTACGGTTTCCGCGTTTTGCGGTGTATCTGGATCTGCCGCTGCTGGTGACAATTTTCTTTGGCATGGCGCGCAGGAACCCAATTGCCGGGCTGTTCACCGGCGCGGTGATTGGGCTGGCGCAGGACATGCTGGGGCACAATCCCATCGGGATCTATGGCATCGCGAAGACCGTGGTCGGCTATGGGGCGTCGTCGCTGGGGGTGAAGTTGGACGTGGAGAACGCCGGAGCACGGTTTCTAGTCACACTGGGCTTTTATCTGGTGCACTCTGCCGTTTACTTCACGGTCGCCCGCGGCATGGTGAACATGACCCAGCATTGGAGCTGGATCAATGGCATCCTGGCCGGGCTGGCGAACGCCACCCTGGGAACCTTCCTGTACTTTGCCCTGGACAAGTTCAAACAGAGAACCTAGTCCTTATTACCCGGTACTCAGTACGTAGTGCCAGAGGGCCAGCTCGAACCGCAGTCACCAATCTTTCAGACCGTGACCTTCGTTATCCCTGCGGCAACCACGTTCGGTTCCAGAGCATTACAATGGAAATACCTCGACCAGATTGGCCCACGCCTGCCTCAGTGACGAGGATTCCTCAGGGAACACTGGGTACTCGGTACTGGGGACCGATTTTCTATGTTCGGCCGCGACGAAAAAGTTTCCGCCATCCGCCTGACGGCGGCGCAGTACATCATCCTCGCCATTTTTCTGGTGCTGGCCTATGGACTGTGGCGGCTGCAGGTGATGCAGAGCGACTACTACTCGCTGGCGGCGGAGCGGAATCATACGCGCAACATCCCGGTGCTGGCGCCGCGGGGCAGAATTCTGGACCGCGAGGGGCGCATAATCGTCGACAACTATCCTTCGTTTTCAGCGCTGCTGCTGCGCGATTCTTCGCGCGACCTGATGGCGGATGCAGATCTGATTGCACAAGGACTGCACATGGATCCGAACGAAGTGCGGGCGCGAGTCCGGCGCTTTGCCTCCATGCCGCAATACCAACCGATTTTTCTGAAAGAAGACATCACACCGGATGAACTGGCATTCATCGAATCGCACAAAAACGAATTGCCGGAACTCGATACGATCATGGCGCACCGGCGGCTGTATCCGCGCAACGGTTTCATGGCGCACCTGATCGGCTATGTCGGCGAAGTCAGCGAAGACATGCTGAACCAGCCGCAATTCGAGCTCTACAACCCTGGCGATGTGGTCGGCATTTCCGGCGTGGAGCGGCAATACAATTCAGTACTCATGGGGCAGAACGGATCGCGCCAGGCGCTGGTGGACAGCCACGGCCGCGAAGTAGGACGGCTAGGCGAAACCGAAGCGGTGCCGGGCAAGCCGCTCAAGCTGACCGTAGACATCGATTTGCAGATCGCCGCCGAAGAAGCGCTCGAAGGCAAGAACGGAGCCATCGTCGCCATGGATCCGCGCACGGGTGAGATTCTGGCAATGGTGAGTCGGCCGACGTTTGATCCCAACGACTTTGCGGTGCGGGTCTCGAAGAATGAGTGGAACAAGCTGGTGGAGGATCCCGACAAGCCGCTTCTGAACAAGGCCATTCAGGCGCAACTGGCGCCGGGGTCCACGTTCAAGATCATCATGGCGACGGCAGGTTTGCAGGAGGGCATCGCGCAGGACATGCACGTGACCTGCAACGGTGGCGCGGAATTTTACGGGCGCTACTTCAAGTGCTGGATTTCGACGCGGCATCAGACCCACGGGTTTGTGGACATTTACAAAGGAGTCTACCAGTCGTGCGACGTGTTTTTCTACACCCTGGCGGAGAAGCTCGGAATCGAGAAGATCGCGAAATACGCCACCATGCTCGGCCTGGGGCAGAAAACGGGAATTGATCTGCCGCAGGAAGTGAGCGGCGTGATGCCTTCGGAAGAGTGGAAATTGCGCAATTTCAAGCAGAAATGGTTCGCCGGGGAGACGATTTCCGTGGGGATCGGGCAGGGAGCCGTTGCCGTGACGCCAATCCAGATGGCACGGGCATTTGCCGCTATCGCCAGCGGCGGGCGTATGGTGCGGCCGCATGTGACGAATCCGACGGATCTGCCGCCCGGAGTGGTGCAGGCTTCGAACGTGCCGGACGAAGTGACCATCCCGCTCGATCCCAAGAATTGGGAAATCATCACCGACGCCATGGCGCAGGTGGTCAGCCCTGTGGGCACCGCAGCTGCGTCGCAGCTCAAGGGCATCGACATGGCGGGCAAGACCGGAAGCGCCCAGACGATCAGCAACATGCTCAAGGCCAAATTGAGCGCGAGCGAGAAAGCGGAGCACAAGGACAACGGCTGGTTCGTGGGCGTCGAGCCGCGGCGGAATCCGGAGATTGTGGTGTGCGGGCTGTACGAAGAAGGCGAACACGGTGACAGAACCGCGCGCGTAGTGGCGCAGGTGATCAAGGCTTTCGTGGAGAAGCAGAGGCGCTCGCCCCAGAAAATGGCGAACCAGTCCAAGGACGGAAAGGTCGAGATCGGAGCAGTCTGGACGGCACCGGACTCAGATGGGGATACACGGAAGTTGCAAGGCGGGCATTTCTTCGTCGATGTGGCGAAGAAGCCGGCGGTGGTGGCGACAGCAGCGCCGGGGATGGAGTAAGCGGCACTCAGCAAGCAGCACGCGCATTCAGCCACGGCGTCGTGATTGCACGTAGGGATCCTTCGACTGCGCATCAGCCTCGCTTCGCGATGCTGATGCTCCGCTCAGGATGACAAAGGTTTGGGCTAAGGCCAATGGCCAACGACCAAGGACTAACGACTAACGACTGATGTCACGTTACGTTTCATTTCGCGATTTTGACTGGGTGTTGCTGGGCTTCGTGCTCCTGATCTGCGGCTTGGGGGTGATGGAGATCCACAGCGCGACCACGCACACGAAGTTTGCCAGCGCCCACCTGAAGCAGGTGTACTGGGTGCTGGGCGGCGTAGGCATGATGTTTCTGATGAGCCTGGTGAATTATCAGGCGCTGCTCGACCGCATTCACTGGTTCTACATTGCGGGAGTCGCGTCACTGATGGCAGTGCTGGTCTTTGGCACCAAGGCGCTGGGGGCGAAGCGCTGGATCAAGATGCCAGGAGGCAATCACTTCCAGCCGTCGGAGTGGATGAAGCTGATTCTAATTCTGGCCATGGCGAAATACTTCGCCGAGATGCGGCAGCGGGAGCTCTCGTGGCTGGATTTCATCAAGGCGGGCGCCATTGTGGGCGTTCCCATGCTGATGGTGCTGGCCCAGCCCGACTTGGGCACGGCTCTGACATATGTCCCCATCGCGGTGATGGGGGTTTTCCTGGGTGGCATGCAGTGGAGACAGGGTTTGGCGGTGGGTTTACTTGCGGTCGTTGGCATTGGGGCGGTTTTCATGGTGCCGCGGGTGCACGTACTGAAGTCGTATCAGAAGCAGCGTTTGACCAGTTTTATCGATCCCAGCCTCGATCCCAAAGGGTCGGGGTATCAAGTTGAGCAATCCATGATTGCCGTGGGTTCTGGAGGCATTTGGGGTGGGAAAGGCTCGCAAACAAAGGAGGGTTTCCTGCCAGTTTCGCACACAGACTTCATTTTCGCGGCCCTGGCCGAGGAACATGGGTTCGTAGGCGCTCTTGGGGTTCTGCTGTTATACTTCATAGTGCTGATGCGTTTGACCCAGAACGCGCAAACAGCGCCCGACCGCGCTGGCACGTTCGTGGTGATGGGTGTGGTGGCAGTTTTGAGCTTCCATA
>JASHPH010000079.1 GCA_030038255.1 Candidatus Sulfotelmatobacter sp. | reverse complement strand
CCCGCCACAATGACCGGACGCTTTGCCCGAGCGATGCGCATCGCGACCGCTCGGCAATTCTGCCGCAGCTCGGACGGGTGGTCGGGTAACGCGTCTTCGATGGGATCGTAGGCGCGCAGCTTTGATTCTTCGATCTTGGCCGACTGCACATCAACGGGAATGTCGAGCCAGCAAGGGCCGGGCCGCCCCGACTGTGCCAAGTGCCAGGCACGCTCCAGGTGATAGCGGATCGAGGATGGATCATCCACCAGCACGGCATATTTCGTGATCCCTTTGGCCATGGCGATGATGTCGCCTTCCTGGTCGCCCAACTGTCGCAGCCCCCGGGCGCCAGCCGTCGCCATGCACGTCTCGCGTTTGACCTGACCGGAGACCAGGAGCATTGGGATGGAATCCGTCCAAGCGCCAAACACTCCGTTTAATGCGTTAATGCCGCCCGGCCCCGTGGTTACATTGACCACCCCCGGAACCTCGGCGATTCGCGCATAGGCCTCGGCCGCCATCGCCGAAGCCTGCTCGTGATGGTTGCAGATGTAGGTGATGCGGCCTTCGTTTCCGATGCTATCGTTCAGGTGCATCGCACCGCCGCCGGACACCATGAAAATGTGGCGTACGCCCCAGTCGGCCAGCCTTCGCACCACGTAATCGGAGAGCTTGGTCATCGCGCCACCTCTTGCAGCCTGGCCGCGTTCATGTGCTGGAACCAGCTCTGCGTGCGCTGGATGGTTTTCCGCAGTGGGACTTCGGCGGTGAGCCCAAGCTCCAGCCGCGCTCTCGCGGTGCTGGGAACGTAGCGCTGCGCCGGAGCGCCGGCCGTCGGAGTGCCGAGAATTTCCACGTTGACCCGGGGAGAACAAGCGTCGGCCACGGCATACGCCAGATCCCGGATACTGATTGCGTCTTCTGAACCAACGTTGTAGGCGCGCCCGGATTTCCCGCGGAACAGGATGGTCCACAGCCAGATCATCAAATCGCTGGCATACATGTACGAGCGGTAAGGCGTACCGTCGCCCTGGACGCGGATCGGTCCGCCGCTGAGTTGATCACGGATGAAATTGCCGATTGCGAAGTGCGCGTCGAGCTCCATGTAGGGCCCGGCGAACGCGAAGCAGCGCGCGATCTTTGTCTCGAGACTCGTGGCCTGAGAGGCCAGCGCGCACAGCATCTCCGCGGCACGTTTGCCTTCCCCGTAAGCAGAGGAGGGGTCGAGCGCATCCGGGCTGCCGGAGTAGCTCTCCGGCAAATGCGCGATATCTGGCGGCTGCGGACCATAGACCGCGCCGGAACTGGTGAGCAGAAGCTTTCCGGCTCCCGAGGCAATCGCGAATTCGAGGCATCGCCGCGTTCCTTCAACGATCGTGTTGAACATCAGTGCTGGGTGTTCCCGGTTGAGCCGGGCACTGGACTGAGTCGCGGCATGTATCACATGCGAGAAGCGGCCCTCGGGAAAAGAAAAGTTGCGCACATCACCCGCCAGCATTCTGATCGCTGCGTGCCGGGCCAGGTGTGGCGCCTTATCCTTAAATGCACGCGGGTTCCGGGTGAGAACCGTCGCCTGCACGTTCAACCCGAGCCGGTCGTTCGCCCAGAGCAAAGTTTCCAGAATCCAGCAACCGAAGAAACCGGTCCCGCCGGTGATGAAGACCCGCCCCTCGCGCAGTTCATCCCAGAGACCGGGCGTTCTCGCCAGCACGCCATCGAGATCGTCATGGAGAAGGTTCGCCATAGTCAGCAGGAACTGGTTACGCCTGCTCTCTTCGTGACCGCACGCGAGAATTCGTGGAATGTCTCCACGACATAATCCAGCATCGAATTCGTCAATCCGGGGTAAACTCCGATCCAAAACAGCTGGTTCATGACGCGATCTGTATTGGCCAGATCGCCGACTGCTCGATGCGCAACGCCGGCATACGCGGGCTGGCGCGTCAAATTGCCGCCAAACAATGGGCGCGTCGCTATCTTTCGATCTTCCAGGTACGAAACCACGTCCGCACGCTTAAATGGTGCGTCTTCGCGAACCAGAAGAGGGAAACCGAACCAACTGGGATCAGAATGCGGAGTGGCTTCCGGCAGAACAAACACATCCTGCAGTTCCCTGAGGCCGTTGTGGAGGCGGTCAAAGTTGCGCTTCCGCCTCTCAATGAACGCGGGCAGCTTCTTCAGTTGCGCCACGCCGACTGCGGCCTGCAAGTCGGTGGCTTTCAGGTTATACCCAATATGCGAGTAGGTGTACTTGTGATCGTACCCTTCCGGGAGTGAGCCCATGGTCCAGCCAAAGCGCTTGCCGCAGGTGTTGTCCTTTCCCGGATCGCACCAGCAATCCCGCCCCCAATCGCGAAAGGATTCGATGATTGTCTTCAGTTGCGGGCTGTCGGTCAGAACGCATCCGCCCTCGCCCATCGTGATGTGGTGCGCGGGATAAAAGCTGGTTGTCGAGATGTGGCCGAACGTGCCAAGGTTCCGGCCCGCGTATGTGGATCCCACCGCGTCGCAGAAGTCTTCAATCAGCCACAGATCCAGGTCCCTGGTGATCTCCAGCACAGCGTCTACGTCGAACGGATTCCCCAACGTATGCGCCAGCATGACCGCGCGGGTGCGTGGGGAAAGCGCGTCTTTCAACTGACGGACATCAATGTTGTACGTCGGGATGCTCACATCGACGAAAACTGGCACTAGGTCGCATTGGAAAATGGGATTCAAAGTTGTAGGAAAACCGGCCGCCACGGTAATGACTTCATCGCCAGGTTGCAACGCTCGCTTGCCTAATTTGGGCGAGGTAAGCGCCGACAGCGCAACGAGGTTCGCAGACGAGCCCGAGTTGACCAGCGAAGCTGAGCGCACGCCCACAAACCGCGCGAACTCGCTCTCAAACTGGGCGGCATAGCGGCCCGCGGTCAGCCAGAAATCCAGCGCGGCGTCGACCAGCAACTCCAGTTCGTGTGCATCGAACACCTTGCCGGAAACCGGGACTGGCGATTCCCCCGGAACAAATGGACGAACGGGGAAGGCTTCGCCGAAGTATTCCCGCAGCAACTCGCTGATCCGTTCCCGCAGATGATCGGCCTGCGTCATGAATGAACCGCCACTTCAATCTGCTGTCGACTGAAGAACTCCCGATACCATGCGATGGTGCGATCCAGACCTTCATCCAGCGTAAATTCGGGCGCCCACTTCAGCAGCTTGCGGGCGCGCTCCGCACTGAGATACTGGTGACGAATCTCGTTCGATGCCTGGTTCTGAACTTCCGGCGCAAGCTGCGATTCCATCCTGGCCAGGATTTTTTCCACGAGTTCGAGAACCGTAATCTGGATTTCATTGGAAAAATTGAACGCCATACCGTGAAGCTTGCGGTTGGCGCTAAGGCGCTCGGCCAGCAACATGTACGCCGCCGCGCCGTCCTCCACGCAGAAATAGTCACGGATATATTTTCCGTCTGAGCGGATGATCGGACGCTCTCCCCGCACGATCGAGCGGATCGTACCCGGCACAATGCGGTTCCAGTTCAAATCTCCTCCGCCATAGAAATTCCCGCATCGCGTGATGCCGACCGGCAGGTCATACGTGGCTGCATAAGCTTGGGCGATCAAATCAGCACATGACTTGCTCACGTCATAGGGGTGCCGACCCTGTAAGGGCATGTCCTCGCCGTAGGGAAGAACTGTGTGGCTGCCGTACGCCTTGTCCGAGGAGGCGACCACGATTGCGCTTACGGTGGGCGAGCGCCGGCATGCTTCCAGCAGATTCCAGGTGCCCTCCACATTGCTTTCGAAAGTCGAAACCGGATTCCGGTTGGCGATGCTCACAATGGTTTGAGCAGCAAGATGAAAAACCGTCTGGACTTCATATTCGCCGAGTGCGCGCTCCACCACATTGCAATCGACGACGTCGCCACGCACGACGTTCACGTTCTCTAATTGATTCTTGCGGATGAGTTCGCACTGCGGAACCCAATCCCGTACCAGACAGACCACGTTCGCACCGGAACCAACAAGGCGACTGGTTAGCCAGCTGCCGAGCAGCCCTGTGGCACCCGTTACCAGCACCGGCCGATCCTGCCAGAACTTGTTCACCATTACCAGACCTTCCAGGGAGCCTGCCCTTTGTTCCAGACTTGATTCAGATACTCATACTCGCGGTAAGTATCCATCGCGAAGAAGAACCCCTCGTG
>JASHPH010000078.1 GCA_030038255.1 Candidatus Sulfotelmatobacter sp. | reverse complement strand
GCAGGCGCGGTCTCTCCCCTAAGTTTTTGAGGGCAGGAGGCGATTTTACCAAATCTTGCGTTGAACGAACTCGCGCCCCGCTTCCCATCCGAACCAAGCAAGGCTGCGCCGCCGAACCTGAATCTTGGCATCTCCTGACATGCCGGCGCGCAGGGCTCCGCCTCGATTTGCGACAACTAAGGTGACGACATATTGCGGTGGCGGTGTCAACCCCTTGTACTGCTCAATGTGCATGAGTCCGGGGGGCAGATCCAGGGGAGTCGGGGAAATCGCGCTCACCTGCCCCAGAACGGGCTGAAAGAGCGACTCCAACTTCAGAGACACTGGGGCGCCAGGAGCGACGCGGTGGACGTCGAAATCCGGAACGAAAATCCGGGCCTGAAGGGTCTGCGTGGCGTCGATCTCGGCCAGTTCGCTCCCTTCTGCAACGAAGGACCCAACCAGGTTGCGGATTCGGGGAGTGACGACAACGCCCGAAATCGGACTCGCTAT
Source organism: Candidatus Sulfotelmatobacter sp. (assembly GCA_030038255.1). GTDB lineage: Bacteria > Acidobacteriota > Terriglobia > Terriglobales > Acidobacteriaceae > Sulfotelmatobacter. The sequence goes on along the minus strand of JASHPH010000078.1, from coordinate 2,405 downwards.
TTGAAGCACGGCGAGCTGGCGAAAAGCGGACCGGTAACGTTCGGACTGCGATGCCTGCTCGCTCCGTGCGGAGCCCAGGTCTGCGTAGTTCAGCTGGGCCTGGCGGGTGTTGGCTTGGGCGAGGCTGAGATCGGCCAGAGACCGGCTCGCGTCCCCTTCCAGGTTCACGTTCCGCATACTGAAGAGGGGGGCGCCGGCGGCGATCGCCGAACCCTCGTCGGCGAAGACTTCCGTGACCTGTCCGGGCACCGTGGTTCGAATTACGGCGCGCTGATCGGGTTCGAGAATGAAACGGCCACGGACGGTCTCACGCCAGACCGGGGCGAATAAGACCAACCCTGTCGCCGCACCTGCTACGGCCTTGCGAGGTGTGATCCACCACGCGTGGAAGCTTTGGCGTTTGTCGAGATAAAAGTCCTTCATAAACCTCACCGATGATCGCAATCGTGAGCGCAGAATCATCAACCCCAGCACGAGTGCAGGCAAGAAGGCCCATTGCGGGTTGAAGCGAAGTGAAATGTTGTAGGTAAGACGGACTACCGCAAAAAGGACCAGATAGCTGTAGGCGCCGGAAAGCAGGGAATAGATCGGGAAAAACCATCTCTGCCGTCGCCGAAGGTACGGAACCTCAATCGGCATCCGGAAGACGTGGTGCTTTACCCAGCTGGAGACATACTCGGTCGAATCCTCTTTGAGGGACTGGACGCCGATCAGTTCCCCGAAAAAGTAATAGCCGTCCAGCTTGATCAATGGGTTCAGGTTCATGAGGACGACCGCCACTCCGGTGATCAACATGATCTTGTAGGCGAAATCGTGGGCTGGGCTCCCGACTGGAGTTCCCCACCAGACGATGCTGGCCACGGAACAGAACATGAGCTCGACCCAGATGCCGCCCATAATGGCTGCGATCCGCTGCCACTTGCTCCCGTACACGTAAACCTCCGTGATATCCACAAAAAAGGCTGGAGATAGATAGAGGAGCATGAAGCCCATCCTGTGAACTTCGCCTCCATAGTGTTTGCAGGTCAAAGCGTGCGCGGACTCATGAAAGAACCCCAGCCCGCAAAACAATAGCCAGAACTCCGCCAGGTCAGCCGCTCCCTTATGAGTAAAGGTGTAATACTCCACGGTGTCTCGCCATATTTCGCTAAAGCCGCCGATGAAGATCAGCGTCATGACGGCGAACATTCCCAAGGTCAGAAGCGTGAACCATTTCGTATAAACGAACCCTACAAACTCGTGCAGCCTGGTGAGAAAGGCATCGGGGTCCCAGGTGGAAAATGTCATGCATGTTACGTTTATCTTTTCGCGGTTTCGCCGCTGGCGCTGTTCGTTGAGTTTCTGGTTGGCCGTGCTGTTGAGGTCAAAGGTGACCTTGTAGAACAGGCCAGCTTCGTCGAGCTGATCCGCAAAGCTCCGCGCGTATTCCTCGCTGCAGACGTCCCCCGTTTCGTGCGTGTAGGTCTCCGCAACTTCGCGGTAGGAACGTTCCCCGTCGAATAGTCCCGCCAGCTTCCACTGCCCGAGAGTGAAGAAAAAGACGGAATAATGTCCGCCGCCCGAGACCATCACAGCTACAACCGGAACCCCGTCTTTCACCTGCTCGCATGCGATCACTTTGGGATGGAGCCGCGGGTAGGCTTTCCCGGCTTTGCGTGCAGGCAGCTCAGGCAGCGCGACGTTGAGGACCTCGGAAAGGTTCATTGCATGTTCACTGTGGAAGGTTCATTGCGGATTCTGCAGGCGAATGTTGACGGTCATTCCGGGGCGCAGGCCGGCAGGAGCGCCTTGCAGTTCGGCGGTGACGTCAATCGTGTCGCTGGAGGGATCGACCACCGGACTGACCAGGATGACTCGGGCCGGGTGATCCTCGCCTGCCGCCTCCTGGGTAGTAACGATCAGCGCAGTGCCTCTCTTCACGCGTGCGAGATAGCTCTCGGGCAGGGAAAATTTGACGCACAGCGGTCCGACAGCCGACACCCAGAAGAGGCGGTCATGCTTGGCGACCTCCTGTCCGACGCGCACGTAGCGGCGTGCGACGACGCCGTCGAACGGGGCGGTGATGCGGGTTTTTTCCAACTCGAGATCAAGCGATCGCAGACTTTCCTGGGCGTACTTCAGGTCTTCGCGCTGGCGTTCGACTTCGAAGTCGTTGGCCTCCGACTGATACCTCGCCTTCTCTACCTGCTCTTTGGCGATGATGTTCAGCTTCCATAATTCCTCGGCGCGGTCCCGCTCCACGCGCGCGATTTTTGCGGCTGCTTCCCAGTTCTTGAGATCGGCCGCAGTGCTTCTTACCTTGGCTTCAGCGGCATCGCGGTCGGCAGTGAGCTGGCGGTCATCGAGCTTCGCCAGGAGTTGTCCCTTTTTCGCGGGCGCCCCGGCTTCCACGAGAATCTCGGCCA
>JASHPH010000077.1 GCA_030038255.1 Candidatus Sulfotelmatobacter sp. | reverse complement strand
TGGTGTAGCTCCACAGCAGGCCGTAATACGAGGCGTTCAGCGCGTACACATTGTTGTCGTCGGAGCCGATATAGACCACCCCGTTGGCCACGGCGGGCGAGGATTCCACATAGTTACCGGTGGTGTAGCTCCACAGCAGGGCGCCGGTCGAGGCGTTCAGCGCGTACACGTTGTTGTCCAACGAGCCGACATAGACCACCCCGTCGGCCACGGCGGGCGAGGAATACACAATCGAGCCAGTGGTGTAGCTCCACAGCTTGGCGCCGCTCGAGGCGTTCAGCGCGTACACGTTGTTGTCCCACGAGCCGACATAGACCACCCCGTTGGCCACGGCGGGAGAGGAATCCACATAGCTGCCAGTGGTGTAGCTCCACAGCAGGTCCATGCCAGATACGTTGGAGGCATTCAGCACGTTCTCGTAGGGGTTGAGGCGGTCGCCGGTCGGGGTGAAACCCTCCTCCACCCAGTTGGTGTTCACTTTGAACGGCGCCTGCGCGCCCATGATGGTTCCGTTGGAGGTCTCTTCGGCGCTGACCCAGTGCCGCCCAGGCAACGCCGAGGCGGGAACCTGAATCGCAATCTTGGAGAAGGCTCCCGAGCTATTGGCATTGACCAAAGCAACGTTTGTCGTGTCGAAATAAATATCAATCGCGGCATCGGCCGCAAAGCCGCTGCCCGAGACCAGAAGTTTGCTCGTTGGTGGGCCAGACTTCGGCGAAAGCGTTACGGTCTGGCTGAGGCCAAATCCTGCTAACAGAAAAATTGTGCCGAGCGCCAGGCAGATCTGCCTGTCGGCTCTGTACCGATTCGAGTTTGCGTAGGTCATGTTGTCCTCCCATGTTTGGAATTGAGTTGCATTCAGGACGCGCTAACGGGCCTGGCGTCTTGCAGACTCACATCTCCGCTGGCTGCCATGCTGCCTCGACACCAGGCCCGTAGCCTTGCGCGACCCTACTTCGATGATGGAGGCGGTCCTGACACCTCCCACACAGCAACCTCCAGGTCATCGCCAGAGTCGGCATAGGCGGTGGTGATGGCTGAGGTTACGGCACCACCTGCGCCCGGAATATTTGCGCAGCTGGTCGGTGTGTATTGGGACGTGGTGTTGTCGGTGAAATCCTGAACCAGCTTGGAAGTCCAGGTCTCTAGGTCGAGATCAGAACCGCCGCCGGCCACCGCCGTGAAAGCTCCGCCCTCAGATCCAGTCGTAACGCATAGCGCAACGCTTGAAGCCGTTCCTGCCTTGCCGGTGTATTGTCGTGTGACGTCGCCCGCGCTGCTCACCGTCCAACTGATGAGTTCGAGATCTCCACTGCCGTTGCTGAATGCCGTGAGCACCGTGCCCGTGCTCCACAGTGCTATCTGCGGGTTGGTTACGGCGCCTGCCGTCGCATCGCCTTGCTGGGTTACAGTCCCTGTGCTATCGATGCTCCAGGCGATGACGTCAAGATCCGCGGATGTAGTCTCCGAGCTCGCGGTCACCACCTGGCTGGAATTGAGCCCGGCGATGCTGGTGTAGCCGAAAGCGCCGGAGGGTGAGGCGTCACCCTCCATGGTGATGTCTCCCGTCGAAGAGACCAGCCAGGAAGTTACGTGGAGGGCATGGCTGGCGTTGACCGACGCGGTCACAACCTGCGTGCTGTCCAACTGAGCGATGGAAATATACTGGATAGCCGCACCCGTGCCCGTCACAGTCGTGGTGCCCAGCTGGCTGATCGCGCCCTTCGAGCTTACCTTCCAGGCTGCGAGCTCGTAGTCGCCGGCGCTGTCAGCATTGGCGGTGATGACCGTGGTCGAGTTAAGAGGAGTGATGGCAACACTGTTCTGGCAGGTGCTGGCAGACGTGTGGCTGCCTTTGCGCACCAGTGCCGTTCCAGCTTGCCAAACGATTACTTCCAGTTTGCCGCTGCCGTTGCAAACCGCCGTGACCGCCACGGCGTCTGGCAGGGTAGCCACTGCGCTCTGGGGTGCCTTCCCGGCGTGATTGCTGTAGAGCAGGCTGACAGATTGCGCGTTGGCGGCTGACAGCATCGCAAGAGCGCAAAGCGCGCCGGCAACCAGGTGCCTCCGCCAGGGCAGGGCGATCCTGCCGCGGCCAAATTTGGTCAGTCTAATGAGATTCATCGTCATGGTGTTTTCCGTCCTTTCTGTGTCCGGTCTGTTAGTAGTTGTCCCGATCTGTGTCCACTTATCGCGATCCCTCGTCACTTCTTTTTCCTCCTTACTTGTGTCTCTGTTTTTCCATTCATCCCGTTTTCAACAGCGACTCCAGGCAAATGACTGGCTCACCGTCTTTGCCAGCGCAGACATGCCAAGCTCCCGATGCAGCGTTACCAGGTAGTGCGAGCTGCGGCACGCCGGTAAGTTCTCCGGCCTCCTGCAAACCGACCGCATCCACTTCGCGTCCGCATTGGTGGCACCAGACCCGCCTCGACTGCCGACGCCGGATGATCAAAACCCGGTCGGTTTGGACCGTAATTTCCATCCTTGGTGGCCGCCAAAGCGCCTCCACAACTGCCTTTGCCCAACGCCGGAATCGTGATAAATTGACGGCCACGTTTGGCTCGACTTCCGCGTCCCGCCCTCGAACGGGACGCATCCTGGTACAAGCAGCCATCAGAAGTCTTTAGGAGAGGGATCAGGAAATCTCAGAGATTCTCAAGACTCGCTATGGCCCTCAAAGAAAAGCAGTTGCAGTAGCGTTCGTGGAGCTTCTTTCGACGCGGCCAGGCTTATCAATTGCGTACCACCCGTCTGCCTTCAAGGGCATTCCAGCAGATCAGAGCGCACCCCAAGTACATAAAAGCCTCGTGAATGTCCGCCCGCTTTTCGTAACGCACTCGCAGTCGGCGAAACCGATTCAACCATGCGAAGGTTCGCTGTACCACCCACCGCCACCGGCCCAGTCCGCTACCGTGGTCGGTGTTGCGCTTTGCAAGAAAAGGGATGATGCGTCGGTTGCGTAGGCCTCGCCGAATTGCTTCGGCATCATACCCTCGGTCACCCATAACACAATCCGGACGGTGACGTGGGCGTCCGCCCTCTCCCTGCAAAAGAGGGATGGCGTCAACTAGGGGCAGCGCTTGCGTCGAGTCGTTACGGTTCGCCCCAGTGAGTTGAATCGCGAGTGGAATACCACAGCCGTCGCAAATCAGATGGCGCTTGCTGCCAAGTTTCGCCCGATCGGTAGGATTTGCCCCCAAGAACCGCGCCTGCTGGGGACCGGCGACGCCCCGCAAAGTTCGAACTGTGTGACCCTCGTCACTGCATTTCTAAAAGCAACAGGAATAATGTGTAAGCGTCGACGGCTGAAAGGGTTGGCTGAGTAAAATTGACCAGTCCGATGTAGGCCGAGTGATTCGCCTGGTGAGGTAACTCGCTGGGCCACCAAACCCGAAAAAACCAGCTGCTGCGAGAAGCAGCCGGGGCTTGGAACCGCAAAAGCGGTAATCGCATCAGGGGCTGTGGTGGTGCACGCATCCACGCTGCCAACTCGCTCGCATAAGTTGACGGCTAGAGCGTAACCAGTACCGCAGCTCCTTTCTTTTGTCCGTCAGGACATCCGACCGAATCGTCAATTCATGCGTCGAGGATACTTTCTGTGTCAGCTGTTCAGGAAGGGAGGGTCGCTATGAAAGTGAAAAGCGTATTACTGGCGCTCCTATTCGGTCTGACGCCACTACTGTGGGCGCAGGAGCCAAAAGCGCCTGCGACCGGTGGGAGCCAAGCTCGTGCGGAGCATGACCAAAAAATGGTGGAGATGCATAAACAAGAGATGGAGGCTATGAAAGCCGACATCGAGAAGATGAAATCCTCTCTCGCGCAAATGAAGACAAATGTTGCGGCGATCAAGGACTCTGCCGAGAAAGCACGTTGGCAGTCGAACGTGGACATGTGGGAAACGGTCGTTAATCACATGGACCGGATGCAGAAGCACATGGAGGCCATGGGGCCCGGCATGATGCATCATCCGGCCACGGGTGCTCCGCCTCCCAGTCCACCCGCTGAGAAGAAACCGCAGTAAACTGCTCAGATGAAAACCGCCTTCGTGCGAAGACTCTTGCACTAAGAAGAAGGGAGGAAGTCGTTCCGAAAGAGAAGCACTCGATACCAACGCCACCCGCCCGAGGCTGCAGCGCGACTCGCAACAGTGATAATGCTAATGGCTGCCGTGGGGAGGCTGCGTCCATAGGAGCAGAAAAAGGCGGGGACCAGGTCCTTGGTTGGGCATGGTCTATTAGAACTCCTCCGCTCACAAATGAACGGCAGCCGTCATCGTTTGCGGCACAGCCGGGAGGTTCTTAACCCCTTTGCCCCGCAGGCTGCTTTTCCCATCAAGCTAGAAGGCAGGTGAAGACAACCCGAGTGCTTTCTGTCACTGCAACGTGGGACAACTTGCGCTAAGAACAACGGATGCCGGAGTCCCCCGAAAGACGGCGCTAAAAGGAGTGGTCCAAGCAGGCGCGGGCGTGTCGACACCTGATCCGGCAACAGCTATGTCGATTCATGTGGGCATCATGTGCAAGATGTGCCGCAAGGTACACTTCATAGCCACTTCTCACAGCATCAAGCCGAGCAAATTAGCTGCGGGAATGTACCGGCTCACGTGTAATCCTCCGTGTCTCACCTCAGGCGAGTTTAGAAAAGAAAGCATGCGACCGTACCGGGTCTCGGAAGATGTCTTCAAGAAAGGGTACGCAAAGGAGAGCGAGTACGAACTCGTACGATAAAACGAGCCAGATTTGCGCTTCGACTCGGCTGCAAGAAAATAAGAGATGGGAAGCAAGTGCTTCCAGCGATGCCATCGACAGCGAAAACTAGTCTTTCAGGATAGAGGGCTCTCAACCGCCTTGGCAACATTGGCTCGGAAGGTTAAGCTAGGGGCTTTCGTGTCGGGGCTTAAGGAAGGTCCTGAGTTGGCGGAATCGTGGACAATGGCGTAATTTTCGGAGTGCCTCAGACTCGATTTGCCGCGCACGCTCGCGGGTGAGGGAGAATGCCTGGCCCACCTCCTTCAGGGTGTGCTCGGAGCCGTCTTCCAGGCCGAATCGCATTCGAACTATCTTTTCTTCACGCGCATTGAGCGTATGCAGCAACTTCGCGGTCTGTTCCTTAAGCTTTGCGTTCGTAACGGCATCGGCAGGCGAAACCGCAGTGCGGTCTTCGATGAATTCGCCGATGTGGGAATCCTCGCCGCCGATCGGCGTCTCGAGCGAAATGGGTGACCGCAGAAGCTTACGGGCGTGACGTATCCGGGAGACGGGCATATCGAGGCGCCTAGCAATCTCCTCGCAGCTTGGCTCACGTCCCAACTCCTGTACCAGTTGCCGCGATGCCCGCAGCAGCTTGTTGATGATCTCGATCATGTGCACCGGAATACGTATCGTTCGTGCGTGGTCTGCAATAGCGCGCGTGACCGCCTGGCGAATCCACCAAGTGGCGTAGGTGGAGAACTTGTAGCCGCGCCGATAGTCGAATTTATCTGCGGCCTTCATCAAGCCGAGGTTGCCCTCCTGGATCAGATCGAGAAAAGGAAGGCCCCGGCCACGATATCTCTTGGCGACGGAAACCACCAAGCGGAGGTTCGCTTCAATCAGCTCATGCTTGGCTTGCTCCTCGTCCATTTCGCCATGAACGACTTCACGCTGCGTATGGAGTAAGGTAGGCAGTGTGACCCCAGAATTCTCTTCTAGAATTTCGAGCCTGTTACGATGCCATCGTAGTGCCATGGAGTAGGTTTTCCTGAGCTTTCCTTTCTGCGTTCTCTGGATTTTCTGTTCTAGGTCCCTGATCCGTAGATCTAAGGTGCCCAACATGTTTGCTGTCCGGTTCACGCAATCGATTAAGCGTCGGCGCTCACCGCTGGTTAGGCCGAGCTTGCGGATGATGAATGATGCTCGAACGACCTCGCGGCTTAGGGCGAATCGACAACGATCGTATGCGAGCGCTTTGCTTTTGCCTTTGAGCGCAAGTAAGCGTCGGACTAGTTGTCCGGCTCTTCTGTAATGCCTCTCCAATTCGTTGATGTTGGAAAGAGTGTCTTGAAGGCGATGGCGCAGGGTTGGCTCGTTGATTTCTTGGTCATCCAACGTCACAATTTCCCTGATCGATCGAATCCCGCGCCTCAAATCGGAGGCTGTGGTCAGCATCTGGCGGACTACGAGGGGTGAGCGTGAAAGTGCCCTCAGCACACGTTGCTGACCACGCTCGATGCGCTTGGCAATACTCACTTCTGCTTCGCGGTTGAGTAGAGGCACCCGCACCATCTCGCGCATGTAGATCTGCATTGGATCGGTGGCTTCCTCGTGAGTGCCTCTAGCGACTTCGAATTCGAGCTCGTCTCCTGCGACCATCGGCTCCATCGTCTCGTTCTGGAGGGCGAAGCCAGGCAGGACGGCCTGGTGCTCAATGATGTCAGCATGTGCATCGAAAGTGGTTGGGGGATCGCTCACATCGTTTGAAGCGACGATGTCGTGAGAAGTCGGTTCTTCTGCACCGCTTCTGCAACTGAAACGCCGTTTTTCGTTCCTGGGATTACTGAGTCTTGCCTGATCGGCACGAGGAAAGCGAAATTGTTTCAGAGTCGACACCAACCCAACACGAATGCTGCCAGCAATCACTTCACAATCGGCGATCCTGCTTCGAGGACGGGATTAGAGTGATGGGGAACGCTATCTAATTTGCTTCTACCGCAATCAAAACCCCGGCGTCAATACGGACTCGAAATTCGTCCGTGCTTGACATCACAGACTTAGCTTCTGCCGAATCGTAAAATGTGCATTGGACCACCATTAGATGAATTGACAAGCGCCTTGCGCACCAAGCTTGCAAAAGAGGAAGTATGGACGACAGACTGGAACATCTCCTTCAAGAACTCAGTGTGGCGATCAACGAGTCAGTCTCCGGGTCGGAACAGATTCGAAGTGTGATTGCGCAAATCGGCGGTGAGGGCTTCGAGGTCCTGCTGTTTCTCAACGCCACGATCGCCATTCTGAGGGCGGACGAAAGGGCGTTGAGCTCGCGAACTCACATGAATGGCAAAGTTGAGTCCGGCTTCAACGCTGAGGATGTCGAGTTCCTCAAGTCGATGCGCATCAGTTTGAAAAGGTGAGCGGCTAGGAGAGTTGCCTCTCGCCAGCACTCGTGGGGAATAAATGGTGAATAACCGGGCCCGGAGCCCCGTGACGAGTCGTGGGCGCAACCGCACATTCAGCCAATGCGAACTCGGGAGTCCATGCTCCACGAATGTGCTAACTCAAGTCGTTCCGCCGCGTTTCATTTTCATCATAAACGAGAGCCATCTACGGTCGAGGTCAAAGTGAATTCCGCAAAGCCGAGAAAGCCGTTTGATCCGAAGTACACGAGGACATCCCCACACATCCGATATTTCGGGTTGCGCTCATGCAACGAAGGCTGAGAAGGTACTTATGTCAATTGTCGCACCATCAATAGGCGTCCAAATTAGGTCAGTTCTGATTGCGACTGATTTCTCACGCGCATCCGAAAAACCGCTGCGGCACGCTATAGCTGTAGCCCGTCTATTTGAGGCGAGATTCTATTTGCTGCATGTGGTCTCGTCGCCTGCTGTGGGTCCACAAGCAACGAATGCCGCCACTGAAGCCGCTTGGTCGGATGCGAATCAATTGGAGAACCAACTGATCGGGAGTGGAGAACTGGCAGATCTGCCTTATGAGTTCCTCGTCCGCCAAGGTAATGTTTGGGAAGAAGTGAGAAGGGTCATCAGCGAACGGCAAGTTGATTTGCTGGTCATCGGTACGCATGGCCGAGGTGGCTTGGGGAAGCTGCTCTTCGGGTCGGTGGCGGAACAGATTTTTCGCCACGCCGACTGCCCTGTTCTTACCGTCGGCCCTGGTTCTTTCCAAGATCCCATGATCGATGCGACTGGGGTAGTGTGGCCGTTCTTGTTCGCGACTGACTTCGGCACTGCTTCGCTACACGCTTTGCCATATGCCGTCTCATTTGCTAATCGGCTCGGAACAAAGCTCGTTCTGCTCCATGTCATCTCACCGTTCTCGATGAGACTACATCGGGGCACTGCCACCGAAATCATGCAGACCGAGGAGCTCGCTCGTCAGAACAGTCTTCGTCGACTCAAAGAATTAACCGCGAACAGTGAGCTAACGGTGACGCCTGAATTCATAGTTGAGTTTGGATCACCGAGCGAGAAGATCCTGCGAGTGGCTGGCATGGTTGGAGCAGATGTCATCATTATGGGTATGCACCGTAGCGCTCATGTCGGTCCAGCATCCCACACGCTGTGGGCAACAGCCTATGAAGTCGTGCGCAGCGCCGCTTGCCCGGTAATGACGGTACGGAGTTGAGGCCGTGTTCGTGGCGCTGAGCGTTCATGCCTCGCACAGGGGACCTCGCGCACTGCGCGACGGGCAGGCAAGAGTCTGTCAACTCCCGATCGTTCTGGATTCATTCTTGCCGAGCCTCGGTCAAGCTGATCCCAGGCCGAGATTCAAGGCATGAGTGGCATCCTGCTGCAATTGTGTTAGCCCATCCGGAGTGTGCCGAAGCCATTTTGCGTCATGCGGATTACGTCGGTTCAACCACCGGCATTCTCAAGTTCGCGCAGACTAGTCCGGCAACAGAGTTCATTGTGGCCACCGAAAGTGGTCTCCTCCACCAGATGGAGAAAGCATGTCCGGGTAAGACATTTATCGTGCCGCCAGGCGAAAGCGGCTGCTCGTGCAGCGAGTGTCCGCACATGAAACGGAATACCATGGAGAAGTTGTATCTTTGCATGAGGGACCGCACCCCGGAAATCACCATCAACGAAGAGTTGCGGCTGAGGGCTCTACACCCTATCGAACGAATGCTCCAGATGCGTTAAGAGGTGCTCAATCCAACATTGCCGCGTGGGATAATGCGACCGCCACCGGAACTTCGGCGGAATCCTGCACAAGGTGCTAGGCGACCGTCGAGGGGATTCGGACCGCGCACTGGCGCCTCTGCCCGATTGGTTGATCTGATCTCGAAGGTAAGCTTTTGTGAATACAAGCGCACTCCGCACAGACGTGCTCGTGATCGGCAGTGGGCTAGCCGGGCTTTCCGCTGCGTGGCGAGCAGCGGGGCGCGGTTGCGCCGTTACGCTGCTGACTCGCGCTAAAGACATTCACGATACCAACACGAACCTGGCTCAGGGCGGCATCATCTACCGGGGCTGCGGAGAGTCTTCTGAAAAACTCGTGAGTGACATTCTTGCAGCCGGTGCCGGGTTGAGCTCGCGGCAAGCAGCCACTCTCTTGGCGGAAGAGGGACCCCGGCTAGTCAAGGACATCCTGATTGACGAGCTCAGCGTTCCTTTCGATCGCTCTCACGAAAACCCAGCGGAGTTAGATCTCACCTGCGAGGCGGGACATTCCATCCCGCGGATTGTTCATTACAAAGATCAGACAGGTTCCGCCATCGAGAAGAGGTTCGTTGAGCGGATGAGCGCGCATCCGAGGGTGGAGGTCCTTTCGGGCATGACTGCGGTAGATCTGCTCACCACATCACACCACTCGCTCGATCCGACGGACGTCTATCGTCCAATTGCATGTGTTGGCGCCTACGTGCTCGATCAGAGCAACGGAAAGATCTTTCCGATTCTTGCGAAGGAGACCATTCTCGCAACCGGCG
>JASHPH010000076.1 GCA_030038255.1 Candidatus Sulfotelmatobacter sp. | reverse complement strand
GCCCGCCCGAATGCAACCAAGGCTGTTACGGGACCTGACTTTGAGGTAGAATACCCCGCGTTGAAGTACCCCCCAGCCCCGCAAACTAAATTATTTGCATGTTAGGTGCCGGCTAGCGTATAGCTATCCGCACCCATATAAGCCAGAGGCGCACGAAGGAGTCTGAGGGGCTCCGCCATGGATGCAGGCACAGGCGTTTACATTCTGTCCGAAAACCGGCTGGTACGAGAGGCCCTGTCGCGGATACTGAAGAAGCGACCGGACTTCTGGGTGCTGCATGGGCCGGATCTCGGCGCCGAGGTCCGGGAGGAAATTGTCCGCACGGGCGTCCACGTCTTGCTGCTGGATTCGATGCGTCTGTACTTTGCGGTGGAAGAGGGGCTGAAGTTGTTGCGGGCAGAGGCTCCGGCCACAAAAATCGTGCTCATCGGGATGGACGACGACGAGCAGGCGTTTCTGCAAATTGTCCGCAGGGGAGCCGTTGGTTATCTCCTGAAGGAAGCGACGTCAGCCGAGGTGGTGGCGGGGGTGCGGGCGGTAATGAACGGCGAGGCGGTGTGCCCTCCGCGGCTGTGCCGCGTGCTGTTCGAGCATCTGGCCCAGCAAGCGCAGCAGTTGCCTTCCGGGCGGACGCGCTCGCAACTGGGACTGACGAGGCGCGAGCAGCAGCTTCTCCCGCTGATTGCGCGCGGCCTGACCAACAAGGAAATCGCCGCGCGTTTGAACGTCTCCGAACAGACCATCAAGAATCATCTTCACCGAATGCTCCACAAGCTCGGAGCCGAGAACCGGCTAGGGGTTGTGGACATGTGCCGGGACCAGGGCTTAATCCTCTAGTCTTCCACTGGCCGCTTCGACTTTCCGCCGCGAGGATCTGCGGCATGGGTACTTTCCCGGTACTGATCTGTAGTACCGGGGCGCTCGAGGGCCAGACTCTCCAAGGTACTTCCGCACGGCCGGCCTCTTACCTGCGAGCGAACCCGAATTGAACCTGTTGCTGGCGCGAGCTGCGGGCGGATACTCGCGGACAAAATGGGGTGTCCACAATGAGGCCAATTCGCGTCCTGGTTGCCAACCGTCCCCGGCTGATGCGCGAGGTCGTGCTGGAAGCGATCTCCGACCAAGCCGATATCGAAATGGTGGGAGAGCTCGAAGACGAGAGCAACCTTGCCGAGGAAGTGAAGCGCACGCAGCCCGATATCCTGATCGTGGCGCTGGACCGGCAAGACCGGCTGCCGGGCGCCTGCTACGCGATTTTGGAAGAGGATCCGCGGCTTCGCATCATCGGGATCGCTCCCGACCGTGAAACGACGCTGTTTTATTGGGCGTCGCTGTGTATTCATGCAAATCCAATCGAGACATCAATCGAGGGTGTGCTCAACACGATTCGCAGCCGGGCGCACCAGTTGGCGGGGTGAACATGCACAGGAAAGAGAAATCGACCAAATCCACGATCCTTCGAAAGGGAGGGGCCTGGGCCCGGGGGGCCGTGTGGCTGCTGCTGGCGATTACGCTGGTGAGTCCGGGAGCCTGGGCGCAGGCTGCACAGGATCAAAATCAGTATGCGAATCCGAATGAGAAACAGAAAGACACCAAAACGATCTGGCCCACCCCCTCGAGCCTGACGGCGGAAAACCTGAGCAACGTGGCCGCATCGGCCGTGGAGATCGAAACAGTGCTGCGCAAGGATCGCGGGCTCTTCATCGAGCTGAAGCGCTGGGTAGCAAAGGACGGGGCAGCGCACGGACAAATCGTGCGCGATTCGGACCTGGCCGACATGACAATCTACCAACGGCTGGAATCGGACGTGAAGTTCCGCTCCGTGGCCACTGCGCTGCTGCAACGGTACGGCTATTTGCTTCCCCAGGTGAACCCGGATTCGCCACTGGCAAAAGAACAAGAACTTCTCCTGGAGGAAAGAGTGAAGTGGCTGGCGCAGCGCCAGGAAGTGGCGCGCCAACAGGCGGCGGAGCGGGAAGCGAAGCGACTGCCATGCGACCTGCAGATCGACCCGGAATGCACGGAGCGAATGAACCAGGAGCGAGTGAAGGCTCAGGGCAGGAGTACGAACGTGCCGGAGGGGGAAGGCTATCCAGCGGAGATCGAAGAGGAGTATCCAACCGCGCCAACGCCGAATCCGATCCAGCCGCCGGGGCAACCGCAGACGCAGAAGAGTATGACCCAAGTCGCGCAGACGGAAGGAACACTGGGGGCGAACGCTTCGATCCTGGCGCAGCCGCTGAGGACGCCGGAATCTTCGCCGGGAGCGGAACTCGACGTTTTGGGAGCGGCCCAGGACGCGGACGGATGGCGGAGCGACAACATTCTGCCTGCGGGAACCGTGGCCCGGGCCGGCGCCTCAGCCTCCGAGGGCGGGATTGAGGCGGGTCGAACGAATTCCGCCGAAGTCTCAGGCGGGGGAATACAGGCCAACGGCACCACGACCTTGATGCTGACTGCCGAGGAACGGGCGCGAGAGCGCAGGATGCTCGAGGCTCCGCCGGGGACGCCGATGGTCCGCGAGCCCCAGCCTTACGGGAATATTCCGGCGCTCTACGACTTGTATTTGAAAGCTTCTCCGCGCCCTCCAAAGCCCGAGAGGTTTGGCCTGGATGTATTCGATCATCCGGCGGGGAATCAGGTAAGGCTTCCCATGGATATTCCCGTGGGTCCGGACTATGTGATCGGACCTGGGGACGGCCTGGCAGTGGATTTGTGGGGTGGGGTCTCCCATCGCTTGATTCGCACAGTGGATCCGGAAGGACGGCTCAGCCTTCCCGAGGTGGGCCCCGTCCTGGTAAGTGGAAAGACACTGGGAGACGCGCAGGAAGCGGTGCAGAAGGTGCTGCGGAGCCAATTCCGCGATATCTCGGCTTCGGTTTCGCTTGCGCGGCTTCGGACCGTGCGCGTGTACGTGGTGGGAGACGTGGAGCGTCCGGGCGCTTACGACATCAGCTCGCTCTCGACGCCGCTGAATGCGCTTTTCTCCGCGGGAGGTCCAACGGCGCGGGGATCGCTGCGAACTCTGCGGCACATGAGAGGCGACAAGCTGGTGGAGGAAGTGGACGTCTATGATCTGCTGCTGCACGGTGTGCGGGCAAATATGCAGCGGCTCGAGGACGGCGACTCGGTGCTCGTGCCGCCGCTGGCCAGACAGGTGACAGTGGAAGGAATGGTGCGGCGGCCGGCCATTTACGAGCTGAGGAACGAAAGGACTCTCGAGGATGTGCTGGAGCTGGCGGGAGGAATCCTGCCGAGCGCGGCACTAGGACACATCGAAGTGCAGCGAATGATCGCGCACGACCGGGAGACGATGTTGAGCCTGGAGCTTCCTTCGGCGCTGGACACATCGGAGATCAGCAGCAAACTTCAAGCCTTTGCGATCCAGGACGGCGACGCTGTGAATCTTTTCCCGGTAGCACCCTATAACCAGGACGCGGTCTACCTGGAGGGCCATGTGGTGCGTCCGGGCCGATATGCGTACCACCAGGGAATGAAACTGACGGACGTGATTGCCTCCTACAAGGACCTTCTTCCCGAGCCCGCGAACGAGTATGCCGAAATCATCCGGCTGAACACCCCGGATTACCGGCTGAGCGTAGAGAGTTTCAAGCTGGCCGAAGCCCTGACGAATCCGGCTGCCAACCTGGAACTGAAACCTCTCGACACGATCCGCATCTTCAGCCGCTTTGATTTTGAGGATGCGCCCGTGATTTCCGTGCTCGGCGACGTGCGCCGGCCAGGAACCTACCGGGCCACGGGCGATATGCGGGTGCGGGATGCGATCCGGATAGCGGGCGGACTGGGTCCCGATGCGCAATCGGGAGAAGCGCAAGTGTTCAGTTACCTGCCGGACAGCCAGTTGCGAGTGACGAGCGTGAGTCTGGAGGCGGCCATGAACGGCAGTCCCGCGGACAATATCGTGTTGCACTCGCGCGATTCGCTGCTCATCCACCGCAATCCGGCGAAAGCGGATCCAGCGAGCGTTTTTATCGAGGGCGAGGTGCTGCGGCCAGGCCGCTATCCGCTGGGCACGGACATGCATGTGGCCGACCTGATCCGGCTGGGCGGAGGCTTGAAGCGAGGAGCAGACTCGGAAACCGCCGATCTGACGCTCTATCAGACGGTGGACACGAATGGGCCGCTTACCGGAGAGCATCGCGAGATCCGGCTGGCAGCCGCGCTTGCGGGCGATGCGAATCAAAACCTGCTTCTCCGGGACGGCGACACGCTGACGATTCGCCAGCTTCCGGGATGGAATGACCTGGGGGCAGCCGTGCTGGTGCGCGGCGAAGTGCAATACCCGGGCACTTACGGACTGCGGCCGGGAGAGCGGCTTAGCTCGGTGTTGAAGCGAGCGGGAGGATTCTCGCCCAACGCGTATCCGTATGGCGCGGTGCTGCAACGAACGGAAGTCCTGGAACTCGAGGAAGAGTCGCGGACGGAACTGTTGCAGCGCGTGCAGGCGTCACAGGCAGACCTGAAGCTGGCCGTGGACCAGGAAACCGACGCGGATAAGAAGAAGTCCAAAGAGGCCGCTTATCGCCAGTGGCAAACCACTTTCCAGACGCTGGAACAGAGCCGGCCGGTCGGGCGCGTCACCATCCGGATCAGCACGGACATCCGGCATTGGCAAGGAAGCGCGGCCGATATTGAGCTGAGAACGGGAGACGTTTTGACGATCCCCAAGAAGCCAAGCTATGTGATGGTGACAGGCCAAGTCTATAACCCGACGGCGGTGGGATACCGGCCGGGAAAGACCGCCAAGTGGTACCTGGAACAATCGGGAGGACCTACATCGGTGGCGAACAAGAAAGCCATCTTTGTCCTGTGCGCGGACGGGAGCGTGATCGGGGGCAAGACGGGACTGTGGGAAGGCAGCTCCTTTAATCAAGTCTTGCAGCCCGGAGACACCGTGGTGGTTCCGGAAAAGGCGGTGGGAGCGGGCCCGAACTGGCAATTGATTCTGCAGACAGCCCAGCTGGCAACATCGATCGCATACACAACGGTGCTGGCGATCAAGTACTGATTATGGGTGGAAGAAGAACATTTTGGAGGCTCATGTCGCGGGCCTGCATGCTGATGGCTTTGATTGGCGGGAGCGGGGGTGAACTCCTATCTGTGCCCCTGCCGTGTCCGCAAGCCCCCGAGGGCCAGCCGAACGACGCGGCGGCAGCGGGCAGCAGCTCCGCCTCGTCCGAAGCCGCAGCAGGAACACCAGACGCATCCGCGGATCCACTGGCGGACCGAGAGAACAGGTTAGGAACGCCGTTCGTAAAGCACGTGGTGAAAGATCAGGAGGAGATCTGGTCCAGCCCGGCGAGCCTGCGACCGTCCGACGCGGTTTGGCTTGTGCCCCTCGCGGGCGCGGCTGGGGTGCTCTTTGCCACGGACCGTTCACTGAGCCGCAGCCTGTCCACTTCCACAAACCGGATCAATACGAGCAATTCATTTTCGAATTACGGAGTCGCAGCACTGGCGGGCGCAGGGGCAGGATTGTATTTGTGGGGAAAATACAAGCACGACGAGCGAAAAATCGAGACAGCTATCCTGAGCGGAGAGGCTGCTCTGAACAGTCTGGCGGTGGCCGAAGCGATGAAATACTCGCTGGGCCGCGACCGTCCCGATGAAGATGGCGGAGGGGGCAGGTTCTTTCAAGGAGGAACCTCGTTTCCCTCGGAACATGCGACGGTGGCATGGTCGCTGGCGGGAATGTTCGCGCACGAATACCCTGGACCGCTCACATCGGTGTTCGCATATGGCATGGCAACTTCTATTTCGCTGGCGCGCGTGACGGCAAAGGAACATTTTCCGTCGGACGTATTTGTGGGGGCGTTGCTGGGCTGGTGGATCAGCCGGAAAAATTACCGGGAGCATCACGACCCTACTCTGGGCGGTACGAGCTGGGAGCCTTATGCCGAAAGCCATGAGGAGGAGGGGCGGCGCCGGTCGGCAAACCTTGCGTCGCCCTATGTGCCGCTTGAGAGCTGGGTGTATCAGGCGTTCGAACGGCTCTCCGCCATGGGGTACGTATCGGTGGCGAACTTTGCCATCAAACCGTGGACGCGTTTCGAATGCGCCACGATGCTCGCGGAAGCGCAGGACAAACTGAATGCCGCAGTCCAGCGCGGCGGTGCAGCGCCGGAGGAGGCTCTGCGCATTGACACGGAACTGCGCGGCGAATTCACACGGGAACTGGCGGCCATGGAATCGGGCCCCAATCAGAGCCTGCAGCTCGAGTCCGCGTACGCGCGAGTCACCTCGATCAGCGGGCAGGTGTTGAACGACGGCTTCGACTTCGGGCAAACGATTTCCTATGACGAGGGCCGACCGGACCGCGAGGGCACGAACGCGATCGGCGGAGTGGAAATCAGCGGGACGGAAGGGCCGTTCGCGTTTTTCCTCCAGCCGGAATACCAGCACGCTCCGTCGGCGCCTCCGCTCCCGCTGACGGCGCGAACGGTGATCGCAAGCGTCGACAACATTCCGTTGCCAACCGACGTGGCTTCGGCCGGGGTGGATCGTCTCGATTTGCTTCAGGGCTATGTTGCCTACGATTTTCGCGACTGGCAGTTCTCCGCGGGCAAGCAGACGCTCTCCTGGGGACCGAGCACAGATGGGGCGCTGATGTTCAGCAATAACGCGGAACCGTTTCCGATGTTCCGCCTGACGCAACTCCGACCACCCAAGCTGCCGGGAATCCTGAAGTACATGTGGCCAGCGCGAATCGACACAATCTTCGGTCAACTGGAGGGCCACACGATCCATCCCCGGCCTTTCATCTTCGGGCAGAAGGCAACGCTGGAATGGGGCCCGTATTTTGAATTCTCGTACTCGAGGTACACCATCGTGGCGGGCCAGGGGGGCGATCCGCTGACAACGACGAGCTGGTTTGAGGTGCTCTTCGGGCTGCATTGCACCATATCCGCTTGTGCGGGAAAAAGCTCACCGCCGGGAGAGAGCGCAACGGGCAGCGATATCACGTTGCGGGTACCCGGGACGCACGGCATGCTCCTGTTCTACGTGGACCTTTACTCAGAAGACGACGCGTTCGCATGGCGAGCGCTTTCCGAGTCCATCTACCGCCCGGGGCTCTACTTCGCGCGGCTGCCAGGCCTTCCCCGCCTGGATCTGCGGATCGAGGCGGCAAACTCGGAGACGCCACACTTCGCCGCGAAGGATGCCTATGGCGTCAGCTATACCGACTATAACTATAAGAATGGATTTACGAATGATGGATACCTGATGGGCAACACGGTGGGCCGGGATGGACAAACCATTCAGGTATCTTCGACCTATTGGTTTTCGCCCAGATCGAGCCTTCAAATCAGCTATAAGAACAGCGAGGTGAGCCCGAAATTCATACCGCGGGGGGGGAAGTGGCAGGACTATGGTGTAAACTTCCAAATGCTCAGCCGACCGGGAATGTACGTAGCCGGGGGTGTCCAATTCGAACATATTGGCAATTATCCAGTTCTGTTTAACGGACCGGTCAACAACGTGACTGCCTCAGTTGAATTGGGCTTTTCGCCTCGCGGGGGGCTCAGCCTCCTGCACCGGGGCCAAAGGGCAAGTTCCTATTCGGACCAAACGGGTGCTGGCGTTCCATGAGACGAACCACTGAAGAATCGTCGGCGGAGGAGCTCCGAGACAGGCTGGACGAGGAGGTTTTGTCCGAAGAACCGGTGGTGGGCAACGGGAAGGAAAGAATCATCGGCGCGCTGCGCCTGGGGTGGAGCCGGCGCGGGTTTCTGGTTCGGGCAGCCGTCGCCGGCCTGGTGATCGGGGGCCTGATCGCCTTTCTGATTCCGAAGCGTTACCAATCCGCGGCGCGATTGATGCCACCGGACAGCGCCCAAGCCTCGTCCGGCCTGGCCATGGCCGCAGCCATGATGTCCCGCGAACCTGGGAGTCTCACCAGCCTAGCGGGCGATCTCTTGGGCTTCAAGACTACCGGCGCGCTGTTCGTAGGGATCCTGAACAGCCGGACGGTGGCGGATCGATTGATTGAGCGGTTCTCACTGAGACAGGTGTACCACGTCACGCTGTGGGAAGACGCCAGAAAAATCCTAGCGAGCAAGACGGACATCTCCGAAGATCGCAAAAGCGGGATCATCACGCTCTGGGTGACGGATGAGAATCCGCAGCGTGCGACAGCGCTGGCGCAGGCCTACGTAGAAGAGTTAGACCGCCTGGTAGCGCAACTAAGCACCTCGGCGGCGCGACGCGAGCGCGAGTTCATCGAGCAGCGCCTCAAGGCGGTGAAGCTGGACCTGGACGCGGCCTCCAAGGATTTCAGCGAGTTCTCAAGCAAGAATATGACCGTGGATATCAAAGAGCAGGGCCGGGCCATGGTCGAAGCGGCCGCGACGCTCGAGGGAAACCTGATCGCGGCCGAATCCGAGATGAAAATGCTGGAGGAAATCTACACGGACCAGAATGTGCGCGTGCGCTCAGCCCGGGCGCGCGTGAATGAGCTGCGCCAGCAATTAGAGAAGCTGGGGGGGACGGGGTCCGATGGCCAAGCCGGCTCACATAGCGAAACGGAGGCAACCTACCCAGCCATCCGGAAGCTGCCACTGCTGGGTGTAACGTACGCTGACCTCTATCGCCGAGTAAAAATTCAAGAAGCCGTGTTTGAAGCGCTGAGCCAACAGTACGAAATGGCTAAAGTGCAGGAAGCAAAAGAAATCCCGAGCATTAAGGTACTCGATGCTCCTGTGGTGCCAGAGAGAAAGTCATTTCCACCCCGTCTTCTTATCATGTTATCGACCTCGTTCCTCGCTTTCATTTGTGGTGCGATATGGGTGTTGGGCGACGCCCGCTGGCAGGGGAGAGACCGGCAGGATGCCGGCGTGATTTTCACGGAAGAAGTCCTGGCTGCTGTGCAGGAGCGGGCACATCGCATCAGCCTGAATGGCTACGAGTGGAGCTCTCTTCGAGAAAAGTTTCTGAAACGCTGGAAGAGCGGGAAGGACGTGGCTCCCCAGTAGTCTCCAGACCAAGGGCGGAAGTCAGATGTAAGTCCTTGAGTTTCCAGGATTAGGTCACATGCACTCGCGAAGTGACGGGGCGAAGCTGCAAGCGGAGACTCAGGTTCAGGGAGCCCAGGTTAAGAACAGGAGGAACTGTGAGAATTCTCGTGCTCGGCGGTGACGGTTATCTGGGCTGGCCAACGGCCATGTACTTGTCGCAGCACGGCCATACGGTCGCGGTACTGGACAATTTTGCCAAGCGACGGTGGGAGCTCGAACTAAACGTGGAGCCGCTGCTGCCGATCCTGACACTGCAGGACCGGGTGTCCGCCTGGAAGGAAGTTTCGGGCAACGCAATCAAGCTGTACGTGGGCGACCTTCGCAATTATGCGACGGTCGAACATACGCTTGAGGAGTTCCAGCCGGAGGCGATTGTGCACTACGGCGAGCAGCCCTCGGCCCCCTATTCCATGATGGATTACAACCGCGCGGTGTTCACCCAGGTAAACAACGTGACGGGGACGCTCAATCTGATCTGGGCGATGCGAAAGGTGACGCCGCACTGCCACCTGGTGAAGCTGGGCACGATGGGGGAATATGGAACACCGAACATCGATATCGAAGAAGGGTTCATCGAGATCGAGCACAAAGGCCGGCGAGACGTGCTGCCATTTCCGTGCCAGCCAGGGTCCTTCTACCATCTCTCAAAGGTTCACGACAGCCACAATATCCGGTTCGCGGTAAAGATCTGGCAACTTGCGGCTACGGATCTGCACCAGGGCGTGGTGTACGGAATCGACACGGACGAAACGCTGCTCGACGCGCGGCTGGCGACGAGCTTTCATTATGACGAGGTGTTTGGGACCGCGCTGAACCGCTTCTGCGTGCAGGCAGTTCTAGGCATCCCGCTGACGGTGTACGGCAAGGGCGGGCAAAACCGCGGTTTTCTGAACATCCGCGATACGCTGCGGTGCGTCGAGCTGGCGATAGTGAATCCAGCGAAGGCGGGCGAGTACCGCGTGTTCAACCAGTTCACGGAGACATTCAGCGTGAAGGAGCTGGCAGAATTGGTGGTGACCCAGGCGGGCAAAATCGGCATTCGCGCCACGATCGAACATGCACGGAATCCGCGGGTGGAAATGGAGGAGCATCATTATAATCCGGCGCACGTACGGCTGCTCCAGCTTGGTCTGGAACCTCATTATCTTTCCGAAGTCCTGATTGACAGCATGCTGCGGAAGATCGAGCAACACCGGAACCGCATCAAGGCCAGCATCATCCAGCCCCGGGTACGATGGAGCACGCGGAGCGCCGAACAGCAAGAGGAGAAGTACACCTGGGCGGGCGCGTGAGGCCGCAGCGGGAGCATGCCGCCAGCAAGCGAAACTGACGAGCCGGGTTTGATGATGCGCAGAATCTATCTCGGAACGATGATCATGGAGTTCGTCACTCTGGCAGGCCAGCTCGTTGCCTACCGGCTCGCCGCCTCGTACCTCGGAAGCGTTGGATTTTCCGAGTACGCGCTAGTGAAGCGCACCATCGCTCTGATCCTGCCGGCGGTAATGTTGGGACTTGGCGTAGCGATTCCCCGCTATGTAGCCGTGTGCACGGGAGAGAGCGTGCAGCGGGACCGCAGGGGCTACCTTGCTGCGGGAATGCTCCTCTTCGGGGCCTCGATCACGGTGAGCCTGGTGCTGCTCAATTTGTTCAAGAGCGCGGTGGCGTACCTGTTCTTCGGAAGCGGGAACTACGGTTACCTGGTAGCGCCGCTGAGCTTCATGATTTTCGGGCTGGGGCTGCATACGGCCTGTTACGGCTATTTCCGAGGCCGGCTGGAAATGGCCAAAGCGAACGCACTGAACTTAGTGAACCAAGGAATCGTGCCCCTGGTGGTATTCCCTCTCTATGCCACGAGTACGTACCGCCTGCTGAACGGGCTAGGGGCCTTTTGGACCGTGGTCTCACTGGTTGCACTTCTCACCGCCGGGTTGGGAGGGCCGAGATCGGAAACGCTTGCGCGAACTTCCGAACTTTTGCGCTATGGCGTGCGGAGGGTGTTCGCGGATTTCTTCCAGCTGGCATTCCTGACGCTTCCCGCGACATTCACCGCACACCTGTACGGAATTCAAGAGGCGGGATTTGTGGCTTTCGGCACATCACTGCTGACCATGGTGGCTTCACTCTTCTTCCCTGTGGGCGCAGTTCTGCTACCGGAAGCCAGCCAGATGGTCGGGGAAGGCAACCTACAGGCGCTGGAACGACGGACGCTCCAGGTGCTCAGCGCCTCCTCGCTAATTTCCGTGGCTGTGATCGGAGGGATCTTCCTGTTTGGCCGACCCATGATCCTGCTGTACCTGGGGAGCGGATTCGTGGATGTAGTCAACGTGGTGCGCGTCATGGCCCTGGGCGTGCTCCCGTACTCGATCTATGTGTGCCTGAAGAATGTGATCGACGCGCTCACGGTGAAGGCCATTAATTCCCGAAACATGATGATCGCTTTCGGACTGTTCCTCTGTATTTCGTCCAGTGTGTACTTGGGGGTGCGCGGTCTGTTGTACATCCCCATATTCGTCGTAATCAGCCTGTACCTGCTCGGGGCCCTTACCATCCTGACGATCTGGCAGATTCTTACAAGTCCGGAGGCGCGCGCTATCCGCCTCGCACGGCGGTGAAGGAGCAAGATGAGCCGACGCGCGATCATCGGGCTTTTGATTTTCTCGATCGGAGTATTTCCCCGGGTGCCGGTTCCGATTTTCATCCAATCGAGAATCTTCGACCTGAGAGTAGAAGACGTACTGTTGGCCTTTTGCCTGCCATTCGTGAATTGGAAGGAACTCCAGTTTGCCAGGCTTTTCAAATCGTATGGCGTCTATCTCGCCGTGGGCGCGGTCACTTCAATTCTCGGTATGTGGGTGTATGGGATTGATCCGGCGAGGACGACACTCTATCTAATGAAGGAAGTCGAGTTCGGAATACTTGGCCTGCTGGTGGCGAATTGGGTCCGCACACATGAGGATTTTCGTTCGGCGAGGAGAGCGATTCTGGCGGCGGCACTGGCCAACCTAGTGTGGGTGGGCGTGCAGATAGTGACCCATGATCCGAAGCCGCTCGTGGTGGTGGAATCCGCAGCCGCGGATACGTATTACGACCCGCTAACGGCACGGTACGAGTCCTACGGACCCGGGCTGATCAGCGAGGTCGGCTCGTTTCAGACCGGCCAGTTCTTTCTAGCCACCCTTCTTCTCGCGTTCGCGGCCGTCCAGTACAAGAGGAAGTTTGCTTACCGATGGGCATATGTGCTGCTCAGCGCGGCCGCGGCTGTGGCAATCGTTCTAAGTGCTTCCCGCGGCGCGGTGATCGTGGCCATCCTCGGGGTCGGGATTTTGGCAGCGATCCGGCGCGGCCGAAAGTGGAAGGGCCTGGTTTCCACAATCCTGATTCTGGCGATTGTGGGGCTGATTCTTTCGCTCACCGGGCTGACGACTCCGGAACGATTCCAGTCGGGGATGATGGAAGACAGCCTGATGGCTCGAATCCAAAGCTATTGGGTTCCCCTGGTTACAAATTCCTTTCCGGGCATCTTGATCGGCTTCGGCAAGGGGAGTCTAGGTTTCGTTTCCTCATCGAGCCAGGAATTTGCCCACAACAATTATCTGAGGGTGCTGGTCGAATCGGGCGTGTGCGGACTTCTGGCCTTTGTGTGGGTGCTCTGGCGGGTGGTTTCGTTTTGCTGGATAACGCAGGCGACGACAAAGCGCGCCACGACGTGCGCGTTCGCAGCGGCGACCCTAGCGTTTACCCTCGCACGAATGACCCAGGCTTTTATGGACGACGTGTTCGCCGGCGTTCTGGTGACCGAGCTTTGGTGGGTGTTCGTAGGACTGACGGTGGCTGCCGCACAGGCGGAAGGGTTGGAAGAGGACGCGGTGCCGGCGAGGCGGACGGCTCCAGCGCGAATGTCGCCCCTGAGGACGGGGGGAATCGCTTGAGTGAGGCAAACAAGCGCTTTGGAGGGAGGCTCGGGGCGCAGGTTTGCAGCCCGATGCGGCGGCGTGGACGGAAGGGCCCGAAAAAACCGGGCGAGCGTTGAGAATCACATGGCTGCCAAATTAGTCTTTTGGATCTCCACGGCGGCACTGATCTACGCGTACGCCGGATACCAAATCATTGTGTGGCTGCTCGCGGCCTTCGCCCGGGAGCGAACTGCGCCTGCTGATCGCCCCGACCGCGACTGCGAAATGAACGTCTCCGTTATCGCAGCCGTCTATAACGAGGAGACGGCGATTCAAAAGCGGATCGAAAATCTTCTGGAATTGGATTATCCGCGCGAGAAACTGGAGATCATCGTGGCATCCGACGGCAGCGATGACCGTACCGTCGAACTTGCGGAACGTTACAGCGGTGAGGGAGTCCAGGTGTTGAACTTGAAACGCGGCGGAAAGGGGCCGACGCAAAATAAAGCCGTGGCGCGCGCGCAGGGCGAGATCCTGATTTTTACCGATGCGGACACGGAGTTTGATCGCAGCTTTGCGCGTGAAGTCGTAAGCTGCTTTTCGCAGAACCCAAGGGCGGGCTGCGTGGTGGGCAGCCTGGGATGGAGGGCCGGCTCATCGCCTCTCTCGAGATTCACGGGCCTGTATTGGAAGACGGAGGAGAGCCTCCGAGCGATGGAGAGTGCGGTGGGGATTCTGGCGGGGGCTTCGGGAGCGGCGATGGCGGTGAGAAAGGAGTTGTGGCGGCCGATGGTTGATGCGCTCGATGATTCCGACACGGTCACTCCGCTCGACGTCGTGCTGCAGGGCCGCAAGGTGATTTTCGCAAAAGGCGCCAAGGCCTACGAAATCCCTTTTTCTTCAGTGAAGAGCAGCTTTCGCGCCAAGGTGCGAGGGGTTTCCAAAGCTATCGTGATGATACCCAGGCGCTGGGGAGCAGCGAACCTGGTGCGGCACCCCGTGTACACATGGAGGATGTGGTCGCATCACTTCCTCCGGTGGCTGGCACCGTTTCTGATGCTGGGAAGTTTCGTTTCGTGCGCGCTTCTCTACCGGGAAGGGGCCATTTACCGGCTAGCGTTCTGGGGGCAGGTGTGCCTGCTGCTGCTGACTCTGACGGGATGGATGGCGAACCGAGCAAACAAAAATGTACCGGTAGCTTCGCAGTTGTTCAGCCTGGCGGTTGTGAACGCCGGATTTGCGCTTGGCTTTCTAAAAGGCTTGACTGGAATGGCCCAAGGCCTTTGGAGCACGGAACAGTGACTCGCCGAGCAGTTGAAACCGGGCAGCGTCCGGCAGATGAAGCGTTTGTTTGATTTCGCCGGCTCGCTGGTTGGGCTGGTGGTCATGTCGCCAGTGCTTCTCGTGGTGTCCATTTTGATCAAACTGGATTCCGGGGGGCCAGTCTTCTATCGCGGAGTGCGCACGGGGCGATTCGGAAAGCCTTTTCGGATATTCAAGTTTCGCACCATGGTTCAGGACGCAGAGAAATCAGGGCCGTCGTCTACCGCGAATGATGATCCGCGGATCACGAAAATCGGACGAATTCTTCGCAGGCACAAGCTCGACGAACTGCCGCAACTCATCAACGTGTTGTGCGGCGAAATGAGTCTGGTGGGACCCAGACCGCAAATCCCCTGGGCGGCCGAGCGCTATACGAGCGAAGAAAAGGAGGTGTTGACCCTGCGACCCGGGATGACCGATTTCGCCTCACTCCGTTTCAAGGATGAAGGCGAAATCCTCTGCGGGAGCCCGGATCCCGATAAGGATTATTTCGAGAAGATACATCCAGAGAAGATGCGCCTGAGCCTCGAGTACGTGAGGAACCGGACCTTTTGGCTGGACTGCAAGATTGTGTGGGAAACGATTGTCGCCGTACTGTTTTCACGGACAAGTGGCGGGCCTCCGAGTAAAATGCACGACGGCCGGTCGTCCGGGGTAATCTCCCAATAGGAAGGGCGCGTAGCGACGTTGCCAAGGAAGATTGGAGCGGGAGTTGATGAAATCTTTTCGCACTTCAATCGAGCAAGAGGTCGGAAAGTCAGTAGAACGGATTTTCACTGAATGTTCTGACAGCATCGAGACGAAGCTGGAGAACTTTACGAAGTACGTCCGACGGCAGCATTTGAAGAGGCTGCTGGCCATGTACGAGATTTTCAAGCGTGTCGCCGACGTGAAGGGTTCCATCGTGGAATGCGGCGTTTTTCGCGGGTTCAGCTTGATGGCCTGGGCGAAACTGAGCACAATTCTGGAACCCGAAAACCTGACACGGCGGATTTACGGGTTCGACAGCTTCCAGGGATTTCCGGAAGTGGCTGCCGCCGACCGGGCCGGGGCGGGAGTTGCGGAACCGGGCGGACTGAGTTCGTCGAGCTACGAGGAACTTCTGGAGTTGATTCGCATCTATGATCAAGACCGGTTCCTCGGCCACATTCCGAAAGTTCAATTGATTCCGGGTGATGCAACCAAAACGATTCCGGAGTTCATAGAGAAAAATCCGCACCTGCTTGTGAGCCTTCTCTTCCTGGATTTCGATCTCTACGAGCCGACAAGAGCGGCTCTGGAACACTTCCTCCCGCGAATGCCGAAGGGAGCGGTTCTGGCCTTTGATGAGCTGGACAACCCAATTTGGCCCGGGGAGACGAAGGCCCTGCTGGAGACATTGCCGGTGAACAAACTTCGAGTGCAGCGCCTGGAGTGGGACCCGTACATCGGCTACGCAGTCCTGGAATAGAGGCCGCCATCGTCGGAAGCAACTCGATCGAGAACCCGTCGGACTGAACAAAAGAATCCCATGGATCAGGATCTCAACAAGCTGGCCAGAGTGATCCGAGAGCGGGCGCTGCGGATGACTCATCGCGCGAAAAGCTCGCACGTCGGTTCGGCGCTCTCCATCGCGGATTTGCTTGCGGGACTTTACGGGGCAGTGCTTCGCGTGGACGGCAGACATCCGAATGCGCCGGACCGGGATCGCTTTATATTGAGCAAAGGGCACGCCTGCTCGGCTCTGTATGCCGCGCTCGCAGAGCGAGAATTCTTTCCGCGAAGCTGGCTGGATGATTTCTATCTGGACGAATCGCACCTGGCCGGCCATGTAACCCACCGGGGGGTACCGGGGATAGAGGCCTCCACGGGCGCTTTGGGTCACGGTCTGGCGATCGCATGCGGCATGGCTTTGGCCGGCAAGCGCGATGGGAAAGCGTTCAGGGTCTTCGCGCTGCTGAGTGACGGGGAATGCGATGAGGGCTCCACATGGGAAGCGGCCTTGTTTGCGCCGCATCACCTGCTGGACAATTTGATCGCC
The DNA here is from genome assembly GCA_030038255.1 of Candidatus Sulfotelmatobacter sp. Lineage (GTDB taxonomy): Bacteria > Acidobacteriota > Terriglobia > Terriglobales > Acidobacteriaceae > Sulfotelmatobacter. The sequence continues at coordinate 7,850 of JASHPH010000076.1, read as the reverse complement.
ATCGTGGACTACAACAAAATACAAAGCTTCGGAACAGTTCGCGATGTTTTGAATTTGGAACCACTCGGCGCCAAGTGGGAATCGTTTGGCTGGGCGGTGGAAGAAATCGACGGCCACGACTTAACGCGGATCGTCGGGACCTTGCAGAGCGTTCCGTTCCGTGCGGGCAAGCCCAGCTGCATTATCGCTCACACGGTGAAAGGAAAAGGCGTCAGCTTCATGGAGAACAAGCTGCTCTGGCATTACCGGGCTCCGAGTGACGAGGAACTCCAGCAGGCATTGGAGGAATTGGGAGTAGCCGAATGAGAGGTGCGTTCTTCAAGGCCGTCCTCGACGTGGCCGAACGCGATGAGAGGATATTCCTGCTCGTTGGAGACCTGGGGTTCGGCGTTGTGGAGGCGTTTGCCGAGCGGTTCCCGAACCGATACTTAAACGTCGGCGTTGCGGAGCAGAACCTCACCGGAATCGCGACCGGATTGGCATTGAGCGGCAAAATCGTATTTACGTATTCGATCGCCAATTTCCCGACATTGCGATGCCTCGAACAAGTGCGAAACGACGTTTGCTATCACAGCGCTAATGTAAAGATTGTTTCTATTGGCGGAGGATTTTCCTACGGCTCGCTCGGCATGACCCACCATGCCACCGAGGACCTTGCGATCATGCGGGCACTGCCGGGGATGACCGTTGTCGCGCCGGGCGACCCCGTTGAAGCAGACCATGCCACGCGGGCGGTCGCGGCGTGGCCAGGGCCTTGCTACTTGAGACTGGGGCGCGCGGGCGAGGCGGTTGTCCACCAGGCGCCCATCGAATTTCAAATCGGCAAAGCGATCCGGGTGCGCGAGGGGGATGACATCACACTGATTACTACGGGAGGCCTGCTGCACATGGCGGTACAGGCTGCCGATGTGCTCGCTTCCAAGGGATTTCAGACGCGCATCCTGAGCATGCATACGATCAAGCCACTGGATACCGCGGCGGTGCTCACGGCGGCCCGAGAGACTCGCGCGGTGGTGACGTTGGAAGAGCATAGCGTAATGGGGGGCCTGGGGGGCGCCGTTGCCGAGTTCTTGATGGAAGCGGGAGAAGGACGAGGAGCTTTTCTCCGCCTGGGGCTGCCTTCGGACTTTTCACCAGTCATTGGCAGCCAGAACTACCTGAGAGCACACTACGGCCTGACAGTGGCCTCGATTGTAAAGACCTTGGTTCCGCTCGTGGAATCCATCCGAGTGCCTTAGTTCGAAAGAAGGCAGGGAGCGCCGGTTGCCGGGCATTGATCGCGGAGGGGACAGGTGAGCTACCGTGTTCCGTTTGTTAACCCAGGTGAACACTACCGCCGATTGAAAAAGGAAATCGACCAGGCGCTGACGGACACGCTTTCCCGGGGCGATCTTATCCTTCGGTCGCAACTGCGGGATTTCGAGCACAATCTGGCGAATTTTGTAGGCACGAAGCATGCGGTGGGTGTAGCGAGCGGATATCACGCGCTGTATTTTTCTCTCCGGGCGGCGGGTATCGGTCCGGGCGATGAGGTGGTGACGGTCGGCCACACGTTTGTGGCGACAGTATCGGCGATTGTGCATGCGGGCGCGCGGCCGGTGCTGGTGGAAGTGGGCCGTGACTTCAACATGGATCCCGCATCGCTCGAGGCGGCAATCACTCCACGGACGAAGGCTATTCTTCCCGTCCACCTGAATGGACGCGTCTGTCAGATGGACTCGATCCAGCGCATCGGCGAAAAACACAATCTCGTGATCATCGAAGACGCGGCGCAGGCGATGGGGGCTGAGTTCCGGGGAAAGAAGGCTGGATCGTTTGGACTCGCGGGGTGTTTTAGTTTTTATCCGTTGAAGGCCCTCGGCGGGCTGGGTGACGGGGGAGCAATCACGACCGATGACCCACAGGTCGCGCGGATGGTCACGCTGCTGCGGTTCAACGGCGAAGACCGGCAGACGGGAGAGTATCACTACCACGGCTACACCGCGCTCCTCGACAATGTGCAAGCAGCCGTTTTGGACGTGAAGTTGCGGCACTTGCCGCAATGGATTGAACACCGCCGGCAGATTGCGGAGCTATACCGGGAGGGGCTGGAAGGCATCGAGGAGCTTTCTTTGCCTCAATTCACAGGGACAGAGCATTCCGATAGCTTCCAGAATTATGTGGTGCGAACAACGCACAGAGACGCTCTGCGCGCATTCCTCGATTCCTGCGGCGTGGAGACACTCGTACACTGGCCGAAGCCGATGTGGGAACACAAGGGGCTCGGCCTGGCGGATCCCGGCCTTCCGGAGACCCGGCGGATTTGCAACGAAGTGCTTTCGCTCCCCATGAGTTCAGAGATCACGCCGGACCAGGTTGCCGTAACTGTCGAATCGATACAGGAATTCTTTGCCCGGCAGCCGGCAGGCACTTTACGGCCGGCCGCGGCGAACCCTGGAACCCAAGTTAAAGGGGCAAAGAATTAACTGAAGCTAATAAGAGTTCGCTAGACGCGGCTTGGGCGGTTGGATGGATTTGCGGATTCAGAGTGCCGAAGATATTGTCCTGCCGGGCCCCCTTCGGCAGCCAGCTTTTTCTAATTTCTAGTCCAGCTAATTTCAGTCAGGGATATAATAGCCGCCTTCGATGCGTTGCCTGGTGATGGCAGCATATCGGAGGGGATCTGGTGGTCGGCGCCAACTGATCTTAGAAGACAATCGAGGTGATGTCCGGCCAGATAAAACGGTCTGAAGAGCTGAGCAAAGTGCGTTTTCGCCCATCGGACGGTCCAGCAGGTAGCCTTCCAGGTGCGCGGAGAACAACCTGCTGCCGCTAGCTCGCATGGAAGCCTGAGGAGCTGCTGCATACAAGAAATACCAAGGAGGAACTAGGGAGGAGGGCCAGAATCGGGAAGCGAGGAGGATGGGCGACGGACGCTCGCTTGCTTTTCGACGCTGGATTGCGTTTCTATCCCAACAATCATCCGTTCTTCAGCACCCAGCCAGCTTGAAAGATGCGGACTGATCCGACGAGGACTGCATGCGCTACGACGCCTATTCGAGAACGAATCAACTGCTGCTGGAAGGCTCGCTTATCGCCGTTTCGATCTACCTTGCATTCCTGATCCGCTTCGATGGCTCCATCCCTCCCTACCACCAGTATCAATTTTGGGCCCTGTTCTCGCCTTGGGTCGCAGGACGGTTACTCACAAACATGCTGCTGGGCCTCCATCGAATCCAGTGGAGGTATATCAGTTCCCGCGATGCCGGGCGCACGAGTCTGGCCTACGCAACGTTTTCGGCGGTTCTCTTGATACTGCGATTCACCCTCCCTGAAAGTGCAGGAATTCTTAGAATTCCTGCGAGCGTCATATGCGTTGAATTCCTGCTCTCCACTCTGGGCGCGATGGGTATCCGACTGTTCCGGCGCTACGTATACGAGATCCAAACCAGAGCCAGCCAGGGCGCGAAGAGCCGAGGGCCGCGACGAGTCCTCTTGATCGGGGCCGGGGTGATGGGGGCAAGCGCGGCGAAAGAACTGGCGTCCGATCCCTCTGTCACTCTCGTCGGCTTTCTGGACGACGACGAACGCAAACTGGGATGCAGCGTTGCGGGAGTGAGAGTATTAGGCCCAACCTCCCAGCTCGTTGAAATCGTGCACGCGAAGAAGATAGACGCGGTCTTGGTATGCATTGCGCCGCGCGGGAGGGGGTCCTTCAACCGTCTTGTGGCATTGCTCGATGGACTGCCTGTGACCAGCAAGTTCCTTCCGACGATTACTGAAATTTTCGATTCTAAGGACGGGCTCGAAGTGAGTTTCCGGAATCCAGAAGCGCAGGGGAATGGCCGCACTGCAGGGGCAGCGCATTCCAAGGCAATGCCCTTGGGGCAGCGGGCGGAAATCAGAAACAAGAGCATACTGATCACGGGGGGAGCCGGGTTTATCGGCTCCACTCTGGCTGAGCGGCTGGCGGAGGACAATGAGGTTGTTCTTCTCGATCGATTCTTCAGCGGCCAGCCTGTCGCTTTCACCGCGCTGGGCAATCACCCGAACGTGCGAATGATCGAGGCCGATATTCTCGACGCGGCCAAGGTCGACGAAGCAGCCAATGCAGCCGATGTTGTGATTCATGCGGCGGCGATTGTGGGCGTGGGAAGAGTATGCAGTTACGCCAAGGAAACTCTCGAAACAAACTTTCATGGCACCTCGCACATACTCAAAGCCCTGGAGAAGAACCCGCACCTGGAACGGTTTATTTATTTTTCCACCAGCGAGGTGTTCGGAGTGAATTCATTCCGAGTGCACGAAGGAAGCCCCGCGGCGGTCGGGCCCGCGGCCGAGGCGCGCTGGAGCTATGCGATTGCCAAACTGGCCGGCGAGCATTTGGTGAAGGCGTACCATCGCCAGGGCGGAATGCCGGTCGTCACGGTGAGGCCATTCAATGTATTCGGGCCGCGGCGGCTAGGGTCTCATGCAATCCTTCAGTTCGTGCTCAACTCCTTGAGCGGCAATCCGATCAAGGTTCATGGTGACGGTTCGCAGATTCGCTCGTGGTGCTTTGTCGAGGATTTCTGTGACGCCATTCTCGAGATGATCGCCCGGCCGAACGCGGTTGGAGAAGACTTCAACATCGGAAATCCGCAGAATACGCTCACCATTCTCCAGCTTGCGGAGCATGTGATTCAGGCCACCGGCAGAGCGGTTCCGATCGAATTCGAGGAATCTCCGTTTCCGGACATCGAGATCCGGGTGCCCTCTCTGGAAAAAGCGCGCCAGATACTCGGCTACCAGCCAAATTACGATTTGCGGCGCGGTTTGAAAGTGACGACGGAGTGGTACCGGAAGAATCTGGACTTTTTTCAGATGTCACGCGCCGCAGCCGCGTCCATGCGGTCGTGAGCGAGTCACACGCGCCTCTCCAGGAGTTGCAGTAGAAACGACCGCGAGCGGGCCTGGCGAGAACAAGCTTCAGTTCCAGCGCCAAAATGCGATCGAGCGACAGCCCTCATTCGCCAAAACCGTCAGAAACCAAAATGCCTGATTCTGACATCGGCCGTCATGGAATAGGAATCGTGGCCATGGCTTCGTTGGAGGGCGCGCTTGGAACCGTGTTCAAAACCGCCGTTACCGTGTAGTAGTAGGTAACGCCTGCAACCAGCCCAGCGCCCATATTCGTATCCATGCAGGTTGTGGGACTCGCTTCGAGAGTAGTGCAAGTGAATATCGGCGTGGTGCCTTCCCCACCGGAAGACGTTCCACGATAGACATTATAGGTGACGCCCGCCGTGGTGCTGTTCGTTCCTGACAACCCTACCCAGTGAATTCCGGGAGCGGAAACGAGTTGAACTAACTGAGTGGAAGGCGTGGCGTTGTCCGTTAGAGTCAGCGTGGCCAACTCCACCGTTGAATGGGACGGCGTAAAAATCAGGTTAACGCTGCAATTCGAACCAGCCGTGACTGCTGACGATGTAGAACACGGCGTCGTGGAAGTGGATGTGGAAAAATCCGCGGCGCTGGGACCGGATATGCTTGGATTGGCCGAGAAGCTCAGACTTGCTGTTCCCACGTTCGTCACGGTGACGGTCATTGCCGAGCTGGCCGTATTGACAAGCACTGCGGGGAAGTTCAGCAACTCCGCAGAGAGCTGGACCACCGGCACCGCTGTGGGACACGTGGCCGAATTCAGTGTGAGCGCGCTGCTGTTGCTAACGACGAGAAGTCCGCAGGAACTTCCATTTGCGCTTTGAAGAAAAATGCCGGTCCCGGTGACGACCTGGCTCGACGTCCCGCTGGCCAGATTTGAGGGCGGCGACACAGAGAGCGGAACCGAGATCGAATTCGCGCTTGTCCTCAAGGTTCCGTCTGGGAAGAGGATGGAGCTACCTGTTCCCGTCAATTGCATGTTCCCGGCCACGGTGAGCGACCCGCCCGGAGTTACGGTCCCGATCCCGATGTTTCCGGTCGTCCCGTTCAGCGTCATTCGTTCCGAGGTCGTCGTCCCGTTCCCTCCGTAAAAACTCACCGTTGTGAACAGCACGCCCGGCGCGAACACTGCATTGCTCGTCCCAATCACCCCCATCGCGTTGGAGCCGTTCAGAAACAGCGCGTTTGTGTTGATCGCATCCGCCGAGGTATTGCGGCTTCCCGTGGCCAATCCCGTGCTCGCTCGAATCCCTCCGTTCACATCCAGCGTCTGAACCGGCGATTCCCCTATCCCAATGGCGGTCCCCACCTGCTCGATCAACGAGTTCCCGAGCGCTCCCGAACTATTCGTAAACATGGGGATGAAGCCCTCGGTCTCGGTATTGGTGGTCGCCGGTTTTTTCCCTGTCTGCGTGCCCCCAGCACCTGCGCCTGAAGATGCCATCGCATACGACGAGGCCGGCTTGCCCCCCAGTGTGTCGGCATCTGAGGCTTTCAACGCGTACGGCACGCTCACGAGCAGCACCCTCGTTTGCTCCACTTCTCCGGGCAGTTCTACCTTCACGGCCAGCCAGCGCGGGGCGCCAGTCGCAAAGAGGCCGAGCGGCATCCCTTCGCTCTTTGTGCTGCCCAGCAGCACGGAGTAGCGCCCCTCTGCGTCTAGCGCCACGCTCTGAGTTTCCGTCCAGAGCTCCGCGCCGCCCTGCTGGCCCGCGTAAATGGAGAAGGTGAGGGCGACGGTGCCGGTGCGTGGCTGGCCCGCGGCGTCACGCAATTCGCCGCTGTATCTCAACAGTCGAGATGGCCGCGCGGGCGAGAAGAGGACCGGTGGAGCGGGCCGCACGACATCGGAGGCTGGCGCCTGCGTGTTTTGCGGCTTCCCCGCAGAATTTCCGCTCGTCTCTTTCGGGAAATCCTGAGCAATCTGTGCCCGAGCGTTGGCACGAGCGACCGCCGGAAGGCAGAGGCCCAATGAGAGAACGGATACGATTGCTCGTCTCAAGGGCATGTGCCTTGTTGGAGCGCGCCCGAATTACTGATTGTCAGGAGAACGCAATTCGATCCGCTCTGGAACATAACTCCAGCGCCGGGCACGAGTACCGTTATTTGGCCTGTAACGGAGAGATTGCCCGTTACGGTCCCCGCGCCGGTCAAAAATGACCCGTCAGGGAATACAAGTTCGCTGGCAGGAGAGGCAGGGGTGGTAGTGGGAGTGCTGATTTGCACGTTGCCGGCCACCGTGAGTGAGCCCGGGGGAGTGACCGTCCCAATGCCCACGTTTCCCGTCGTACCGGTGATCGTCATTCGCTCCGAGCTCGTCGTCCCATTGCCCGCATAGAAGCTCACCTTCGTGAACAGCACTCCCGGCGCGAACACCGCGTTGCTCGTCCCAATCACTCCCATCGCGTTCGAGCCGTTCAGAAACAGCGCGTTCGTGTTGATCGCGTCCGCCGACGTGTTCCGGTTGCCCGTGGCCAGCCCGGTACTCGCTCGAATCCCTCCGCTCACGTCCAGCGTCTGCACGGGCGATTCCCCAATCCCGATCGCGCTCCCGCTCTGCTCGATCAGCGAGTTCCCCAGGTCTCCGCTGGTGTCGATGAACATGGGGATGAAACCCATCGTTTCCGTACCCGCGGTCGCCGGCTTCTTCCCCTTGGTCGTCGTCGGGCTAGCCGCGCTCGCTGCCGTTAACGTGTTGGTCGTTGCCGTCGTCGCACTCGTCTCCGTCGGCGCCAGCGCGTAGGCCGAAGCCGGCTTCCCGCCCAGCGTGTCCGCATCCGAAGCCTTCAGCGCATACGGCACGCTCACCAACAGGATGCGCGCCTGCTCGACCTCTCCCGGCAACTCCACCCGCACTCCTAGCCACCGCGGATCGCCCGAGGCGAACAGGTCCAAGGGAACCCCTTCGCTCTGCGTGCTGCCCAGCAGCACGGAGTAGCGGCCCTGCT